>NZ_JBNAGB010000008.1:111482-250882 GCF_049800975.1 Sagittula sp. S175
CCGCGGGCGGCGCCGCCCCCCCGCCCCCCCCCCCCCCCCCCCCCCCCCCCGCCCCCCCCCCCCCCCCCCCCCCCCCCCCCCCCCCCCCCCCCCCCGGTCGCCGCGCGACCGCGCGGCGAAACCGCTTTTAACTGGCCTGTGGCAGCAAATTGCTCTATCCTCAACCCCAGACCCGGAAAACCGGGCAGAAACTGAGGCAGTCGAGCGGTGCTCTCATGACAGAGATGGTTTATGGCGCGGTCCCGGTGGCGGGCGGCGAACCTGTGCTTCCGAAATGGTGGCGAACGGTGGACAAGTGGAGCTTGTCCTGTATCCTGACGCTGTTCGCGGTGGGCATCCTGCTGGGGCTCGCGGCCTCGGTTCCGCTGGCCGAACGGAATGGCTTGAACCCCTTCCACTACGTGCAGCGGCAGGCGTTTTTCGGCGGGCTGGCCATGGTGGTCATGATGCTGACCTCGATGATGTCGCCGCTGATGGTGCGCCGTCTGGCGGTCGTCGGATTTGGTATAGCCTTTGTGGCCCTGGCTTTCCTGCCTGTGCTGGGCACGGATTTTGGCAAGGGCGCGGTGCGCTGGTACTCGCTGGGTTTTGCCTCGGTTCAGCCCTCGGAATTCCTGAAACCCGTTTTCGTCGTTGTGTCCGCATGGCTTCTGGCCGCAGGACAGGAGTTGGGCGGGCCGCCGGGGCGAATGTATTCCTTCGTCATCATGGTGGCGATCGTGCTGATGCTGGCGATGCAGCCCGACTTTGGTCAGGCCTCGCTGGTGCTGTTCGCCTGGGGTGTCATGTGGTTCGTGGGCGGAGCACCGATGGTCCTGCTCATGGGCCTTGCCGGGCTGGTCGTGGCGGGTGGCACCCTGGCCTATAACGCGTCCGAGCACTTTGCCCGCCGCATCGACGGCTTCCTCAACCCCGAAGTCGATCCGACCACGCAGATGGGCTATGCCACCAATGCCATCATCGAAGGCGGTTTCTTTGGCGTAGGCGTGGGCGAGGGCACTGTGAAATGGTCGCTGCCCGACGCGCACACGGACTTCATCATCGCGGTCGCCGCCGAGGAATACGGCCTTGTCATGGTCCTCGTGATCCTGTCGCTCTATGCCACCATCGTGGTGCGCAGCTTCATCCGGTTGATGCGCGAACGGGACCCGTTCATCCGCTTCGCCGGAACGGGCCTCGCCGCGATCTTTGGCGTGCAGGCGATGATCAACATGGGCGTTGCCGTCCGACTGCTGCCGGCCAAGGGCATGACGCTGCCCTTCGTCAGCTACGGTGGCTCGTCGCTGATCGCGGGCGGTATTGCGGTCGGCATGCTCCTGGCCCTGACCCGGACCCGACCGCAGGGCGAAATCGGCGATATCTTGCGCGCCGGGCGGCGCTGAGCGCCACAGGTGGCGCTTTCCCGGCCTGCCTTGGTGGACGGGCCGGGGGGACTGGTATAAGGGGCGCGGATACGGGTCGAGGGAGTGAACGGATGACGGAGCGCAAGCCTCTGTTGGTGATGGCCGCCGGTGGCACCGGCGGGCACATGTTCCCCGCGCAAGCCCTGGCCGAAATCATGCTGGCGCGCGGGTGGCGCGTGAAGCTGTCCACCGACGCGCGTGGCGCGCGTTATACCGGCGCTTTCCCCGAGGGGGTCGAGATCGAAGAGGTGGCCTCGGCCACCTTTGCCCGTGGTGGGCCTCTGGCCAAGGTCGGCGTGCCGTTCAAGGTGGCCGGTGGCGTGCTGTCGATGATGATGCGGATGCGGCGTGATCGTCCTGCCGCCGTGGTGGGTTTTGGTGGCTATCCGTCGATCCCGGCGTTGGGCGCGGCCTATCTGCTGAAACTGCCGCGCATGATCCACGAACAGAACGGCGTGCTGGGCCGCGTCAACGAGATCTTTGCCCCCAAGGTCGACATGGTCGCCTGCGGCACCTGGCCGACCACTTTGCCGGAGGGCGTCGAGGGTATTCACACCGGCAACCCGGTGCGCGCCGCCGTGAAGGAACGCGCAGGCGCAGGCTATATCGCGCCGGGGCCTTACCCGATGTCAATGCTGGTGATCGGCGGGTCGCAGGGCGCGCGCATCCTGTCGGACATCGTGCCGCCTGCCATCGCGGCTCTGCCTTTGGACATGGTGCAGAACCTGCGGGTCAGCCATCAGGCGCGGGACGAGGACGGCGAGCGGGTCGATACCTATTATGCGGAAAACGGCGTGCAGGCGGATGTGCAGCCGTTCTTTCATGACGTACCGGCGCGCATGTCCGAAGCGCAGCTGGTCATCTCGCGCTCGGGTGCGTCCTCGGTGGCGGATATCTCGGTGATCGGACGGCCGTCGATCCTCGTGCCCTACAAGGTCGCGGCGGGGGATCATCAGACGGTGAACGCGCAGGCGCTGGTGGATGCGGGGGCGGCGATCCGCATCCCCGAAAGCCAGCTGACGGTCGACACGCTGCGCGACGCGATCGAGGCGATCCTGTCGAACGAACAGGGCGCCATCAGGATGCACATGGCGGCCCTGTCGGTCGCCAAGCCCGATGCCGCAGAGCATCTGGCCTATCTGGTTGAAGAGTTGGCAGGTTTTACAAAACAAGAAAGCGAGGCGGGACATGAAGGATCTGGAGATTGAGAGGGGCGCACGCATGATGGGCGCGACGAAGCTGCCGGGTGACGTGGGCGCGATCCACTTCGTCGGCATCGGCGGCATCGGCATGTCGGGCATCGCCGAAGTGCTGCTGAACCACGGCTACACGGTGCAGGGCTCTGACCTGAAGGCGTCGAAGATCACCGACCGGCTGGTGTCGATGGGCGCGACCGTGTTCGAAGGCCAGCGGGCCGAGAACCTCGAAGGCGCGGAGGTCGTCGTGATCTCCTCGGCCATCAAGCCCGGCAACCCCGAGCTGGACGAGGCACGCCGTCGCGGCATGCCGGTCGTGCGCCGTGCCGAGATGCTGGCCGAGCTGATGCGCCTGAAGTCCAACGTCGCCATTGCCGGAACCCACGGCAAGACGACGACGACCACCATGGTCGCGACGCTGCTGGATGCGGGCAAGTTCGATCCGACCGTGGTGAATGGCGGGATCATCCATGCCTATGGCTCGAACGCGCGCATGGGGCAGGGTGAATGGATGGTGGTCGAGGCGGATGAATCCGACGGCACCTTCAACCGTCTGCCTGCGACGATTGCCATTGTGACCAACATCGACCCCGAGCACATGGAGCACTGGGGATCAATCGAGAATCTGCGCCAGGGGTTCTATGACTTCGTGTCGAACATCCCGTTCTACGGGTTGGCGGTTTGCTGCACCGACCACCCCGAGGTACAGGCTCTGGTCGGTCGCGTGACCGACCGCCGCGTGGTGACCTACGGGTTCAACGCGCAGGCGGACGTACGCGCCGTGGGTCTGCGTTACGAAAAAGGCGTGGCGCATTTCGACGTGCATTTCCAGGTTTCGGGCGACGTCATCGAGGGCATGACCCTGCCGATGCCGGGCGACCACAACGTGTCCAATGCCCTGTCGGCGATTGCCGTGGCGCGGCACCTTGGCATGTCGGGTGACGAGATCCGTGCGGCGCTGGCGGCGTTTGGTGGTGTGAACCGCCGCTTCACCAAGGTTGGTGAAGTGAACGGCGTGACGATCATCGACGACTACGGCCATCACCCGGTCGAAATCGCCGCCGTGTTGAAAGCCGCGCGTCAGGCCTGCGAAGGTCGCGTGATCGCTGTACACCAGCCGCATCGCTATACGCGCCTGTCGCATCACTTCGAGGAATTCTGCACCTGCTTCAACGAGGCGGATGTGGTCGCCATCGCCGAGGTCTACGCCGCGGGTGAACAGCCCATTCCCGGAGCCTCGCGCGACGATCTGGTGGCGGGGCTAGTGCGTCACGGTCACCGCCATGCGCGGGCCATCGTCAGCGAGGACGACCTTGAGCGGTTGGTGCGTGAGCAGGCCCAGCCCGGTGACATGGTGGTTTGCCTTGGCGCGGGGACGATTTCTGCCTGGGCCAATGGCTTGCCGGCCCGGCTGGCAAAGTAATGTCTGCGAATTGAGACCGCGAAGGGCCCTCCGGGGCCCTTTTTCCTTGTGGGGCAGGCGTTTCGCCGCGCGATGCGCGACGACCCGGGGGAGGCTCTGCCTCCCCCGAGACCCCCTCCGCGGTATTTTCATCAAGATGAAGGGGAAAGGCCACGTGCCTCGACTGACGCAGATCATGGCTGATCGGTTGCGCTTGGCTAGGGTGGGCGGGGAAGTGGAGGCAACATGGCTGAGCAACTGAAGCGTCGGATCGGGTTGGGCTTGCTGACGGCCTATGGTGTCGGCGTCATGGTCGGAGCAGGGATTTATGTCCTGACGGGCGCTGTCGTCGGCCAAGCGGGTGTCTGGGCACCTCTGGCATTTGCCCTGGCCGGAGTGATCGCCGCGCCGACGGCGCTTTCCTACGCGGAATTCTCGACCCGCTATCCGCGCGCGGCGGGTGAGGCGTTGTACGTTTCGAAAGGCTATCGGCAGGACTGGCTGGGCGTGCTGGTCGGTCTGGCGGTTGTGATTGCCGGAACGGTGTCGGCGGCGGCGGTCCTGCGTGGGGGGGCGGGGTATCTACTTGGGATTATTGATGCCCCCTTCGTTTGGGCCCTGCTGGGCCTGGGCGGCCTTCTGGTTTTGGTGAGCGTGGTTGGCGTTTTGGAAAGCCTGGGATTGGCGGCCTTGTTTACCTTGGTCGAATTGACCGGGTTGGGGCTGGTTGTCTGGGCCGGACTGGGGGCCGAGCCTGTGGCGGTGTCCTCTGGGGGCGTGCCTTGGGCGGGTGTCGGCGCTGGCGCGGCGCTGGCGTTCTTTGCCTTCATCGGCTTTGAAGACATCGTGAACATGGCAGAGGAAGTTCGCGATCCCGAACGCACCATGCCGCGTGCGATCCTGCTGTCTTTGGTCATTACGTCAATGCTTTACGGGTTGGTGGCCTGGGCTGCTGTAAGGGCCGTTCCCGTGGAACTTCTGGGCGTCTCGGAGCAACCGCTGGCGCTGGTCTGGGAGCATGGCACCGGCGGCTCGGCGCGGTTCCTGTCCGGGATCGCCGTGTTTGCGGCGCTGAACGGGGTTCTGGCGCAGATCGTGATGGCGGCGCGGGTGCTTTATGGTTTGGGAGAACAGGGCGGGTTTCTGGGCATGTTTCACCATGCACATCAGAGGTTTGGCACGCCCGTTCTGGCGAGTGTCCTTGTTGGGGGCGCAGTTGTTTTGGGGGCGCTGACCTTGCCGGTGGCGGTCTTGGCGGAGGCGACGACCACGGTGTTGCTGGCAGTTTTTGTGTTGGTGAATGGTGCACTTATTCTTGAGAAAAAACAAGGGGTTAGGGCGGCTTTCGAGGTGCCGGGATGGGTGCCGGTGGCGGGGCTTTTGTTGTCGGGGGGGGCGTTGATCGCGGGGGTTGTGTGATAGGCGATATGATGGCACACTATACAGGCCTGCGGGGGCAGTTGGAGGTTGGAGCCATGACGCTCTCTTTGATCCTTGCCTGCGTATGGGCCGTGGCGGCGAACCTCGCCGCGATGATCCCCTCGAAGGACCATCACTGGACACGGGCTTACGTGTTGATTGCATTGGGAATTCCTCTTGTCGGCTTTGTCACTTACCAGAACGGCCCCTGGGTCGGGCTGGCGGTTCTGGTGGCGGGGATGAGCCTGCTGCGCTGGCCGATGATCTACCTGGCACGCTGGGCAAAACGGCTGTTTGCGGGCACCGCGAACGGGTAAGGTTTGACCGCGCGGCGAGGTTAACGGAGCGTCCCGAGGGGGCGATTTCCGGCCTTAACGCTGCGCGCGGTGGGGTTAACACGGCGTGCGCAGGTCAGCGGCGCACCAGATGTGGTGGGGCCCCGGGGGCGGACTCGCATCGGGGTGTTGCGCTGTTAAGCTTTGGCGCGGCGACGTTACCGATGAACCGGCCGGAAACAGGGGTGAAACCGGCCGGATTTGAACGGCCTGCGGGTTTTCAACAAAAAGAGGTTAACGCGCCCCCCTGTGGCGGTGCGCGGGCGATTGC
The DNA here is from genome assembly GCF_049800975.1 of Sagittula sp. S175. Taxonomy (NCBI): domain Bacteria; kingdom Pseudomonadati; phylum Pseudomonadota; class Alphaproteobacteria; order Rhodobacterales; family Roseobacteraceae; genus Sagittula; species Sagittula sp. S175. The sequence continues at coordinate 117,509 of NZ_JBNAGB010000008.1, forward strand.
CAAGGGGCGCACACCGGCGCAGGGTAAGCCCACGACAGGTGAGGGGTGCAGGTGGTCAAGATTGACGAGATCAACAACCGGAAAAAGCTTGAGGCTTGGCTGAACGCGCTGCCGCAGGGGACCGAGGCGGAACAGGCTGAGGCGCGGCGGATCGCGGTGAGCGTGGCGGCACGGGCTGCGGCGCGGGTGCTGCCGGTTTGGTGGCGGTTCGCTGCCGAAGATCCCGTGGCGCGGCAACGTAATTTGACAGCCTTGCCGATTTTGAGGAGCCTTTCAATATCCTCGGTCGCGAGCAAACGTCCAACCGAGGAAATCGGCGCGGCCGCCATCGCCGCTGAGAGCGCTGCTAAAGCCGTCGTCATCAATTCCGCCACCCTATTTGCCGCAAAATCCTCGGTCAAAGCGGTCAGAGCTGCCAGTTGGATCGGTCTTGCCGAAACTGCTTCTGCTGCCCATGCCGCAGACGACGCAGCAGCAGCCATCTTCGCTGACACCCCTAGCGGCACCTCCGCTGTCGCCGCCGGATGGGAAAGCCTCAAGAATGACCTACTCTGCCTTATTGCCGGAGGGGACGTCTTTGCCGCGCCTCTATGGAATGGGGATAACCCGCTCTCGGAGGCTTGGCGCAATGTGAAGGCTATCGTCACCGCCGGAGAGGCGGCTGCGGACTGGGCGTTCTGGCTGTGGTGGTACGAGGGCGTGTTGACCGGCACCGCGCCGGACCCGGCGTCCCCCCTGATGGTGGAGATCGCGACAAGTAAGGAGATCGATTGGGAGGATGTGCCCAAGGCGCTGACGGCGATCAATGCGATCTGCGAGCGGCATGGTGGAGCCAAAGGGGAGCAGCCTGCGCCAGAAGCAGAGGCGGACCGAGCAGAGAGGGCGGGTGCTGCTGCGGGCAAGCGCGTTGTCGATCAGGTGCGGCACACCGTGGGCGAGAACCGAAAGGAGATTCCGGCCACATTGGAAGCCTTGCAGCAGTTGATCGTGCTGGAAATCGAACGATGGCAGGGGAACAATTTCCTGAATGCCGAGCATCCCGATCTGTGTCGCCAGCAGTTGCACACCTTTCTCGTGATGTATGAGGCGCTGGAGCGAATGGCTCCTTTGATTCCGGTGGAAGGGCTGCCGACCGTGGCGGAGGCCGAAAAGATCGTCGGTTTGGGGCAGTTGTACCGTGACAAGTTCGCGGCCCTGCCACGAGAAAAGGCGGACGAGATCGTTGCCGCTGTGTGGGAAAGCGGCGGGGCGGCGGTGAACATGGGAATGGTGTTCGGGACGACTGTTCTGTTGGGGCAGATCGGCGTGCCTCAGGAAGTCGGTGTGGCCGTCGGAGCATTGGCGTTTGGACGCAAGCAGGCGGGCGAGATCATCAAGGCGGCCAAGGACCACATCCTTCCGAAACCCGGAGCCTGACCGGGGAGTCGGGGTGGAACCCCGACCTACGCACGTTGCGGTGGAATCGGCGTGGGAGGTGTGTTGGAATCCCACCCTACGGGATACGCGGGGTTTCGCTGGCGTGGATTGCGTGGCGCCTGTGGGCGCGGTAGCAGGGGCGCGAAGGAGATCGTGTCATGAGTCAGAGCCAGCCTGAGACAGGGATGCCCGAGGTGCGGGGGAAACTGACCGCCGCGAAACCCATGTCGGAACTGACGTGGCTGCGGGTGGGTGGCCCGGCGGATTGGGTCTTTCAACCCGCCGATTTGCAGGATCTGACCGATTTCATGCGCGACCTGCCCGAAGGCGTGCCGATCTTCCCGATGGGCGTGGGGTCGAACCTGATCGTGCGGGACGGCGGGTTGCGCGCGGTGGTGATCCGGCTGGGGCGCGGCTTCAACGGGATCGAGGTCGAAGGGTCGCGGGTGCGCTGTGGCGCGGCGGCCTTGGATGCGCATGTAGCGAAGCGGGCGGCGGAGCAGGGGCGGGACCTGGGATTTCTGCGCACGATACCGGGCACAATCGGTGGGGCCGTGCGGATGAACGCCGGGTGTTACGGCTCTTACGTGGCGGATGTGCTGGTGGAGGCCGTGGTGGTCCTGCGCTCGGGCGAGGTGGTGACCCTGGGGCGCGATGACCTGGCGTTTGGCTATCGGTCGTCGGTGCTGCCCGAGGGGGCGGTGCTGGTGGAGGCGCTGTTCGAGGCGCCGGAGGGCGCGCCCGATGCGCTGCTGGCGCGGATGGAGGAGCAGGTGGCCAAGCGCGACGCGACCCAGCCGGTGCGGGAACGCACGGCGGGCAGCACCTTTCGCAACCCCCTGGGGCGGTCGTCCACGGGGGCGGCGGACGATACGCACGAGTTGAAGGCCTGGAAGGTGATCGACGATGCGGGCATGCGCGGGGCGCGGCGCGGCGGCGCGGTGATGAGCGAGATGCATTCGAACTTTCTCATCAATGCGGGCGGCGCGACGGCGGCGGACCTCGAAGGGCTTGGCGAGGAAGTGCGGGCGCGGGTGCGCGAGACGCAGGGGATCGAACTGGTCTGGGAAGTGGTGCGCATCGGCGAGCCGTGAGGTGTTCACGGTTCCGTGATCTTTGGGGCGCGCCGGAAGGGAACTTTCGGCGCGATTTTCGTCTGATTGTGCCGGGTCGGCCTGCGTCGGCCGTGCGCGTGGTGCACGATTCAAGGCGTTTCGTGAATAATGTGATCGTTCAGGGGGCCTTCGATTAACGAAAAAGGGTTTTCCCTGCCTGTGGATTACGGCTAGAGTAAGGCACGGACCTCGAGGGTGATTTGCCCCGGGGTGACGCATTGGCCCCGGCAGAACCGGCATCAGACCGGAGGGGCACGGCCACAGGCAAGGTCGTTCACACACATGGGGATCAACCCCGGACAAGAGGCGGTAAGGGATGTCGAGCGGGACACTCCCGAAGGTGGTGGTACTGAAGGGCGGGCCCTCGGCAGAGCGCGAGGTCAGCCTTGTTTCCGGTCGGGAATGTGCTGCTGCGCTTCGGGGCGAGGGATACGAGGTGATCGAACTGGACGCGGGCGCCGACGTGGCGCAGCGGCTGGCGGAGATCGGCCCGGACGTGGTGTTCAACGCATTGCATGGCCGTTGGGGCGAAGACGGCTGTATTCAGGGGATGCTGGAGTGGCTGCGGCTGCCCTATACGCATTCCGGGGTGCTGGCGTCCTCCATGGCGATCGACAAGGAGAAGACCAAGGAGGCCTATCGGGCGGCGGGTCTGCCGGTCGCGGAGAGTTTCCTGGAAAAGAAGAGCGTGGTTGCGGCGGGGCATGTCATGGCGCCGCCCTACGTGGTGAAGCCGTATAACGAGGGGTCCTCGGTCGGGGTGTACCTTGTGCATGAGGTGGCCAACGGGCCGCCGGTGATGTCCGAGGAGATGCCCGAGGTGGTGATGGTCGAGGCCTTCATCCCGGGGCGGGAACTGACCTGCACGGTGATGGGCGACGCGGCGCTGGGCGTGACAGAGATCCTGACGGACGGCTGGTACGACTATGACGCCAAGTACAAGGCCGGTGGGTCGCGGCATGTTTGCCCGGCGGAGATCCCGCAGGACGTATATGACGCCTGCATGGACTACGCGGTGCGCGCGCATCGCTGCCTGGGCTGCAAGGGCGTGAGCCGGACGGATTTCCGCTGGGACGACTCCAAGGGCCTCGGCGGGCTGATCCTGTTGGAGACCAACACCCAGCCGGGCATGACGCCGACCTCGCTTTCGCCGGAACACGCGGGGCTGAAGGGCATGACCTTTGGCCAGTTCTGCGCCTGGATGGTGGAGGATGCTTCATGCGGGCGGTGAGGGGCGTCGAGCGCAAGCAGCGCCTGCAGCCGGACCCCGGAGTGGACACGGGGATGGCGCGGCTCGACCCGCGCATGAGCCGCATGAAATACCGGATCGAGCGGCTGATGCTGACGCCGCTCTTTCGCTTTTCCCTGCGCGTGGTCCTGCCGGTCGTGCTGATCGCGGGCGGCGTGGGCGGCTGGTTCTCGGTCGAGGCGAACCGGACGGCGTTCAACGGGATGGTCGCCGATGTGCGGGACGCGGTGGAAAGCCGCCCGGAGTTCGAGGTCAAGATCATGGCCATCGACGGCGCCACCGACATGACCGCCGAGGTCATCCGTGCGGCGGTGCCGGTGGATTTCCCGGTCAGTTCCTTTGACCTGAACCTGCCGGAGATGCAGGCGAAGATCGGCGCGCTGGACCCGGTCCGTGCGGTGGAACTGCGCATCCGTCAGGGCGGCGTTTTGCAGGTCGACATCATCGAACGCCTGCCGGCGCTGCTGTGGCGGTCGGCCGAGGGTCTGTACATGCTGGATGACAGCGGCGTGCGGGTCGGCCCGGCAACTTCGCGGCTGGACCGGCCCGACCTGCCGGTAATTGCGGGCGAGGGCGCCGAGGATGCCGTGGCCGAGGCGCTGCGGCTTTGGTCCGTCAGCGGGCCGATCAAGGCGCGGCTGCGCGGGTTCGAACGCATCGGGGCGCGGCGCTGGGACGTGGTGCTGGATCGGGATCAGCGCATCATGCTGCCGGAAACCGGCGCGGTGCAGGCGCTGGAGCGGGTGATTGCGTTGTCCATGGCGCCTCAGATGGACCTGCTGGCGCGGGATTTGACGGTTGTGGATCTGCGGCTGCCGAGGCGGCCGACGATCCGGATGAGCGAACAGGCCACGCAACAGATGTGGCAGATCAAAATGATCGAGGCGGGCAACAGATGATTCAGGGTTTCAAGGGGTACGGGCAATGATCGAGCTTTATGAATCCCAGCGCGCGATGCGCAACATGCGCCGGGCTGCGATGCAGCGCGGCGTGATCGCAATCCTCGACGTGGGCACGTCCAAGATCGCCTGCCTCGTGCTGCGGTTCGATGGATCGGACACGCGCGACGAGGGGATCGGATCGCTGGCGGGCCAGTCCGGGTTCCGGGTGATCGGCGCGGCGACGACACGCTCGCGCGGGGTGCGGTTCGGTGAAATCCACGCCATGGGCGAGACCGAGCGCGCGATCCGCACGGCGGTGCAGGCGGCGCAGAAGATGGCGGGCATCCGCGTCGATCACGTGATCGCCGCGTTTTCCGGTGCCGATCCGCGCAGCTACGGGCTGGCGGGGCAGGTGGACGTCATGGGCGTCACGGTAGACGAGCAGGACGTGGCCCGCGTGCTGTCGGCCTGCGACGTGCCGGACTTTGGCCACGACCGCGAGGTGCTGCACGCGCAGCCGGTGAACTTTGCGCTGGACCATCGGTCCGGCCTGATCGACCCGCGCGGGCAGATCGGGGCGGAGCTGTCCTGCGATATGCACATGCTGACGGTGCAGGCGCAGGCGGTGGCGAACCTGGCGCATTGCGTGAAGCGCTGTGATCTGGAACTGGCGGGGCTTGCGTCCTCGGCCTATGTGTCGGGCATCGCGGCGCTGGTGGAGGACGAGCAGGAGCTTGGCTCGGCCTGCATCGACATGGGCGGTGGCGCGACGGGCATCTCGATCTTCATCAAGAAGCACATGATCTATTCGGATTCCGTGCGCATGGGCGGGGATCACGTGACCTCGGACATTTCCATGGGGCTTCAGGTGCCCATGGCGACGGCGGAGCGGATCAAGACCTTCTACGGTGGCGTTGTCGCGACTGGCATGGACGACCGCGAGTTGATCGAATGCGGCGGCGAGACCGGCGATTGGGAGCACGACCGGCGGACGGTCTCGCGGACCGAGCTGATCGGGATCATGCGGCCCCGCGTCGAGGAAATCCTCGAAGAGGTGCGGGCGCGGCTGGATGCGGCGGGCTTTGACCACCTGCCGTCGCAGCAGATCGTGCTGACGGGGGGCGCATCGCAGATCCCCGGGCTGGATGGTCTGGCGTCGAAGATCCTTGGCCAGCAGGTGCGACTGGGCCGTCCGCTGCGCGTGCACGGGCTGCCGCAGGCGGCGACGGGGCCGGGCTTTGCCGGGGCCGTGGGCCTGTGCCTGTTCGCGGCGCATCCGCAGGACGAATGGTGGGACTTCGAGATCCCGGTGGACCGCTATCCGGCCCGCTCGTTCAAGCGCGCCGTGCAGTGGTTCCGGGACAATTGGTGACGGGGCGCGTCCCTGTCATGGTTTTTCCAGCGTCGTAGACAATCCCCGGCCATCTGGCGGTTTTGCGCCCGGTGGCCACTATATGGGGTGACGGCCCGGTTAAGACCTGTTAAAGATTCTGTGGATAAGGGCGGGAGAACGCTCGAATAAGGGGCGAGCAGGCCTCACGGACACGCGAAAGATGAAAGATGTGACGCAGGGTCAGGCGGCCACTGTGGCTGGTGTCGTGTGAACTGTCGCCTACATGATCTTGGCATTGCTGCGAAAACTCGCGGAAACCTGCCAAAAACATGCCATATTTGGTGTTTTAACCCTGTTTTTTACGTGACGCCGCAGCGACTTCTCGGTAAACTCTCCCTTAACAGGCAGAGGACGTGCCTGGATCGGTGAGAAAACCAAGTCGCAATACGACAGTCGATAAGAACACAGGCGGACAAACCATGGCACTGAACCTCTCCATGCCCGGACAGGAAGACTTGAAACCGCGCATCACGGTCTTTGGCGTGGGCGGGGCAGGCGGCAACGCCGTCAACAACATGATCGAGAAGAACCTGGAGGGGGTCGATTTCGTCGTCGCGAACACCGACGCCCAGGCGCTTCAGCAGAGCATGGCGCAAAGCCGCATCCAGTTGGGTGTGAAGGTGACCGAAGGTCTGGGCGCAGGTGCCCGCGCATCGGTCGGTGCTGCCGCCGCCGAAGAGTCGATCGAGGCGATCGTCGACCACCTTGCAGGCGCGCACATGTGCTTTATCACCGCCGGGATGGGCGGTGGCACGGGCACCGGCGCGGCGCCGATCATTGCTCAGGCAGCGCGTGAACTTGGCGTTCTAACTGTCGGTGTTGTCACGAAACCTTTCCAGTTCGAAGGCGCCAAGCGGATGCGCCAGGCAGAGGAAGGCGTCGAGACGCTGCAGAAGATGGTCGACACGCTGATCATCATTCCGAACCAGAACCTGTTCCGTCTGGCGAACGAGAAGACGACCTTTACCGAGGCGTTCTCGCTGGCGGATGACGTGCTGTACCAGGGTGTGAAGGGCGTGACCGACCTGATGGTCCGTCCGGGCCTCATCAACCTCGACTTTGCCGACGTGCGCGCCGTGATGGACGAGATGGGCAAGGCGATGATGGGCACCGGCGAGGCCGAGGGCGAAGATCGCGCCATCCAGGCGGCCGAGAAGGCCATCGCGAACCCGCTGCTGGACGAGATCTCGCTCAAGGGCGCGAAGGGTGTGCTGATCAACATCACCGGCGGCACCGACCTGACCCTGTTCGAACTGGACGAAGCGGCCAACCGCATCCGCGAGGAAGTGGACCAGGACGCGAACATCATCGTCGGCTCGACCATGGACGAAAGCATGGGTGGCCTGATGCGCGTGTCGGTCGTGGCGACCGGCATCGATGCGACCGAGAACGTGGCCGACATGCCGGTCCCGCGCCGTTCGCTGTCGCAGCCGCTGCGCCAGCAGGCCGCCGCTCCGGCGCCCGCGCCGCAGCAGCCCGCACCGCAGCCGGTGGTCGCGCAGACCGTGTCCCACGCTCCGGTTCAGGAACCGCTGTTCAACGATTTCGACAGCGAGCGCGCAGCCGCTGAAGAGCAGATGGAAGACATCTTCGAGGACGAGGCGCCCACCGCCGCGCCCGTGGCCATGGACGACGGCCTGCCGCCGCCGGCCTATCAGCCGCAGATGTCGGACTTCCGTCCGCAGCCGGACAGCATCGAAGCTGACCCGAACGATTTCGTCGCACCGCGCAAGCCCACTCCCGGTGAGCCGAGCCCGGCGACGCTGGACCGCCTGAAAGCCGCCGCCGCCCGTTCGCGTGAAGGCATCGGCTACGGTGCAGCCGCCCAGCAGGCCGTGTCCGAGGTCGAAGCCGCAGACAAGCCGCGGTTCTCGGTGAACTCGCTGATCGGTCGCATGACCGGCCACGGTGGCGAGCAGCAGCAGCCGCAGCAACCGCAGCGCCGCCAGCAGCCGCCGGTTCAAGGCCACCGCCCGGCACCCGCTCCGGCCCCCGAGGCCGAGCCGGAAGAGGATCGCATCGAGATCCCGGCATTCCTGCGCCGCCAGGCAAACTAAAGACCGTCTCGGAGACCGAGACCCTCGTGGAAGGCGCCCTCTGTCGATGACAGGGGGCGTTTTTCGTTGTGAGATTGGGCAGGTTTCCCGGTAAGGTGATTTCATTTCCTAGGAATCGCCTGATGCTTGTATCGCGACGTATTGGAAGGTTGGCGAAGGCCTTTATGCTGTGCCTGGCGGCTGCCTGTACGGCGCCCGAAACGACCCTGACCCCTGCGCCTCCCGGCCCGGACACCGATCGGGCCGCTGCCATTGGCGCGGCGGTCCGCCCGCTGATCGGCAAGCAGGTGCGGGGGATAGATGTCTCGCATTACCAGGGGCATGTGGATTGGGTCGCGGTGAAGGCTGCCGGGATTAACTATGCCTATGCGAAGGCCGTACAGGGCAACACCAACGAGGATTCGGAGTTCGCCCACAATTGGGAGGACATGAAGGCCGCCGGGATCCTGCGGGGGGCCTATGATTTCTACGTCACCGGCGACGAACCCGGCCCGCAGGCAGAGAATTTCATCGCCAAGGTGAAGCTGGGGAAGGGCGACCTGCCGCCGATGGTCGATGTGGAGACCATGAGCGGCAACATGGTGCCGGACGATGACCTGATCCCGGACCTGCACGAGTTCCTCGAAACGCTGGAGGCGCATTACGGGCGCAAGCCGATCATCTACACCAGCCCCGGCTTCTGGAACGCGCATTTCGACGACAGCTTTGGGGCCTATCCGCTGTGGGTGGCGGAATATGGCGTGAGTCAGCCCAAGGCGGTGACGGGCTGGGACACCTGGACCTTCTGGCAGTACAGCCAGAACGGGTCGGTCGAGGGCATCACGGGCGCGGTGGACATGGATCATTTCAACGGCGGCGCGGCGAAATTGCTGGCGCTGGTGCTGGAGATCACACCGAAATAATCCGCTTTGCCCCCTGTAACATGCCGTGAGTGACGGGCCGAATGCCCCGGTTTTCGGCATAGAATGATGCAATAAACGGCATTCCGTGGGGGAAGGGCGAACACTTCGCACTGGGTGGCGGGTCTGTGGATGGATGTATTTGTGCGATGTGTATCAACGGGTTGCATAATGCGTTTGGGGGGCTGCGCGGGGCTTTGCCCATGGCGTTTCCGGGATGTTTCACTCGGTTACAAACTTTGATTTGAGGATTGCCCGCCCCGTCCTCTATCCCACTCATGAAGCCGCGCCGGGTGTATGGGGGTGCGTGCAACATCAGGGTATTTTCGTGCAAACCACGATCCGCAACACGATCCGTTTTGAAGGCACCGGTCTGCATTCCGGTGCCCCTGCGCGTCTGACCATCCGTCCGGCGTCGATCAATCACGGGATCTGGTTCAAGCGCACCGACGTCGAAGTGGGTGACCGCCTGATCCCGGCGCGCTGGGACGTGGTGGAGACCTCTCCGCTGTGCACCGAGATCGTGAACAAGGCGGGTGTCTCCGTTTCGACCATCGAGCATGTCATGGCGGCGCTGGCCGGGTGTGGCGTGCATAATGCGCTGATCGAGATCGACGGACCCGAGGCACCGATCCTCGACGGGTCGTCGGTGCCCTTCGTGCGCGGCATCCTGAACGCCGGGTTGCGCCAGCAGGGCGCATCGGTCCGTGCCATCGAAGTGCTGGAGACCGTCGAGGTCGAAACCCCGGCCGGTTGGGCGCGCCTGTCGCCCGGCACGGCAGGGCAGGGGCTGGAAATGGCCTTTCACATCGATTTTGCCGATGCGGCCATCGGGCGTCAGGAAAAGCGCCTGAACCTCGCGAATGGTACGTTCGTACGCGAACTGTCGGACAGCCGGACCTTCTGCCGCGCGTCGGACGTTGAGGCGATGCGCGCCGCGGGCAAGGCCCTGGGCGGGACGCTGGAAAACGCCGTCGTCGTGGACGGCGACCAGGTGCTGAGCCCGGGCGGTTTCCGTCACGAGGACGAGGCCGTGCGTCACAAGATGCTGGACGCGCTGGGGGATCTGGCGCTGGCCGGAGCGCCAATTATCGGCCTTTATGAGGGCCATAAAGCGGGTCATGCGCTGACAAATGCCCTGCTTCGTGCGCTTTTTGCCCGCCCCGAAGCCTATCGCATGGTGACCTGCGACGCGGCTTTGGCGGCGACGCTGCCCGGTGCCGGTGTCGAGCGGGACGAAATCCCTGCCGTGGCCTGAACCGGGGCGGCATGGCGGTCTGGCCGCATACCTGTGTCAACCGACCGGCAACATCTTGCGATCCTTTGATCCAGCCGATGCCATTAGGGCGTTTTGCCTGCGAATTTTCTGTGCTAGACCCGGCTCAATGGGGGCGTTTCGTGTACGGCACGGCGTCCAAGAAGAACAGAGGACGGTGGTGATGACTGGGGGCAGTTCGCGGGCTTTGGTGTTCGGGATGGGTGTCGCGGCACTCCTGCTGTCGGGGTGCGGCCAGATGCAGCGCAAGGACGTCGGACCCGACGGCCAGCCGCTGGAAACCTACACCGCCAAGCAGATTTACGAGCGCGGGGAATACGAGGTTTCGCGCAAGGATTTCGAGGACGGCGCCTTCTACTTCGGCGAGGTCGAGCGTCTGTATCCCTATTCGGAATGGGCGAAGCGGGCGCTTATCATGCAGGCCTACGCCTATCACAAGGACAAGGATTACGAGAACGCGCGGTCCTCGGCGCAGCGGTATATCGATTTCTACCCGGCGGATGATGATGCGGCCTACGCGCAGTACCTGCTGGCGCTGTCCTACTACGACCAGATCGAACTGGTGGGCCGCGATCAGGGGCTGACCTTCCAGGCGTTGCAGGCTTTGCGCACGGTTATCGAGCGCTATCCCGACAGCGAATATGCGCGGTCGTCGATCCTGAAGTTCGACCTGGCCTTCGACCATCTGGCCGGCAAGGAGATGGAGATCGGGCGCTATTACCTGAAGCGCGATCACTTTGGCGCGGCGATTTCGCGGTTCCGCGTGGTGGTGGAGGATTTCCAGACCACGACGCACACGCCCGAAGCGCTGCACCGTCTGGTGGAATCCTACCTGTCGCTGGGCCTGACGCAGGAGGCGCAGACCGCCGCCGCGATCCTTGGCTACAACTACCAGTCCACGGAATGGTACGAGGACAGCTATGCGCTGCTGACCAGGCAGGGGCTGGAGCCGAAGGCGTTCGACAACAACTGGCTGGGCAAGATCTACCGCCAGATGCTGAAAGGTCAGTGGCTGTAAGGTGCGGTGATCCGCACCCTACGGGGACAATCCATGCTGCGCGCGCTTGAAATCCGGGACATGCTGATTATCGACCGGCTGGAGTTGGACTTCCGGCCCGGTCTGAACGTGCTGACGGGCGAGACCGGGGCGGGTAAGTCCATCCTGTTGGATTCGCTGGGTTTCGTGCTGGGCTGGCGCGGGCGCGCGGAACTGGTGCGCGCAGGTGCAGAGCAGGGCGAGGTGGTCGCCGTGTTCGACCTGGCGCCGGATCATGCGGCCTGGGGTGTGCTGCGCGAGGCGGGTCTGCCGGTCGAGGGCGAGTTGATCCTGCGGCGGGTGAACACCGTGGACGGGCGCAAGACCGGCTGGGTGAACGATCGGCGCGTCTCGGGCGAGGTGCTGCGGCAGTTGTCGGATACGCTGGTCGAACTGCACGGGCAGCACGACGACAAGGGCTTGCTGGACCCCAAGGGGCATCGCGCCATCCTGGACGATTACGCGGTGGCCGGGCCTGCGCTGGAGACCGTCCGCGTTGCGTGGCGCGGTGTAGGGACGGCGCGCAAGTCCTTGAAAGACGCGCGGACCGCGCTGGAAAAGGTGCGCGCCGAGGAGGATTTCCTGCGGCACGCCGTGGCCGAGTTGCAGGACTTGGCGCCGGAAGCGGGCGAGGACAGCGCGCTGGACACCCGGCGGCGGCAGATGCAGGCGGCTGAGAAGATCCGCGATGACATCGCGCAGGCCTCGGCGGCTTTGGGTTACGAGGGAGCGGAGGGGGCCATGTCCGGCGCGCTGCGCTGGCTGGAAGGCGCGGCGGCGAAGGCCGAGGGTCGGCTGGATGCGCCGATCGAGGCGCTGGTCCGCGCGATGGCCGAGTTGGACGAGGCGGCGCGGGGTGTGGCCGATTGCCTCGAGGCGCTGGATTTCAACCCGCTGGAGCTGGAGCAGACCGAGGAAAGGTTGTTCGCGATCCGTGGCTTGGCGCGCAAGCATCAGGTCGGCCCGGACGATCTGGCCGAACTGGCCGAGACGCTGGCGGAGCGGTTGGCGGCGCTGGATGCGGGCGAGGCGCGGATCGGTGATCTGGAACGCGCGGTGCGAGAGGCTGAGGCTGTGTATGACGCGGCGGCGACGGAGCTGACCGTGCTGCGGCGCGAGGCGGCAAAGCGGCTGGACGCCGCTGTCGCGGGCGAGTTGGAGCCGCTGAAGATGGGCCGCGCGGTGTTCGAAACCGAGGTGGCTGAGGCCGCCGAGGGACCGGAGGGCCGCGACGCGGTGACCTTCCGCGTGGCGACCAATCTGGGGTCGCCTGCGGGTGCTTTAAATAAAATTGCATCCGGTGGGGAATTGTCGCGGTTCCTGTTGGCCTTGAAGGTCGCGCTTCATGTGGAAGCGGGTCAGGGCGTGACGATGATCTTCGACGAGATCGACCGGGGTGTCGGCGGGGCGACGGCCGATGCCGTGGGGCGGCGGCTGAAGGCGCTGGCCGATGGTGGGCAGGTTCTGGTGGTGACGCATTCGCCGCAGGTGGCGGCGCTGGGTGGCCATCATTGGCGCGTGGCGAAGCGGGTGCAGGATGGCATGACCCTGTCCGAGGTAGTGCCGCTGAGCGCCGAGGAGCGCGAGGCCGAACTGGCGCGGATGCTGTCGGGCGATACGGTGACCGACGCCGCACGGGCGGCGGCGCGGTCCTTGCTGGACCGCTAAGCGCGCGGTAGGCTGAGCAGGCCGAGGCCCGTCAGAAGCAGGGCCACGCCCGAGGCGATGGTCCGTATCACGTTGTAAACCTGCCATTTGTCGCTGTAGGCGGTCCAGATCGCGCGGGCCTGTTCGGGGTCGTCCGGGATGGTTTGCAGTGCCAGGGCCTCGTTCATCGGGACATTGACCGTGGCCGTGAGGATCAACCCTCCGGCAAAGTAGACCAGCGCTGCGAGGCCAAAGGCCGTGGCGGCGGGGCGGGCACTGTCGCACCATGCGAGGAGCGCGGTCACGGCCAGCACCACGGGCGTCAGGAAGAAGGCCGGGAAGAACACCGCGTTGCGCACGGAGGCGTTCATGGCCTGCATCGCCGCGATGGCCGTGCGCGGGTCCGTCGCGTCGAGGCCCCACATGGTCGAGCAGACCCAAGCGTAAAAGAAACCGAAGATGGCCCCGCTGAACAGCAGGGCCAGAAGGGCGCTGGCGCGGGTCATGCGGGCAGGGCCTTGGGGGTGCGGCGGGCCGAAAGCGCGCGTACGGCTTGGGTCATCAAGGCGACGATAGCGACCTGCCCGGTGAGGACAGCGGGCCAGATGCCTGAAAAGGCGGGATCAAAGTATTTATGCGGTCCTAAGGACACCGCTGCGAGCAGCGCGGTGAGGATGCTGAGCGGCACCGCGATGGGGCGCTCTGCCATGATCCATGTCGCCGCAGCGATGGCCGTGAAGGCCGACAGGAAGGGGGCGAGGGCGAAAAGCGGAATGGCCACGGGGGGATGCGGCGCGGTCAGGGTGTAGAGCGCGAAGAGCATCAACAGGTGAATGACCATCAGGACGGCGAGGGAGGCGCGAGTGGGAAGGGGATCGTTCATGTGGGACCTCAATTAGTTGCGTTCCGTAATTTGGTGTACGTCTGGACGTATCCGTAATCGGGTGTACGGTTCGAGTCAACAGGTTTTGGAGGGATGATGACTCCGCAGGAAAAAGACGCACGGGAGACCCAGATCGCGGAGGCCGCTTATGCGCTGCTGCGCGAGAAGGGCTATGGCGGCATGTCGATGCTGGCGGTGGCGCGCAAGGCGAAGGCGTCGAACGAGACGCTGTATCGCTGGTATGGCGACAAGGCCGGGCTGTTCCGGATGCTCATCACGCGCAATGTTGCGGCGGTGTCGGAGCGGCTGGAACAGGTCAGCGGGGAGCGGTCGGCGCAGGCGCTGACGGAGCTGGGCGAGGTGCTGCTGGAATTGCTGCTGTCCCCCAGTGCCATTGCGCTGAACCGGGCGGCGGCGGCGGATGCCTCTGACCAGTTGGGCGCGGTGCTGGCCGAGGGTGGCCGGGGCAAGGTCTTTCCCCGGATCGTGCGGTTTTTCAACGGGTTGTCGGAGGCGGGCGTGATCCGTGGTGCGCCCGGAGAAGTGGCTGAACTGTGGCTGGACCTGCTGGTCGGCGACCTTCAGGTGCGTTGTGTCACCGGCGCGATGCCGCCGCCCGGTGTTGCGGATCGCGCGGCGCGGGCGGCAAAAGCGCAGGCGCGGGTCTTGGCGCTGTTCGGGTGACGGGGTTCCGTTCGGGCGGTCTGTCGGACGCCCCGACTGAACCTTGCAGGCTCAGCGGCCCGCCCACCAGCCGCGCCCGACGACGGGCTTAGTTTCCGCGCACCAGCTTGCCGGGATTGAGGATGTTCTGCGGGTCCATGGCGCGTTTCAGCTGGCCCATGACGTCCCAGCCCTCGCCGTGTTCGGCCTGCATGTAGGCTTTCTTACCCAGACCCACGCCGTGTTCGCCGGTGCAGGTGCCGCCGAGACGCAGCGCGCGTTCGGCCATGCGGTGGGCGAGGTCCTTGGCGATGTCCAGATGCGTGGGTTTGTCCGGGTCGATCAACAGGATGGCGTGGAAATTGCCGTCGCCCACATGGCCGAGGATCGGGCCGGGGAGGCCGGAGGCGGCGATGTCGGTTTGGGTTTCCTCGATTGCGCGGGGCAGTTGGCTGATCGGTACGCAGATATCGGTGACGACGGCGCGGGCGCCGGGGCGCGAGGCGAGGATGGCGTAGTAGCCGTTGTGGCGCATGGCCCAGAGGGCGGTGCGTTCCTCGGATTTGGAGGACCACTGGAAGCGCGAGCCGCCGTGATCCGCGACGATCTCGGCAAAGCGGGCGGCGTCCTGTGCGGCGCTTTCGGGCGAGCCGTGGAACTCCACCATGAGGTGCGGTTGGTCGGCCATCGCGGTGCCCGCGTAGGCGTTGAAGGCCTGCGCGGTCTGGGCGCAGGCGAATTCGATCCGCGCCATTGGGATGCCCATCTGGATCGTCTCCATCACGGCATTGGTGGCGGCGGTCATGTCGGGGAAGGCGCAGATGCCCGCCGAGATGGATTCGGGGATGCCGTGCAGGCGCAGGGTGATTTCGGTCACCAGCGCGAGGGTGCCTTCGGAGCCGACGAGCAGGGCCGTGAGGTCGTAGCCGGCAGAGGATTTGCGCGCCCGCGTGCCGGTGCGAATCACTCGGCCATCGGCGAGGACGGCCTCGAACCCCAGGACATTGTCGCGCATCGTGCCGTATCTGACCGTTGTCGTGCCTGAAGCGCGGGTCATCGCCATGCCGCCCAGCGAGGCATTGGCACCGGGATCGACCGGGAAGAAGAGGCCGGTGGCGCGCAGTTCCTCGTTCAGGGCCTCGCGGGTGACGCCGGGTTGTACGGTCACGTCCATGTCGGCGGGGCGGATGTCGAGCACGCGGTTCATGCGGCTGAAATCCACGGTCACGCCGCCGTGCAGGGGCTGGGCCTGCGCCTCGAGCGAGGTGCCGGTGCCCCAGCCGATGACGGGAATGCCATAACGCGCGCAGGTGCGGACGATCTGCGCGACCTCCTCGGTGGTTTCGGGATAGGCGACGGCGTCGGGCGGGGTGGGGGGAAAGTAGCTTTCGGAGCGGGCGTGCAGGTCCAGATCGGACTTGGACCGGCTGAGCCGTTCGCCTAGGAAAGCCTGCAAGTCGTCGAGCGCCTGGGCGAGGGGCATAAGTCGGTCTCCGGAACTGTGTCGGGGCACCTTAGCCAAGGCGTTAACGAGGGGGAAGTCGCGGGATCGGAGGATATCGCAGTGTCAGGGGTGATCGGGCAACACTTGCAGACCATGCGCGGCGATCTGGGCCGGGGGTGGGACATGCTGCGCCATAGCGGGCCGGGGCAGATTAGCTTTTGGTTCGTCGCGCTGCTGATCGGCGTGGTCAGCGGGTTCGGCGCGATCGGCTTTCGTTTCGCGGTCGAGCAGTTGCAGGCGTTCCTCTATGGCACGCGGGATGTGAACATGCTGGCGAGCTGGGCGGGGCAGTTGCACTGGCTGTGGGTGCTGCTGATCCCGGTGGCGGGCGGCATCGCGGTGGGTCTGATCCTGCAACGCTTTACGCCGGACGGGCGGGTGCGGTCGGTGGCGGACGTCATCGAGGGCGCGGCGCTGAACGACGGGCGGGTCGAGCGGCGGGCGGGCATGGCCAGTGTCCTGTGTTCCTGGATCACCCTGTCGACGGGCGGGTCCACCGGGCGCGAGGGGCCGGTGGTACACATGGCGGCGCTGGCCTCGACCTGGGTGGCGAACCGCCTGAAGGTGGACGGAATCACCGGGCGCGACCTGCTGGGCTGCGCGGTGGCGGCGGCGGTGTCGGCCAGCTTCAACGCGCCGATTGCGGGGGCCTTGTTCGCGCTGGAGGTGGTGCTGCGCCACTTTGCGCTGCATGCCTTTGCGCCCATCGTCGTGGCGAGTGCGGCGGGGACGGTCATCAACCGGCTGGTCTACGGCGACGTGACGGAGTTCGTGCTGCCGGGGACGACGACGGTGGAATTCTACCTCGAACTTCCGGCGTTCTTCCTGTTGGGGCTGGTCTGCGGCGTGGTGGCCGTGGTGATGATGCGGGCGATCTTTTTCGCCGATGACGTCGAGACCGAGTTGCAGAAACGGCTTGGCCTGCCGCGTTGGGCGCGGCCTGCGGTGGCGGGGCTGCTGCTGGGAGCCTTGGCGATCTGGTTTCCGCATATCATCGGCGTCGGCTACGAGACGACGAGCCGCGCGCTGTCGGGGCAGTTGGTGCTGGGCGAGGCCTTCGTCTTTGCCGTCATCAAGGTGGTGGCCGTGTCCTTCACCATGGCGGGGCGCATGGGGGGCGGGATATTTTCACCCTCGCTGATGGTGGGGGCGCTGACCGGGCTGACGTTCGGGCATATTGCGACCGGGCTCGCGCCCGAGATGTCCTCGGCCTTTACGCTGTACGCCTTGGCGGGGATGGGCGCGGTGGCGGCGGCGGTGCTGGGCGCGCCGATTTCCACGACGCTGATCGTGTTCGAGCTGACGGGGGACTGGCAGACCGGCCTTGCGGTGATGGTGTCGGTGTCCATGTCCACGGCGCTGGCGTCGCGGGTGGTGGATCGGTCGTTCTTCCTGACGCAGCTGGAGCGGCGCAAGGTGGCGCTGGCGGCGGGGCCGCAGGCCTATCTGCTGGGCATGTTCCGGGTCAAATCGGTGATGCGCAAACCCACGGACGAGAATGCGGCGGACGAGACGGTCTGCCTCGAGATGATCGAGAAGGGGCTGTACGTGCAGCTGGACGCGACCCTGAAGACGGCGCTGCCGCGACTGGATGTGTCGGGGACGCCGTTCCTTCCGGTGGTCGAGATGCAGGGATCGACGCCGGTCCTGCAGGGCGCGCTGTTCCACGTCGATGCGCTGAAGGCCTACAACCGCGCCCTTGCCGCCACGGCGGCTGAGGAACATTCCTGACGCCCCCCGGACCCTGCAAGGTGCCGGGGCGCGCAGGATCAGCGGCGTTCCCGGCGTTCCAGCTGACGCACCATGCAGCGGTCAAGGTTGCCGGAGAAGGCGCAGACCGCCAGCAGGCCGGTCAGTTCCTGCGGGCTGACGCGGATCACGCGGCGGCCGTTCTCGTCGTATTCGCGGTACTCCTGACGCTGCACGCGGGCCGCCGAGGGGCGGGTCGGCGAGAGGTAGTTGACGTGGGCAAACCCCAGCTGGCCATTGGCGGAGCGCACGAAGCGCCATGTGTCGGTGCCGCCGTCGAGCACTTCGACGCGGGCGCCCTGCGGCATGGTCTCGGCGATGTCATACTGGGTGCCGGGGCCTTGGCGCAGGTTGAGCGCGCCGTAGCGGGGGGCGTTGACATACATGGATTGCAGCACGCGGCCCGGCTCGGGCTGGACGGGGGCGGGCGCGATGGTCGGGGTGTCGGAGGAAAGGTAGGCGTTGTGGACATAGCCGACCTGTCCGTCGGCGCTGCGCACGCGCCGCCACGGATCGCCGCCACCAAGGATCGTCACCGCCGCGCCGTGGTCCAGCGTGCCGAGGATCGCGGTGTCGGTGCCGGGGCCCTGGCGCAGGTTCAGCCGTCCGGCGGAGGGCGAGTTCACGTAGACCTGCTCGCGGCTGTGGTCGGGGGCCGTGGCGTAGCCATCGCTGCCGGACACGTCGCGGCGGATGTAGTCGGGGCGGTCTGCATCCCGTTGCAGGGGCTGGATGTCCTCTGTCGGCTGGGACAGTGCGGTCTGCGGCACCCAGCCGGTGGTGCCGGAGGCGTCGCGTACCCGGCTCCACATGCCGGCGGGGTCTTCTTCGAGCACCTCGACGGTCGCGCCGGGACGCAGCAGGCGCAGGGTGTCGAAGGCATCGGCGGGGCCACTGCGCATCTGTACGGTGCTGCCGCGGGGCGCGTTGATGATGCCCGGTTCGGCCATGGCAGAGGTGGCGATGAGAAGGCTGGCGAGCAGGGGCAGCAGGCGTGTCATGCGAAGTCCTTTCCGGGCAGAGTCCGGGCAGATCGGAGGAATGGCGGTTGCGCAACAGGTGGGGCGATGCCCCCGGTTATGCAATAACACGCCTGTGCCAGAAGGTTTCCTAACGGAGCCTTCAGGGCTGTCGGATCAGCGGAATCCTGCAAGGCGGGCCTGGCGGCGGAGGTCGGGAATTCCTCACTGACCGGGAATTTTCCTTGTCAGGTGGCCGTGAGTCTTTCTAGCCTTGCGCCATTACACGTCAGGATATTTTCGATGCTTACCTTTGGTGACAGCCAGATGCATGGCTTTGCCGTGCAGGCGGTGCAGGACTCTCATCCCCGGCTGGTGCGCCGGATCAACACCGAACACCCCGGCGCGGCGGCGCGGATGGGGCCGGAGGCGGTGCAGGAACTGGTCACATATGTGATGACGCGGGCGACTGCCTTTGAGCTGCTGGAGCAGGAGGCGCTGGACGTCTACCTCGATCTGGTGCTGGCGCTGGGGCTGGAGGTGGAGCGGGACCGGCGGGTGCCTTGGGTGGGCGATACGCTGGCGCTGCGGACGCTGTCGCTGCCGCGCAAGGTGGTGACGCTGCGGCGCGGGCTGGAACGCTATGGCGCGGTGCTGGGGCAGCGCGGGCGGGTCGTCGCGCAACTGGCGCAGCGTGGCAGCCGGGTGCCGGACCCGGACCGCGATGCAGAGGCCTTCTGGGAGAGGGTGGCGGCACTCTGGCCTGCCTATTGGGAGCGGCAACCGAAGTTGCGGCTGAACGGGCTGTTGCTGGCCGCGCGACCGATGGCGGAGCACTACGGCATCCCGGCGGGGGGGCTTGGCGCGGTGTGCCTTGCGCAGTTGCTGCTGGGCGTCGGATGCTTTGCCGATCCGCAATGGCGGGCGGTCTTTGCGCCGATGGCAGAGACGCCGGCGGCGGGGCGCGCGGATGCGATCCTTGACGCGCTGGGCGGTCTTGCGCCGCTTTTCCGGGAGGATTGAGGGGTGCGGGATCTTTTGATCAAAACCTGCGAAGTCAAGAAGGCGAAGATGCGCGAAGAGCTGATGAAGCGCATCAAGGACGGCACCTCGACCATCAAGGTGGAGGGCGACGACACCTACAAGCAGAAGGTCTACGACTCGCTCGAAACACTGGCCGAGACGGACACCGGGCTGGCGTTGCTGCTGGGAAACGAGCAGCACGGCAAGGGGGTCACGATCAAGATGACGGAGCCCGGCAAGGGCAACACCGAGAACGCCAATAAATTCAGCGACGGCTTGTATGACTACGACAACGACAAGCCGGGGCCGGGCACGGGCAGTACCGTGAATTTCGACCCCGACCGCACGAAGGCGGGCAACAAGCCGTGGAGCGAGCGCGATCCGGCGGTGGGCCTTGGGCACGAGCTGATCCACAGTTACCACGACGGCAACGGCACCACGGACGGGCGCAAGAACGCCGCTGGCAAGAGGTCGCTGCCCTACAAGGGCAAGGACGGCAAGATGCACGCGGCGCCGGGCTATGAACAGCAGACGGTCGGCCTGGGGGAATACGAGAACGAACCGTTGACGGAGAACAACATCCGCGACGAGATGGGCGAGACCGAGCGGGATTATTACTGATGGCGGGGAGTGGGTCGTGAAGATCGAAGTGAACGGGGTCGCGGTGACGGGCGGTCAGCTGCGGGTGGACTACCGGGTGCAGAACACGGGCGCGGGGCCGATCTACCTGCTGGACCAGTTCTGGAATATCGAGGGCAATGCCTTTGCCCTGACACCGGGCTACAGTTACCGCTATTTCCATGGTCCCCGGCTGGTGCTGTTTCGCGGCGTGCTGGATGTACCGGACGGGATCAAGGCCGAGGTGCCGGAGACGCCCTATGCGCAGCGCGTGCTGGCAGGCGGGACCGAGGCGCGGTTCCTCGAGGTGCCGGTGCCGGTGATGCGGGACACGGGTTACGTCGGCCCCGTGCAGGAGGCGGCGGTGGCCACCCCGGTGCTGGAGCTGGACCTTGTGCTGGGCTACGTGCCGGAGGGCGAGATCCCCGATGACTGGGGCCTGTTCGAAGGCGAGGGCGGGAGCCTGTACAGCGTCGATGCGGGGCTTGCGCTGATGGTGCAAAAGACCGTGTCGGCCCGTCTGCCGGTGCCGGAGGGGCTGACAGGCTACATCCCCGGCTGAGGTCTGCGACGCCCTGTCCGGGGGCGTTGGCGCGGTCCCGTGGTACGTTGCAGCCGATGGTTGCAAGAGGTCGGGGGACATGCGGGTGATCTTGATCGGGCTGGGACTTGTCGTGCTGGTGGTGGCCCTGGCGGGGCTTGGCCTTGGCGCGCTGCGCTGGTGGGACACGCGCATTGACGCACGGTCGATGCAGTATTTGAAGGCGCAGCAGGCGGTCCGGCCCGAGGTTTTCGATCTGTCCATGCTGGAGGGGCTGCCGGAACCGGCGCAGCGGTATTACCGCTTTGCGCTGGCGGAGGGCACGCCGCTATGGACACTGGCCGAGTTGCGGATGCGCGGGACCCTGACGCTGAACGGGGTCGAACAACCGATGGAGGCGGTGCAGGTGCTGGCGCCGCCGCATGGCTTCGTCTGGCAGGTGGAGCTGACCGGGAAGGTGAAGGCCTCGGGCAGCGATGCCATGGTGTTCGGGGACAGCTGGAGCCGCTTTCGCCTGTTCGGTCTGTTGCCCGTGGCGCGGGCCGGAGGCGCGGACCATCTGAGGTCATCCTTTGGGCGGCGGGTCGGGGAGGGCGTGTTCTGGACGCCTGCCGCCTACCTGCCCGCGGCCGAAGCCGGGTGGGAGACGCTTGCCTGGGAGGCTTCGGGGACGGATGTCGCGCGGGTGACGGTGCGTTCGCAGGGGATGGAGCAGTCGGTGGAGATCACCGTGGATGGGGAAGGCCGCCCGGTCCGGGTGCTGTTCCCGCGCTGGAGCCAGGAGAACACGGCGCGGGTCTGGCAGTGGCAGCCGTTCGGCGGCGATCTGGGCGGCTGGGAGGAGTTTGACGGTGTGCGTGTGCCCGCGGACGTCGAGGGCGGCAACCATTATGGCACGGCGGATTATGTGCCCTTCTTCAAGGCGCGGGTGACCGAGGTGCGGTTCCGGCGTTGAGCGGTTTCGCCTTCGCTGTGCTCAGGCGACCGGCGCGTGCTGCACACGCGCTGTTTGTCGTGCTGCGCACGCGCCTTTTGCTGTTTGCCGTGCTGCGCACGACGGGGGGCTTTGCCCCCGGACCCCCAGAGTATTTGAGCCAAGAAGAAGCACAGGCGCGCGCTTGTTTCTTCTTGGGTCAAATACTCCGGGGAGTGGGGGCGAGTGCGAGGGGGGCTGGCCCCTCGCGTGCCACGCTATCCATATGCAGAGCGGGCAGGATCAGACCTGTTCGACCGCCACGCCGTCCTGCACCATGAAGGCGAGGTAGCCCGCGATCTCGGAGACCTCGGCGTTGGGGGTCTCATAGGACCAGACGGCGTTGGTGTAGGTCTTGGACTTCGACATGATCGAGAAGTAGCTGGCCGTGCCCTTGTGCGGGCAGGTGGTGCTGTGGTCGGTCGCGTCGAGGAAGGCCATGCCGATGTCCTCGCGCGGGAAGTAGATGACGGGGGGCAGGTCGCCTTCGGTCAGTTCCAGCGCGCGGGAGGATTCGCCGAGGACGGCGCCACCGGCGCGGACGACCCAAGTGCCGACGGCGGGCGTGACGGTGATGTGCTTGGTCGTGGGCATTGTCGGTGTCTCCTCAAATTCCTGTTCCCCGGGCCGCGGTTGCGGTCCGGGGCCTTCCCTATTCCCGACTCTGTGGCCGGGATTTGTGACATTGACATGTCAGACGGGGGCACATGCAAGGGCTAACCACGCGCCTGCGGCATCATCGACATGGGAACGCAGCGTATCGTGGACCCGTTTGTGGTAGCCGTTGAGCCAGTCGCGTTCAGTCTGGGTGAGCAGGGCCGGGTCGATCAGGCGGCGGTCGATGGGGACCAGTGTGAGCGTCTCGAAGCGGTACATCTGCGGCACGGTCTGGCCGGGCAGGGGCGCGGCCTCCTGCACGACGATGAGGTTCTCGATGCGGATGCCAAAGGCGCCTTCGCGGTAGAAGCCCGGTTCGTTCGACAGGATCATGCCCGGCTCGAAGGGGACCGTGCCGGAGCGGGCGATGCGGGCGGGGCCTTCGTGCACGCAGAGGTAGGAGCCGACGCCGTGGCCGGTGCCGTGGCCGTAGTCGAGGCCGACCTCCCACAGGGCCATGCGGGCGAGGGCGTCGATGTCGCGGCCCGCCAGCCCCTTTGGGAAGCGCAGGCGCGAGAGGGCGATCATGCCTTTCAGCACGCGGGTGAAGGCGGCGCGGTGTTCCTCGGTCGGCTGGCCGACGGCCATGGTGCGGGTGATGTCGGTGGTGCCGTCGACATACTGCCCGCCGCTGTCCACCAGCAGCAGGTCGCCCTCTGCGACGGTGCGGTTGGTGGATTCCGTGACGCGGTAATGCACGATGGCGCCGTTGGGACCGGTGCCCGAGATGGTGTCGAAGGAGATGTCGCGCAGGGCGTTGGTGGCGCGGCGTTCTTCTTCGAGCCGTTTGACGACGTCGATTTCGGT
Organism: Sagittula sp. S175; assembly: GCF_049800975.1. Taxonomy (NCBI): domain Bacteria; kingdom Pseudomonadati; phylum Pseudomonadota; class Alphaproteobacteria; order Rhodobacterales; family Roseobacteraceae; genus Sagittula; species Sagittula sp. S175. The sequence continues at coordinate 140,855 of NZ_JBNAGB010000008.1, forward strand.
CAGCGTGCCGGGGGCCTGCGCGTCGAGCCATGCGAGGAAGCGCACCATGGCACAGGCGTCGCGCAGGTGGGCGGCGCGGCTGCCGTCGAGTTCGGCATGGGTCTTGCGCGCCTTGGGCAGGACGCAGGGGTCGTCGCCCTCGACCGGTGTGGACAGGGCCTCGGCCAGGATCACCGGGCAGCTGGCCGGGTCGATCTGCACGGGGCCGGAAAGCGCGGCCAGCGTCGGCAGCAGGGTTTCGACCGGCATGAGGCGGACCTGCGGGCCGAGGTGGTCGCGGATCTGGTCGGTCTTGGCCTCGGCGATGAAGAGGTCGACGCGGGCCTCGGCGTGCAGGATGGCAAAGGCATGGGGAACGGGGTTCTTCGGGATGTCGCTGCCGCGGATGTTCAGCAGCCATGCGATGCTGTCGGGCAGGGTGATGACTGCGGCGGTGGTCAGGCCGAGGCCCTCGGACAGGCGGGTGATCTTGGCTCCGTGGGCCTCGCCCGCCAGTTCGACGGGCTGCGGGAAGGCCGGTTCCATCGGCGGCGCAGGCTGGTCGTCCCAGAGCGCGTCGATCAGGTTGTCGGTGGCGACCAGTTCGAGCGTGGGCAGCTTGTCCTGCAACTCGCGGCGCTGCGAGACGGTCAGGAGCCAGGGGTCGTAGGCCAGCTTTCCCACGGGCAGGGCGGTTTGCAGCCAGTCCGCCAATGTCGTGCCAGGCCAGTCGACCTTTTCGAAAACTGCGTCGGTCTGCGCCTTGACCTGAACGGTGTAGCGGCTGTCGGTGAAGATCGCGGCCCGGTCGCGCAGCGCGATGGCCCAGCCCGCCGAGCCGGTGAAGCCCGTCAGCCAGGCCAGCCGGTCGTCATGGGGGGCCACGTATTCCCCCTGATGCGCATCGGCGCGCGGCACGAGAAACCCGTCGAGGCCACGTTCAGCCAGCAGGGATTGCAGGGCGGCGAGGCGTGCGGGCCCCTGCGCGGGAGAGGCGCTTTCGGTGAAGGTCTGGAACATGGGGGACTCCTTTGGCGCGAGGTTAGCGGGGTGGGCGGCGAAGGCAAGCGCCGCCGGGGGCGGGCGGCGGGGTCGGTGGGCTGGCTGCGGCATGAGCGAAATATCGCGATAGGGGAATGTCTGGCGAAAATTGCCGCTGACAGGGCGCGGGCGGGGCAGTAGGCACGGTTCGCCGCTGGTGGGACAGGCCTTCGGCGCAGGCATGGAAGACCGCTGAATGATTTCGAACAAGACTGCAGAGGCCATCGTGGAGGAGATGCTTCACGTGACCTGGCAAGGTATGAAAACCGGCGACTTCGACCTGTTTGCGCCATGTTTCCACGTTCCGCAGGTGATCGAGACCTTTCAGGGCAAACGGCGCCTTGCCAACCTTCAGGACCTTCGGGACGTGTTCGAGTCGGTGCGGAAGTTCCATGCGTCGATCGGGCTGGTCGATCTGGCGCGGCACGTTGTGTCGGCGAAGATGACGACGCCCGAGGTGATCGTCGCCACCCACGAAACGCGGCTGGTCTGCGCGGGCAACGTGTTGAAGCGCGCACCGCATCCGGTGATGTCGGAATACCGCCATATCGGCGGGGCATGGCGGGTGACGCACAGCCAGTATGCGGTGGAGTCGGACGGACTGCACGGGCGGGACACGCGGCCGCTCGGGCCGCGCGCCGACTAGGTCAGGACGCCCGCCGGATGCCCATGACGCGGGCGCGGGCGCGCGGATCACTGTCGAACAACGAGGCCAGCTGTTCCGTCATGGCGCCGGCCAGCTGTTCCACGTCGGTGATGGTCACCGCGCGGTCGTAGTAGCGGGTCACGTCGTGGCCGATGCCGATGGCCAGCAGCTCGACCTGACGGCGCTTTTCCACCATGGCGATGACGTCGCGCAGGTGCTTTTCAAGGTAGTTGGCCGGGTTCACCGACAGGGTGGAATCGTCCACCGGGGCGCCGTCGGAAATCACCATCAGGATCTTGCGTGCCTCGGGGCGGACGATCATGCGGCGGTGCGCCCATTCCAGCGCCTCGCCGTCGATGTTTTCCTTCAGCAGGCCCTCTTTCATCATCAGGCCGAGGTTGTCGCGGGTGCGCCGCCACGGGGCGTCGGCCTGCTTGTAGATGATGTGGCGCAGGTCGTTCAGGCGGCCCGGCTGTTGTTCGCGGCCCGCGTTCAGCCATTGCTCGCGCGCCAGCCCGCCCTTCCATGCGCGGGTGGTGAAGCCGAGGATCTCGACCTTGACCGAGCAGCGTTCCAGCGTGCGGGCCAGAACGTCGGCGCAGATCGCTGCGATACTGATCGGGCGGCCCCGCATCGAGCCGGAGTTGTCCAGCAGCAGCGTCACCACGGTGTCGCGGAATTCCATGTCCTTCTCGACCTTGAAGGACAGCGGCGTCGTCGGGTTGGCGACGACGCGCGCAAGGCGTCCGGCGTCCAGAACGCCCTCTTCCTGATCGAATTCCCACGAGCGGTTCTGCTGCGCCTGCAAGCGGCGCTGGAGTTTGTTTGCCAGTCTCGACACGGCGCCCTTTAGCGGTTCAAGCTGCTGGTCGAGGTAGGCGCGCAGGCGCTCCAGCTCGATCGGTTCGGCGAGGTCCTCGGCGGCGATTTCCTCGTCGTTGTCGGTCGAGTAGGCCTTGTAATCGGGGTCCGCGTCCGAGATGGGCTGCGGTGCGGGCGGCTCCATGGGCGCGTCGCCGTCGGGCAGTTCCGCTTCGTCGCCCAGCTCCTGGTCGGCCATGTCGTCCATGGTGACCTGCGCCTGGCTCGGGTCCTGGGTTTCATCCTGAGATTGTTCGGGCGAGGCATCGGCCTCTTCGGACTGGTCGTCGTCGTTGCCGGTGGAATCGGGCTGTTCCTCTTCGTCCTGCCCGTCCTGCTCGCCGTCGTCCTCGGCCTCGTCATCCATGTTGTCGGGGTCGTCGCCCAGCTGGTCGCCGTAGCCCAGATCGGTGATCATCTGGCGCGCGAATTTGGCAAAGGCAGACTGGTCGGCCAGCACGTCGTTCACGTTGTCCAGCGTGCCGCCGGCCTGTTCCTCCATGTAGCCGCGCCAGAGGTCCATGACATTGGCGGCCTCGGGCGGCAGGGCACGGCCCGTGGCGAGGTGGCGGATCAGGTAGCCTGCGGCGACAGAGAGCGGGGCCTCGGACTTGTCGCGGATCTGGCCGTAGCCGCGGCGCGCGGCGTCGTGACCGATCTTGGCGTCGATGTTGCCCGCGGTGCCGGGCATGTCGCGCGCGCCCATCGCCTCGCAACGGGCGGTTTCCATCGCCTCATAGAGGTCGCGGGCCATCTCGCCCTGCGGCAGGTAGCGCGAGTGCGTCGCGTTGTCGTGATAGCGGCGGTGCAGGGCCAGCGCGTCGGCGGTGCCGCGCGCCAGCAGCACCTCGTCGCGGGTCATCCGGCGAGAGATCTGCGGCAGGCGCATGGCGTCGCCGGACATGCCCGAGGGATCGACCGAATAGCTGACGGTGATGTCAGGGTCGTTTGCCATGACCTTCGTCGCTTCGGCGAGGGCCTTCTTGAACGGATCGGCGGGGTTGTCGCTGGGCTTGCTCATGGCGCTGTTATCCGTCCTTTGCGCGAGGCCCGCAAGGGGCCGGATTGGCGGAGCGGCTCTCTTTTGCTAGGCTGCCCGCATTTGAAAACGGAGTTGTTCATGCGACATGTTTTTGCTGTAGCGATATGTCTTGGCGTTTGGGGCGGCACGCAGGCCATGGCCGATTGTGCCACGTACCAGCGGGCTTACCGGGTTGCGCCGCCGGCGTCCGGCGTGTCCGAAGACCAAGGCGGGCCGCTTGGATGCTCGACCGAGGCGCTGGAAATGTTCGAGATCAACAAGGTGGCGCTGGCCGAGGCCAGGCCGGTGGCGGACATCCGGGATCTGCACGGCGCGTGGTTGGGCGACGCCGTGCTGGCGCAGGTGTCCTTTATCGAGGTTCCGGGGCAGGAGCTGCTGGTCTTTGCGCCGGGGGACGGGCCGAACACCGTCGAGGTCACGCAATACTGGATGAAGGCCGCCAGTTTCGGTCGTGTGCCGAACTGGTCCGTCGACGGGGAATATACCGGAATTGTCGCGCGCACCGTGCTGGAAAAGCAGGGGCGCCGTTACGTGGCACCGGAGGAGGGCACAGGGGTCGAATACGGCGGGGCGACGTTGGAGTTCAGCCGGGGCGCCGACCTGCACGTCAAGGCCCGGATCAACCATTTCGACATGCCGCTGGCCTTTGGGCTGGCCGGGGACGTGTTGGTGCTGGAGGGGACGGTGCGGGACCCCGTGACGCGGGAGGAGCAGCCTTATGCGCGAAGCTACACGCGCATCGACGCTGGCGCGGCGAAGACGGCGCTGGGCCTTGTCATGGCGTTCGAGCAGAGCCAGACGGTGCACTTCGACTGTGTCGCGCACCAGTTGAGCGATGGGGCCGGGCCGTTTGTCGATGCCATGGGGCAGGGGATGGAAGGTCTGGCGGCGTTTGTCGCGGATCAGGTCGGGCAATCGGTGCGGATTGCAGGGCTGAAGGTCTCTGCCGAAGCTGGTGATGTTGCGGCAAGGGAGGCGTTGCAGGCGGCCATGGAAGGTCGGATCGCGCAATATTCGGACCCCGCGTATCAAGAGCAGGTGGAGCGGATACTGGCGGCCTTTGGTGAGGCTTGTCCGCCTCTTTGAGCGGCGGTCCCACTGGCGGTCCCAATGGCGGCTCCGCTCAGAATGCGCGGACGTCCTGACCGAGGATCAGAGCGTCGCAGGCGGACAGGTGTCGGCGGATCTGGCCATCGGCCAGCCGCTGGCGGCGCATGTCCTGACCGAAGGTCGCAGCGGAGAAGAGGTTGCGCATCTCGGAGCGCGCCTCGACCCGGTTGCGCATGAGCGCGATGGAGAAGGTCCGGTCGCCGGCACGCTCCGCGAGGAAGGTGTTCATCAGCGCTTCGATCAGGTCGCGACGCATGGCGGCGGCATCGTTTTCCACGGCGACAAGACGGCTGTGTTCGACCGTGGCCGTGTAGCGGCCATGGCAGGTGGCAAGGGCCTGCGCCTGTTCGGTGGGCTGAGGCCCCTCTGCCGCGAAGCTGCAAAGGGGGACTAGCACCCAAGGAACCACCAGCGCAATCCGGAGAAGGGGACGCGGGAGTTTCATGACCGGGCAGCTTAGGCGCGCCGGGTTAGGATTCGGTTTCACTAGCGTGCGGTGGTTACAGCAGCAGGGCCTGACAGGGACGCAGGGCAAGCGCGGCCTGCGCGCGGGCGCGGCGCTGTTGGCGGGGATCGGTGTGGAACCGGGCAATGGACAGCAGATGGGCCTGCGCGAATTTCGCCTCCAACCGCAATTGCAGGATCTGCGGGCCACTCAGGGGCGATCCGGGACGGACTGTGTCCAACAGGGTTTCAAACGTGGCGCGATGCCCTTCGGAGGGATTGGCCGGATCGTAGGCGTTCCACGCATCTTCCATCTGGGCCGAGTATCGACCGACGCAGGAGGCGAAAAGGGGGACGAGGTCCTGGGATCCGTCTGGCGGTGTATCTTGCATGGCAAGCAACGGCGCAGGCACGAGCGCGAGCGTGAGGAAAAATATTTTCAAACCGCTCATGAAATGAATGTTATCGCGAAAATACTGCGTAACAATTAATCTGTTTGAAAACTTTTGACTCACGTTGTTCGCAAGTCACAGAGCCGTATCGTGCGTAAAGCTCCCGGATCAGGGCGTTTACAGCACCCAATCGGTGTTCTGCAGCACGATCCGGTAGCCATCGGGGTCGATGAAGGTCGATCCCTTTCGATCCCAATAGGGGTTGTGGGCGGGCACTGGCGCGTGTCCGAGCGTGGTCAACCGCGCAAGGGCCTCTTGCCAGTCGTCCATGTCCGGCAGGTAGAACACCAGCAGGTGTTCGGGCGAAGGGGCGCCGCCGGCGGGACGACCGTGCTCTTGAGTAAACTCCAGATGCCAGGGGGCCTTTGGATGACCGAGGATCACGCCGTCGAACCCGTCGTGATCCGCGAATTCAGCCAACACCCTGAACCCCAGCCCGTCGCGGTAAAAGGCAGTTACCTCTGCCATGCGGTCGGTGGGGCGGGCGATGCGCAGGATGGTCATCGGGCACTCCTTTAGGGGTTCGCGGGTCGGCAGGACGCGCGGATTGCCAACGTGGTGCGCCCCAGTTCCGGACAGCGTGGTGCCACAGGTGAGAAGCGATTTGCCAGCGCGAAGCCACCGCTTCATGATCGCCGCCTTGCCCCGCCCGCTCTCCGTCTCAATGCTTCACCTTCGAATAAAGTTTTAGTCAAAGTGCTGCGTTAAGACTTCCCGGCTAGCCTGTCGGCGTGAAGTTGGGGAATGGTGAGATGACAACTTTGAAGGTGGTGCGGGCCGCACCGATCCGGCGTCGTGTGCATGGGCAAGCGGCCGACAAGGTGAAAGCGATCACAGAGCAGCTGGACACGATCCGCGCCGAGCTGGCGCAGGCCGACGGCCGGATGGAGGATGTCGACGCGCGCCTTGCAAAGCTGGAGCGCGAAACGCGCCTGCTGTCCATTCACCTGGTGCCGGCGGTCTGACAGGGCCTTTAGGACAAAGAAAAACGGCCCCGACTTCGCCAGTCGGGGCCGTTTTGCATGTCTGTGACCCGGATCAGGCGATGCTGATCGAGGCGGCGCTTTCCGGCAGTTCCTCGTCAAAGCACCGCTGGTAGAACTCGGCCACGGTCTGACGCTCCAGCTCGTCGCACTTGTTCAGGAAGGACACGCGGAAGGCGTAGCCCACGTTGCGGAAGATCTCGGCGTTTGTGGCCCACGCGATCACGGTCCGCGGCGACATGACGGTCGACAGCTCGCCGTTCATGAAGGCGCGACGGGTGAAGTCCGCAACGGTCACCATCTGGCGCACGGTCTTGCGGCCTTTTTCATTGTTGTAATGCGGCGCCTTGGACAGGACGATCTGCGTCTCGGCGTCGATCGAGAGGTAGTTCAGCGTCGCCACCAGCGACCAGCGGTCCATCTGGCCCTGGTTGATCTGCTGGGTGCCGTGGTACAGGCCGGTGGTGTCGCCAAGGCCCACGGTGTTCGCGGTCGCGAAGATGCGGAAGTACTTGTGCGGGGTGATGACCTCGTTCTGGTCGAGCAGCGTCAGCTTGCCGTCGGTTTCCAGCACGCGCTGGATCACGAACATCACGTCGGCACGACCCGCGTCGTATTCGTCGAACACGATGGCGGTCGGGTTGCGCAGCGCCCAGGGCAGGATGCCTTCCTGGAACTGGGTGACCTGCTTGCCGTCCACCAGCTTGATCGCGTCCTTGCCGATCAGGTCGATGCGCGAGATGTGGCTGTCGAGGTTCACACGCACGGCGGGCCAATTCAGGCGGCTTGCCACCTGTTCGATGTGGGTCGACTTGCCAGTGCCGTGGTAGCCCTGGATCATCACGCGGCGGTTGTTGCGGAAGCCCGCGAGGATGGCCAGCGTGGTGTCGGGGTCGAACTTGTAGGTGGAATCGATGTCCGGCACGCGGTCGGTGCGATCCGGGAAGCCGTGCACCGTCATGTCGGTGTCGATGCCAAACACTTCACGGACCGAGATTTCTTCCGTCGGTTTCGCGTTGATATCGATCATGCCGTCCGCCATGGTGCCCGTGTCCTTCATTCGAATGTCTGCTCGCGTTGGTGCAACATATCGCGGGAAGGGGCAAGGGGGATGGGCGGTTCCGACGCAATGACGACACAGGACGATATCGAAGCGCGCGTGGCGCGGGTCGCCATGGGTGATCGAAAGGCGTTCCGGGCGCTGTATGCGCAGGTCTCGCCGCAGCTGTTCGGCATCTGCATGGGCCTGTTGCAGGATCAGACCAAGGCCGAGGAGGCGCTCGAAGAGGTGTTTCGCCAGATCTGGCAGACGGCAGGCGCGTTTCGCGACGGCGGTTATCCGACGGCCGTCTGGCTCGCGCGACTGACGCGGGACGTGGCGGTGGCGCGGGGGGCTTCTCCGGCGCGGGCGCCCGTTGGCCAGAGCGAGGAGGCGCGTGCGGTGGCCGACTGCATGGCGCTCCTGCCGCAGGAACAGGCTGTCATGATCCGGCGCGTTTACCTTGGCGGGCTGGATTATGCGGCATTGGCCGAGGAAGCAGGGTCCGGTTTTGACACCGTGCGGCGGCACCTGCGGCGCGGGCTGGCGAGCCTGCGGGGGTGCCTTGGCGGATGACTGAAGTGCGGGACAATGGTCTGCCTGGCGGGATCGAGACGGATGCGGCGGAATATGCGCTGGGTGTGATGCCTGTGCCCGAGCGCGCGGTGTTCGAGGCGCGGATGGAGGCGGACGAGGCGCTGGCGCGGGACGTGGATGCCTGGGTCGAGAGTTTCGCCACACTGACGGAGGGGTACGCGGCGGTGACGCCTCCGCCGAACCTGCTGCGCCGGATCGAGGCCCGGATCTACGGTGGCGAGGCGCGCCCGGTGTGGCGTCAGGTGCTGCCCTATCTGCTGGGCGCGCTGGCGGCGGCAGGTTTTGCCTGGGGGGCGATGACCCTCGGCCTTCTGGTCGATGTGGCACCCGAGGTGATCCGGGCGGATCTGCCGGGTTTGTCGGGGGGGGCCGGTGGCCGCGTCACCATCGACCCCGACGCGCGGTCGATGGTGGTGGAGATGACGACGCCCGCGCCGGAGGGACGTGTCTGGCAGGTCTGGCTGATGCCCGTCGGTGCGGCGCCGCTGTCGCTGGGCGTCATGGGGCCGGATGGCGCCGTTGCGGTTGGCCTGTCCGAACCGCTGGTGCAGCGGATGACGGGGGCGACCGTGGCGGTGTCGGACGAACCGGAAGGCGGCTCGGTCACGGGGCAGCCAAGCGGCGCTTTGCACGCCGCCGGGGTGCCCTTGCCAATGTGAAGTCTGCGTTCAGCGCTGTTTGGGCGCGGTGAACGGGCGTGCGAGGCCTTCGATCAGCGACACATCGGGGCCACCGGTGCGGTGGTCCTGCCGGTCCTCGGCAAAGGTTGGCACCACCGGCGTGCTGATCCGTTTCAGACGCGAGAACAGATCGGGCCGGGCGGGTGGCAGGGCACCGGTCATCCGGGCGGTGATGAGGCGGTCGGGCATGGGGTTCTCCCTTGGGGCTCGGTCGGGACAACGGTACCGCAGACTCGTGGCGAAAAAGCGGCGGCGGATGCGGGGCGGGGGCATTCGGGAAACGGTTTCGGGCGTTTTGCGTCGGTTGGCCGGAAAATCTCCGCGCGTTTGACACTCGCCATAAACCATGCGGCTGCTATAAGGTCGGCCACCGAAGTACAGGGGAATACGCATGTCCGGAGAGTTGTCGCCCATCGACAAGGCCAAGTTCGTCGCCGCGAAACGGGCCGCCGAATTCGTGGAATCCGGGATGCGCGTGGGCCTTGGGACCGGATCGACGGCGGCCTGGCTGGTGCGCTGCCTGGGCGAGATGGTCCGCGAGGAGGGCCTGCGCATCAAGGGCGTCCCGACCTCGACCCGCACGGCGGAACTGGCGCGCGAAGTGGGGATCGACGTGATCTCTCTGGACGAGGCGAAGTGGCTGGACCTGACCATCGACGGCGCGGACGAGTTCGACGAGGAACTGAACCTCATCAAGGGCGGCGGCGGGGCGTTGTTGCAGGAAAAGATCGTCGCCACGGCCAGTGACCAGATGATCGTGATCGCGGACGCGGCAAAGGAGGTGGGCCACCTCGGGGCCTTTCCGCTGCCGGTCGAGGTAATCCCCTTTGGCTGGCAGACCACGCAGGCGCTGGTCGAAGAGGTGCTGATCTCGATGGACGTGATGGGCCGCAACGCGACGCTGCGCATGAACGGCGACCGTGCGTATATCACCGACGAGGCGAACTACATCCTCGACCTGCACCTGAGCCGCATCGGCAACCCGCGCCAGCTGTCCATGGTGCTGAACCAGATCCCCGGCGTAGTGGAAAACGGCCTGTTCATCGACATCTGTGACAAGGTCGTGGTGGGCCGCTCGGACGGTCGCGTCGAAGTGCGTGACATCAACGAGGGCACCGTCAGCGAGAGCCAGCTGGATTTCGTCGAGGATGACAACCTGTTCCGGGATATCTGATGACGGTCCGCGACCTGAGCATCTTTGCGGACTACCACCAGTTCTACATCTACGACGCGCAGATGCAGGGCACGCGGCCCGAGGACTGGACCACCGATGACATGCTGCGCAAGGTGATCTGTGGCGGTGATCACCTTGTGGTCTTTACGGCAAGAAACATGGACGTTCCTGTTCGGGTAGAGGTCCTGCCGGAGGCTCCGCCGCTGGAGCTGTTCGGCTGGGATCATATGGTGGACGGCGCTTTGCGCACGGTTTCGGGTGTTTTACTGATCCTTGGCTGCACCGACCTGGAGGAGGGGGCCGAACGGGTGGTTCTGGCCCCCGGAACCTATCGTCTGCGGGTGTCCATGGCCGGTCTGGACAGCTTGTCCGCTGACGGGCTGGAGGGGGACGACAAATACCGGGTGCAGATATGGCCGGGACCCTGGCGCGAGACCGTGGTCCGGCAGATGCACGAACCGGGGACCGACTAAAGCGGCAGTCCCGGCATCAAGGTGGTTTCGTTGACACGGCGCGGACAATCCGCCGGCAAAACGCCGTGAAACCGGCCTTTTGCCGCTGTGATTTCCAAGCACATCATTCATCACGTGCGGTGGGGACCGCGCGGCGCGCCCGGGTGGGGCGTCCGGGGCCGCAGCCCAAGATGCGGCCAGCGTAGACGGGGCAGGCGGCGCCATGGGGGCGGCGCCGTCTCGCGTTTTGGCGCTTGGCAGTCCGGCGGGCTTGTGGCTGATTGGGGCCATGCACGACGTGGTGATCCTTTCCGATGAACGACTGGTGGCGGCGCTGATCGCGGCGCAGGCCGGGCAATGGTCCGACCTGCCGATCCGCGCGCTGAATGGTGGCACCGACAACGCGATGTTCCGCCTTGGGCCGGAACTGGCGGTGCGCCTGCCGCGCCGGCCCGAGGCCGCGGCACTGCTGGAAAAGGAAGCGCGCTGGCTGCCCGAGTTGCAGAACCTGCCCTTGGCGGTGCCGCGCGTGCGGCTGGCGGGGCGGCGCTCGAAACAGTTCAACTGGCCGTTCACAGTGGTCGACTGGGTCGAGGGCGTCGAGGCGCAGGACGCCGCCATCCACGACTGGCCTGCCGAGGTGACCCGTCTTGTGCGGTTCCTCAAGGCGCTGTGGAAACTGCCGGTCAAGGGCGCGCCGGTGGCGGGTCCAGACAACAAGCGGCGTGGCGTGGCGCTGGCAGAGATGAGCAGCCTGACCCTTGGCGCGCTGCACGAGGTCTCGGACGAGATCGACGTTTCGGCGGCGCGCGAGGTCTGGCTGGACGCGATGGAGGCCGCCCCCGCGCGCAAGCCGCGCTGGATCCATGGCGACCTGAAGCTGTCGAACCTGCTGGCACGCGACGGGCGGCTGGTGGCGGTGATCGACTGGGGGCTGGCGGCGGTTGGCGATCCGGCGGCAGATATCGCCGTGGCCTGGCGCTGGGTGCCGGAGTGGCAGACCCAGGCGTTTCGCGATGCGCTGAAGGTGGATGACGACGCTTGGCGGCGCGCGCGGGGCTGGGCGCTGTACGGGGCGGTGATCGCGTTGGCGTACTATCGCGACCGCCCCGAGGCCAAGGCGCTGGTGGACGACTGCCGCTGTACGCTGGGGCGGCTGGGGCTGGGGACGGCCTGCTGAGGTCGGCCTCGTGCCCACATCACGTTCGGGGCAGCGCACCCGTTCTGTGCGGCGCTGGCTCTGGCCTTCCCGGGGACATCGTGAAATACCCCGTGGCAATACTGCGACGGAATACGCTGCGAGGACACGGACACATGGAATTCGACTACGATCTCTTCGTCATCGGGGGCGGTTCGGGAGGCGTGCGCGCGGCACGGGTTGCGGCGGGCGAAGCGGGGGCCAAGGTCGCCCTGGCCGAGGAAGACCGCTATGGCGGCACCTGCGTCATCCGCGGCTGCGTGCCGAAGAAACTGATGGTCTTTGCCAGCGAATACCGCGACATGCCCGCCTCGGCACGCGCCTATGGCTGGGACATCCAGGACGGCAGCTTTGACTGGGACACCTTTCGCGCCAGGCTGCATGCCGAACTCGACCGGCTTGAAGGTGTCTACCGCAATCTGCTGGCGGGCTCTGGGGTCGAGACCTTCGACGCCCGCGCCACGGTGAAGGATGCGCATACGGTGACACTCTCCACCGGCGAGGAAAAGACCGCCAAGCACATCCTGATCGCCACCGGCGGCCGTCCGCATTGGCCCGATATGCCGAACGCGCATCTGGGGATGGTCTCGGACGACATCTTTCACCTCGAAAAGCTGCCAAAGCGCATCCTGATCGTCGGCGGTGGCTATATTGCCTGCGAGTTCGCGGGCATCCTGCACGGGCTGGGCTGCGAGGTGACGCAGTTCTATCGCGGTGCGCAGATCCTGCGGGGCTTTGACGACGAGGCGCGCGGGCTGATCGCCGACGCCATGAAGGAGCGTGGCATCGACCTTCACACCGGCACCACCATCGTCGAGATGCATTGCGTCGGCACCGCCGAGGCGGATGCCATGGGGCAGGCTCCGGTGGAGGAGGTCCAGCACGGCCAACCGGGCTACGAAGAGATCGGCAAAGGCCCGGTCCGGGTGAAGGCCACCAACGGCACGATTCGCGACTTTGACGCCGTGTTCTTTGCCACGGGACGCACGCCCAACACCGAAGGTCTGGGGCTGGAAGAGCTGGGGGTCGAGCTGGGCCGCAACGGTGCGGTGCAGGTGGACGAGTACTCGCAGACCAAGGTGCCCTCGATCTACGCCATCGGCGATGTCACGGACCGGGTGAACCTGACGCCGGTGGCAATCCGCGAGGGCATGGCCTTTGTGAACACCGTGTTCCACGGCAATCCGACGCCGGTGGATCACGACCTGATCCCCAGCGCGGTCTTTACCCAGCCGGAGATGGGCACGGTGGGTCTGACCGAGGAGCAGGCCGCCGAGCAGGAAGAGATCGAGGTCTACTGCACCTCGTTCCGGCCCATGCAGTCGGCCTTTGCCGAGCAACCTGACCGGGTGCTGATGAAACTGATCGTCTCCAAGGCCTCGCGCAAGGTGCTGGGATGTCATATCGTGGCCCCGGGCGCGGGCGAGATGATCCAACTTGCGGGCATCGCCGTAAAGATGGGCGCGACCAAGGAGGATTTCGACCGGACCGTGGCGGTGCATCCGACCATGTCCGAGGAGATCGTGACCATGCGCAACCCGACGCGCAGCCGATAAGGGCGAATAGGCATTGAATGCCGCAGTCGGGAGCGGTTGAATTCCCGACAGGCGTACACAGGTATGCATGTAATGCAAGACTACAGAGAGTTTCAGGAAGGGTAGAGCTTCATGGCAGGAAACAGCGGCGGCCCCTGGGGGGGCGGTGGCAACCAGGGCGGCAATGGCCAGCGCCCGCCTTCGGGTGGTGGTGGCGGCGGGCGTCGTCCGGAAGACAACCAGATCCCCGAGATCGACGAGCTGATGAAGAAGGGCCAGGAGCAGCTGCGCGTCCTCATGGGCGGTCGCGGTGGCGGTGGCAATCGCCAGGGCGGCGGCGGCATGGGGGGCGGCAATGGTGGCCCCGGCCTGACCAAGGGCACGCTCGGTCTGGGCGCGCTGGTGCTGGTGGGCATCTGGGCGGTGTCCTCCTTCTACACCGTGAAACCCGAAGAGCAGTCGGTCGAACTGTTCCTGGGCGAGTATTCCTCGACCGGGGAGCCGGGCCTGAACTTTGCGCCCTGGCCGCTGGTGACCTATGAAAAGGTCAACGTGACCTCGGAACGGACGGAGACCGTGGGCGGTGGCCGTGCGGGCAATGACGGGCTGATGCTGACCACCGATGCGAACATCGTGGACATCGACTTTCAGGTTGTGTGGAACGTTTCGGACCCGTCCAAGATGCTGTTCAACATCGCAGAGCCGCAGGAAACCGTGCAGGCCGTGTCTGAATCGGTCATGCGCGAGATCATCTCGGCCACCAATCTGGCACCGATCCTCAACCGCGACCGTGGCCTGATCGCCGACACCGCGCGCGAGAACATCCAGATGACGCTGGACGAATACGACAGCGGCATCCGCATCGTGCGGGTCAACCTGCGTGGCGCGGAACCGCCGCGCGAGGTGATCGACGCCTTCCGCGAGGTGCAGGCCGCCGAGCAGGAGCGTGACCGTCTGGAACGGCAGGCCGACGCCTATGCCAACCGCGTCGTGGCCGAGGCCCGTGGTCAGGCCGCGCAGACGCGCGAGCAGTCCGAGGGCTACCGCGCACAGGTGGTGAACCAGGCGCTGGGTGAGGCCGCGCGCTTCACCTCCGTCCAGCAGGAATACGCGCAGGCCCCCGAGGTCACGCGCCGCCGCCTGTACCTGGAAACCATGGAAAAGGTGCTGGGTGACGTGGACAAGATGATCCTCGACGACGCCCTGACCGGCGAGGGCGGAGGCGGCGTGGTACCGTATCTGCCGTTGAACGAACTTGGCCGGTCCTCGACCGGCGGATCGAACTGAGGGAGGGCCGAGAGATGAACAAGACGACATATCTGTTGCCGGCCGCAGTGGTTCTGCTGGTGGTGGTGCTGTCCTCGGTCTTTGTGGTGGACGAGCGCGAAAAGGCGCTGGTGCTGCGCTTTGGCCAGATCCAGACCGTGAAGGAAGAGCCGGGCCTCGGCTTCAAGATGCCGCTGCTGGACGAGGTCGTGCGCTATGACGACCGCATCCTGTCGCTGGACACCGAGACCATCGAAGTCACCCCGTCGGACGACCGCCGTCTGGTGGTTGACGCATTCGCCCGCTACCGCATCGCGGATGTGGTGCAGTTCCGTCAGGCCGTGGGCGTGGGCGGTATCCGCGTCGCCGAGGAGAGGCTTCAGGGCATCCTGAACGCGCAGGTCCGCGAGGTGCTGGGTGCCGATCAGGTGACATCGGACACCATCCTGTCCGAAGACCGTGGCGCGCTGATGATCCGTATCCGGGATCAGGCCCGTTCCGAGGCGCGTTCGCTGGGGCTGGACGTGGTGGACGTGCGTCTGAAGCAGACAAACCTTCCGGCGCAGAACCTCGAGGCGACCTTTGCCCGGATGCGCGCGGAACGCGAACGCGAAGCGGCGGACGAGATCGCCCGTGGTAACGAAGCGGCGCAACGCGTGCGCGCGCTCGCGGATCGTACCGTGGTCGAAACCCTGTCCGAGGCCGAGCGCGAGGCGAACGTGATCCGCGGTGAGGCCGACGCCGAGCGCAACCGGATCTTTGCCGAGAGCTATGGCGCGGACCCGGAGTTCTTTGCCTTCTACCGGTCGATGCAGGCCTACGAGACGGCACTGAAGGGCGGCAACTCGTCCATGGTCATGACGCCGGATTCGGAGTTCTTCGAGTACTTCAACGCGCAAGGGCAGGGGGTGCCTGCGGCTTCTGCTCCGGCAGCCGAGGCGCCCGAGGCAGCACCCACCGACGCGGCCCCGGCCCCGTCTGACGCGGCGACCGTGCCCGAGGCCCCGGCCTCTGACACGGCACCCGTGGCGGAGCCGGTGGCGGACCCGGTCGAAGAGACCGCGCCCGCAGCGGGCAACTGATCCGCGCATGGATCTGCGCGACATATTGGCGGGGATCGGCATGGTCCTCGTGATCGAGGGGCTGGTGTACGCACTGGCCCCTTCGCTTGTCGAACGCCTGCTGGAGGCGTTGAAAGAGATGCCGCTGGAGATGCGCCGCAACCTCGGCCTTCTGACGCTGGTCACCGGCGTGGTGATCCTGTGGATGGCCCGGCGCTGAGCGCGGCAGGCCTCCTTTGGCAACATCCTCACAGGCCCGATCTTCACGTTTATGTTCCGTCACCGCCTTTCACTTGGGCGTGAGACCGCCTGTACACGTCTTTGGTGTTGCGCCATCAAGCCTATGTACGACACACTGGAGAGGACGGCAGGGCGGTCGTGGCCTGAGGGTGGAGGCGGCTGTCGTGACCAGATAGAAGGAGGCTTCCTTGAAAGCTCAAGTCATCGCACGGACCCGGGAGGACGCGACGCCGCTGAGGCTGTTCTGGCTCGCGACGCTCTCGATGGTTCTTATCCTGTCGCAATCGTTGATGGCGCACGCCCGTGGCGCGCCCGAAAGTTTTGCCGATCTGGCCGAACGTGTCAGCCCGGCAGTGGTGAACATCACGACCTCGACCACCGTGGCGGGCCGCACGGGACCGCAGGGGATCGTGCCCGAGGGGTCGCCCTTCGAGGATTTCTTCCGCGAGTTCCAGGACCGCAACCGCAATGGCAACGGTGACAGCGCACCGCGCCGGTCCTCGGCGCTGGGGTCGGGTTTCGTGATCTCGGAAGACGGCTACATCGTCACGAACAACCACGTGATCGAAGGCGCTGACGAGATCATGATCGAGTTCTTCGAGGGGTTCGATCTGCCGGCGACGCTGGTGGGCACCGATCCGAACACCGACATCGCGGTGCTGAAGGTCGAGGCGGATAACCCGCTGAAGTTCGTGTCCTTCGGCAATTCGGACGAGGCCCGCGTGGGCGACTGGGTCATGGCGATGGGCAACCCGCTGGGGCAGGGCTTCTCGGTGTCTGCCGGGATCGTGTCGGCCCGCAACCGCGCGCTGTCGGGCACCTATGACGACTACATCCAGACCGACGCGGCGATCAACCGGGGCAACTCCGGCGGTCCGCTGTTTAACATGGATGGCGACGTGATCGGCGTGAACACCGCGATCCTGTCCCCGAACGGCGGCTCGATCGGCATCGGTTTCTCGATGGCGTCGAACGTGGTGACCCGCGTTGTCGACCAGCTCAAGGAGTTTGGCGAGACCCGCCGCGGCTGGCTGGGCGTCCGCATTCAGGACGTGACCGATGACGTGGCCGAGGCTCTGGCGCTGGCCGAAGCCAAGGGCGCGCTTGTTTCCGACGTGCCCGAAGGTCCGGCGATGGACGGCGGCATGAAGGCCGGTGACGTGATCCTGTCCTTCGACGGCGTCGACGTTCAGGACACCCGCCAGCTGGTCCGCACCGTGGCCAACACCCCGGTAGGCAAGACCGTCCGCGTGGTGGTGAACCGCGATGGCGAGACGCAGACGCTGAAGATCACCCTTGGCCGCCGCGAGGAAGCCGAGACCGCGATCCCGGCCTCTGCCGAAGGTCCGGGTGCAGAGCCGCAGGAAGTCGAGACCATGGGTCTGACGCTTGCACCGCTGACCGACGAGATGCGCGACGAGCTGTCCGTTCCGGCGGGCACCGACGGTCTGGCCGTGACGGCGGTGGACGAGGCATCGCAGGCGTTCGAGAAGGGCCTGCGCGCCGGTGACGTCATAACCGAAGCGGGTCAGAGCACCGTGCGCACCGTGGCCGAACTGCAGGATCGTATCGACGAGGCCAAGGAAGAGGGCCGCAAGTCGATCCTGCTTCTGGTGCGCCGCGCCGGTGACCCTCGCTTTGTCGCGCTGGGACTGGACGAGGGCTGATCCCGTCCGCAACGCATTGACAAGGGGCGCCTTTCGGGGCGCCCTTTTTCTTTGGCGTGGTTGCATGCACGGCAAAGGGCGGCTGTGATGCCAATGCACCCGGCGGCGCGCAGCCGGGCAGGTGTGGGAGACGCGTGGTACAGATGCTGAACTTGTTCCGAAAGCAACCGTCATGGGCGCCGTTCCTGCGGCGACACCCACCCGAATGGGGCGCCGCGCTGGCCCGTCTTGTCGCACACGGCAGCGTCGGACCTTATCCGGGCGACCTGCAAACCGACATCGCCCTGCGCGAGGCGCTGACGCTTGCCGCCGTGACAGAGGTGGCGGGGCCGGAGGCGGCGGACTTCATCGCCTCCTTCCGGCACTACAATCCCGACATGTTCCTGTCGGAGAACCGGGGTCGGTTCCCCGTACTGGACCGCATCGACGCACTGTCGCCGTCCGGGCGCACGGCGTTTTTCGTCAACGTCCTGGGCGGGATGAAGCTGTTGGCTCTGACGAGTGCCCGTTCCCTTGACCGCAAGCCGGAGACCTGGACGCGCGATTTCATCGCCTTTCGCGATGACGTGCCGGATCTTCGATACCTGCACTTCGATGTGACCTCTTACCCGATCTTCCTGAACGAAGGGGCGCATGGGACGTTTTCAGGCACGGCCATTGCTTATGCCTTGGCGGAAGTTGCCAAGGCGCCCATGGATGTACCCGA
The DNA here is from genome assembly GCF_049800975.1 of Sagittula sp. S175. Lineage (NCBI taxonomy): Bacteria > Pseudomonadati > Pseudomonadota > Alphaproteobacteria > Rhodobacterales > Roseobacteraceae > Sagittula > Sagittula sp. S175. Next base: position 159,028 of record NZ_JBNAGB010000008.1, read on the forward strand.
AGACCTCGCTATCGAGTTTCTCCGTATCGTCCGCGCTCGTGGGGCGCGTCATCTGTTCTTTGCCAAGGGCTTGGCAAAGCACCTCGTGGCGCCATACCGGGCGGAGCCGTCGGAGGAATACCTGCGGCAATTCGGGCTGACGCATGCTTTTCTGAACGAGAAGGCACATGGGTTCGGACGGCAGAACGCCTGGGCGGACTCGCGGCACTACCTGCGCACTCTGATGAACCGGGCTGTGAGCCGGTCGGCCTGAAAGATGGGTCAGCCCGCGTCGGCGGGGGCGAGGGTCGCATGATCGACCGTTATCAGGCCCAGCGAGCGCGCCGTTTCCAGAGACAGCTGCGAGCTGTCCAGACCACGGTCCGCTTGATATTTGCGGATCGCTGCGGAGGTGGGCGGGTCGATCCAGCCGCTGACGTTGCCGCCGAAATAACCGCGTGCCGCCAGCGCCCGCTGGAGTGACGAGATGAACTCCGGCGTCATCTGGTGGCCGCAGACGGCATCAAAAATGTATTCCGAGCGTTCCCGCACGACCTTTGGCACGGGGGCGCGGCGATAGACGGGGGGCGTGATGACGGTGCCGTCTGGGGCGATTTCCGCCTGGATGACCTGCACCTCGCCCATGACGTGTTCGTAGACGGCGGGGGTTTCCTCGCGCGCCTGGCAGCGCCCGTCCGACAGGGCGACCACCGGGGTGGTCAGGCGCACAGGCGACAGGGCGACGGGCTGGATGTCCGAGAAATCTTCGTCCCGGCTGACGCTGTCCGTCACCGGCGCATGTGTGCAGGCGGACAGCAGCAGCGCACACATAACCACCCGGCGGGCTGCGCCGGTTCCTGCGAGACGCACAAACCTGCGCGTATCGGGGAAGGATTTCACTGCTCGGGCCTCTTTGTGCCTTTGGTTTGGCCAAAGCCTAGCGGGTTTCGGGCGGTCTGGGAAGATCATGGGCAAGATCCGGGTCCAGAAGCCGATCAAGCAGTTGCGAAATGTCCTCAATATGCTCGGCGAGGATGTGGGTGACGCCATGGTCGCGCTGCAATCGCCCGGTGACGCGCAGCATCCGTCCGGCGATCACCGCGCGCCTGAAGCGTTCATAAAGCGCGCGCCAGACGATGATGTTGACCACGCCGGTCTCGTCTTCGAGCGTGACGAAGATCACGCCCTTTGCCGTCCCGGGCCGCTGCCGCAGGATCACCAGACCGGCCACGGTCACGCGCGCGCCCATGGGCGGCTCGTGTAGGCGGCTGGCCACGAGGGCCGAGGGGGGGCGGGGCCACGACATGAGAACAAGTGTAGAACATGTGGGGCGGGGCGGAAAGGGCTCAGTCCGTGATCGTGATCGGCGTGCCGTCGGGGACCAGCGACCAGATCTCGGCCATCTCGGCGTTGGTCACGGCCATGCAGCCGTCGGTCCAGTCCCACAGCAGGTGCAGCCGTCCCAGCGCGCCCCAGCCATTGGGGAGCCCGTGGATCATGATCATGCCGCCGGGGTCCTCGCCCCGCGCCTCGGCGGCGGCGATGTCGGCGTGCGCAGGGTAGGAGACATGCAGCGACAGATGCGCAAAGGACCGGGCATTGCGCCAGTCGATCACGTAGTCGCCCACCGGGGTGCGCTCGTCGCCCTCGCGGGTCTTGTGGCCTTCGGGCGCGGCTCCGAGAGAGATGTCATAGGCGCGGATCGGCAAGCCCGCGCGCCACAGCGTCAGGCGGCGCGCGCCCTTGTCGACGGTGATGGCATCGGCCCGGGCGCTGGCCTCGGCCATAGCCGGGGGCGTGCCGGGGGCGATGCGGGCCATGACCTTCGTGTAGCCCGCCAGTGTGACAACGAGGAGGAGCAGGCCCAGAGCGGTGAGGAAAAGTGTACGGCGTGACATGCCGGGCATATGGGACGCTAGGGAGGCGCAACGCAAGGGCGGAGGGCCGGTGCGGAGTGCGCTCCGGCGAGTGGGCTTTCACCGCGCCACAGAAAACCCAAAGGCCTGCGGCGATAACGCGCCCGCCCGCACAGAATCGCATCCCGGGGGTGGTCCGTGCCGTCCGCAATGCCTTTGACGGGAGAGGAAGCCTGCAAATGGCTCTGGCGCTGGGCAATCGCAGCGCTTAGGTATTTGCGCGAAACGAAATCGAGAGGAGCGGTGAAATGGCGAAGATCACCTATATCGAGCACAACGGCACCGAGCATGTGGTGGATGTCCCCAACGGGTTGACCGTCATGGAAGGCGCACGCGACAACAACATCCCCGGCATCGAGGCCGATTGCGGCGGCGCCTGCGCCTGCTCCACCTGCCACGTCTATGTCGATCCCTCCTGGGTGGACAAGCTGCCCGCCAAGGAAGACATGGAAGAGGATATGCTGGATTTCGCCTTTGAGCCGAACCCGCAGACCTCGCGCCTGACCTGCCAGCTGAAGGTCTCGGACGCGCTGGACGGCCTCGTCGTGCGGATGCCGGAAAAGCAGATCTGATGCGCTGCGCCTCGGGGGACAAGCCCGCCGGGGCGCCTACGACTGCGGCTGTCTCCACGGGGGCGCCGCGTCGGCGTGGCTTTGCGTTGCGCGCGCTCGTGCGCGGCGCGGTTTTGAGCTTTGCACTTGTGGCGGCGGGGGACGGTGGCGCGCTGGCCTGTCCCACGGACTTCCCGGTGAACGGGATGGCCAAGCGGACGGCCTCTGCACCCTTCCTGAACACCAAGGGCCTGTTTGGCCGGCTGGAAGCCTGGTCTCCGACCGGCACCCGCCTGCGCCTGCACGCGGCCTATTTCGATCCGACCGATGAATACGGCCATGGCGTGTTGGGAGACCTGAAGGACGGCAAGGGCCTGACGATCCGCATCACGGCAAACGACGGCTCCGGTCCGGGGACCTGTCCGACAGGCGTTTTCCTGCCCGAGGGGCTGGTGTTCGAAGGCGTGACGCCACTGGTGGCGGACGTGGATCCCGGCGGCTATCCCGAGGTGGTGGTGACCGAGAGCAGCGTCACGCAGGGCGCGCGCCTGTCCATCTACGACCGACACGGGGAGCGGTTGGCATCCACACCGTTCATAGGACAGCGCAACCGCTGGCTGTCGCTGATCGGCGCGGGCGATCTGGACGGCGACGGCAGGGTCGAGATCGCCTACATCGACCGCCCGCATCTGGCGCAGGTGCTGCGCGTCTGGCGCTACGACAAGGGCCGCCTGACCGAGGTCGCAAATGCCGAAGGCTTCACCAATCACCGCATCGGTTGGCCGTTCATCGAGGGCGGGGTGCGCGACTGCGGGCAGGGTCCGGAGATGATCCTCGCCTCGGGCGACTGGTCAAAGATCATGGCGGTGCGGTTCGACGGGCGGCTGCAGGCGCGGCTGCTGGCGGGCTATGCCCCGGCCATGATCGGTGCCGCGATGGAGTGCCGATGACGGCGCAATCTCAGATGTAAAAGGGGGGGCTCTGCCCCCGTCCGCCTCCGGCGGACTCCCCCGCGGTATTTGGATCAAGATGAAGGGAAAGGGCGCGCGCCCCTGCTTCTTTGGTTTTCCAAATACCCTCGGGGGAACGCTCCGCAGGAGCGTTGGGGGCAGAGCCCCCTGCCAGGGGGCCGCAGGCGCCATACTGCACAGGCTTGTCATGTCGATTGGGGCTTTGCTTTCGCCTGCTTGCGAATTAGGGCTTGCGCCCATGCGTATACTCTTTCTTGGCGATGTAATGGGCCGCTCGGGGCGGCAGGGGATCACCGACCGTCTTCCGGCCTTGCGCAAGGACTGGCGGCTGGATTTCGTGATCGTGAACGGCGAGAATGCCACCAATGGCCACGGGCTGTCGGCGGCGCATGCCAATGCGATTTTCGAGGCGGGGGCGGATGTGGTGACCCTCGGCGACCACGCCTTTGACCAGAAGGAGATGTTGGCGCATATCGAAAGCGACACCCGCATCATCCGACCGCTGAACTTGGCCCGGCAAGCGCCGGGGCGGGGGGCCGCGCTGTACAAGGACGCGCGCGGGCGCAAGGTGCTGGTGGTGCAGGCCTTGGGGCAGGTCTTCATGAGCCGCAATTACGACAGTGCCTTTACCGCCGTGGACGAGGTGTTGAAGCGTCATCCGCTGGGCGGGCAGGCGCAGGCCATCGTGGTGGACATGCATTGCGAGGCGACCTCCGAGAAGATGGGCATGGGGCATTTCTGCGATGGGCGGGCCTCGCTGGTCGTGGGGACGCATACGCATGTCCCGACGGGAGACGCTCAGATCCTGCCCAAGGGCACGGCCTTTTTGTCGGATGCGGGGATGTGCGGCGATTACAACTCTGTCATCGGGATGGAGCCTGCGGAACCGCTGCGCCGCTTTGTCAACGGCATGGCCAAGGGCCGGTTCGAGCCCGCGAATGGCGATGCGACCCTCTCCGGCGTCTTCATCGAGACCGACGACCTGACCGGCAAGGCCAAGTCCATGGCCATGGTGCGACAGGGCGGGCGGTTGCTGCAATGCGGGCCGGACGCCTGACGTGACCCGGGTGTGGCCGTTCCTTGCGCTGATCCTGATCGGGGCGGCATGGGGCGGAACGCAGCCGCTGTCCAAGGTCGCGGTTTCTGATGGATACCGGCATTTCGGCCTGATCTTCTGGCAGGTGGCCCTGTCCGGGGCCGCGATGGCCGGGTTGACGGTGCTGCGCGGGCGCGGGTTGCCGCTGCATGGGCGGGCGTTGGGGTTGTATCTGGTCGTCGGTCTAGTGGGTTCCGTGTTTCCGGGGATCACGGCCTATCAGGGCATGGTGCATCTGCCGTCCGGCGTGATGTCGATCCTGATCGCTGCCGTACCTCTGGTGGCCTTTCCGCTGGCCATGGCACTGGGCATGGAGCGGCTGCGGCCCCTGCGCCTGTTGGGCCTGCTGATGGGGCTGGCAGGTGTGGCGCTGCTGGTGGTGCCGGAGAACGGCCTGCCGCCGGGCGTCGATCCGATCTGGGTGCTGATCGTGCTTCTGGGGCCGGTCTGTTACGCCATCGAAGGCAATTACGTGGCGCTGAACGGCACCGAGGGAATGGACCCGGTGCAGGTGCTGACTGGCGCCTCGTTTGTGGCGGCGCTGGCGAGCCTGCCGCTGGCGCTGCTGACGGGGCAGTTCATCGTGCCGCACTGGCCGCTTGGCGCGCCGGACCTTGCGTTATTGGCGAGCACCGCGCTGCATACGCTGGCCTACGGCGGCTACGTATGGCTGATCGGATTTGCGGGCAGCGTCTTTGCCGCGCAGGTTGCTTACCTGGTGACCCTGTTCGGGATCAGCTGGGCGATGCTGTTCCTGGGCGAGGGCTATTCCGGCTGGGTCTGGGCTGCGCTGGCGGTGATGCTGTCCGGCGTGGCACTGGTGCAGCCGCGGCCTGCGTCCGATGCCTCTGCGTCAAAGGCCGCGCTTGCGCCCGAAGGGGACGCAGGCCAGAATGCAAACGTTTGATAAACGGCTATAACAGGGCAGGAACCGCCGTATGGGATGGATCGAGCTGAGCCAGACGGCAGAGGCCTGGATGACGCTGGGCACCTTGGCCGCGATGCTGGTGCTTTTCGTGCGCGAGACCTACCCGACAGAGGTGGTGGCGCTGGGCGGCGTGGGGTTCCTGCTGCTGACGGGTATCCTGGATTACGACACGGGCGTGGCCGTGCTGGCGAACCCGGCCCCCTGGACCATCGCCGCGATGTTCATCGTCATGGGCGCGCTGGTGCGGACGGGGGCGCTGGACGCCTTTACCGGCTTTGCGCAGGCGCAGGTCCGGGTGCGGCCAAAGCTGGCCATGCTGGGGATCTTTGCCGCCGTGCTGGTGGCCTCGGCCTTTCTGAACAACACGCCGGTGGTGGTGGTCATGCTGCCGATCATGGTGCAGATCGCCGGGCAATTGGGGACGACTCCATCCAAGCTGCTGATTCCGCTGAGCTATGCCGCGATTCTTGGCGGGACGACGACGCTGATCGGGACCTCGACCAACCTGCTGGTGGATGGCGTGGCGCGCAACGCGGGGCTGGATGCCTTTGGGATCTTCGAGGTGACGCCGCTGGCCATGGTGCTGGCGGCGGCGGGCATGGGGTTCATGGGGCTGGTGGGGCGCTACCTGCTGCCGGAACGGACGTCGATGGCGGGGATGCTGTCGGACCGCTCGCGGATGAAATTCTTTACCGAGGCCGTCCTGCCGCCGGAAAGCAACCTGATCGGGCGCGAAGTGCTTGGGGTGCAGCTGTTCAAGCGCGAAGGCGTGCGGCTGATCGACGTGGTGCGCGGTGATGAATCGCTGCGGCGCAACCTGCAGGACGTGGTGCTGCAGGTCGGTGACCGGGTGGTCCTGCGCACCCAGATGACGGAACTGCTGTCGCTGCAACGGGACAAATCGCTGAAGCGGGTGGACCAGGTGTCCGCCAAGGAAACCACCACGGTCGAGGTGCTGATCTCGCCCGGGTGCAAGATGGTGGGGCGCAGCCTGGGCGCGTTGCGCCTTCGGCGGCGGTACGGCGTGTACCCGCTTGCGGTGCATCGGCGAAACCAGAACATCGGGCGGCAGCTGGATGAATTGGTGGTGCGGGTGGGCGATACGCTGCTGCTCGAAGGCAACCCGGAGGACATCAAGCGCCTTGCCGACGACATGGAACTGGTGGACGTGACGCAGCCCTCGGCGCGGGCGTATCGCCGGGCGCAGGCGCCGATTGCGATCGGGGCGCTGGTGGCGATTGTCCTGCTCTCGGCGCTGGGGGTGGCGAATATCCTGACACTGGCGGTGATCGCCGTGGCGGTGGTGCTGCTGACACGCTGCATCGACGCGGACGAGGCGTTTTCCTTTATCGAAGGGCAGTTGCTGGCGCTGATCTTTGCCATGCTGGCAATTGGCGCGGCGCTGGAGACCTCGGGCGCGGTGTCGCTTGTGGTGAACGCCGTCGCGCCGGTACTGGGCGAATTGCCCGGCTGGGCGGTGGTCATGGCGGTCTTCCTGCTGTCTTCGACCCTGACCGAGATCGTGTCGAACAATGCCGTCGCCGTGGTGGTGACGCCCATCGCGATCACTCTGGCACATACGCTGGGCATCGACCCGCGCCCGCTGGTGGTGGCGGTGATGCTGGCGGCCTCGTGTTCGTTCGCAACACCCATCGGGTATCAGACCAACACGCTGGTCTATGGTCCGGGGGGGTACAGTTTCACTGACTTCCTGCGGGTCGGCGTGCCGATGAACGTGCTGGTGGCGGTGCTGGGATCCTTGCTGATCCCGTGGTCCTTTCCGCTTTGAGCGCGGACCGGGGGCCAGCCCCCGGACCCCCGGAGGTATTTGGACCAAGAAGAAGCAGGGGCGCGGTGGTTGCTTCTTCTTGGTCCAAATACTCAAATTTCAAAGGTCAATTCTGTGCGCGGACTTAGCGGTAACGCGAAACGAAGCCCGCAAGCAGCCGTTCCGGATGGGTGACATCGGCGGCGCGGCACATGGCAATCAGGGCGTCGGCCTCGGACGGAGGGAAATAGCCCTTGTGGCGATAGATGCGGATGCGGGTCTCGAACCCGGCGGCGTCGGCTTCCGGGTGGAATTGCGTGGCGTAGACGTTCTCGCCGTGGCGGATCAGCTGGTAGGGGCAACTGTCGGCGGCGGCGAGGTGGGTCGCGCCATGGGGCAGGTGTTGCACCGCTTCCTTGTGGCCGACGAAGGCGTCGAAGCTGTCCGGCAGGTCGCGGGTCAACGGGTCCAGTCTGCCGGCATCGGTTAAACGACAGGTTACCGCACCGACCGGTTCGCCAAAGCGGGCCTTTGACACCTCGGCACCGAGGTGGTGGGCAAGGATGCCGATGCCATAGCAGCAGCCGAGGAAGGGGATGTCGTTGTCCGTGATGGCGGGCATCAGGGACAGGCAGGCGGCCTCGATCCGGGCCTCGACGGGGTCCTTGGTGGCGGGATCGTCCGACACGCAGCCCGGGCCGCCGCCGACGATCACCCCGGCGTAGTCGCGCGGGTCGAGGCCGTCGGGCAGGTCCTGCTGGTCCAGCCGGATACGGTGGACCTGTGCGTCGTCCAGCCCGCCCTTGGACAGGAAGGCGTGGTATTCGTCGTCGCTGGCCTCGGTCTCGGGGCGCAGCTGGAGGAGGAGGAAACGTGCCATGGCAGAGGCTTAGGCCCAAGGTCGCGCGGGATCAATGCCTGCCCTTGGCAAGGGGGGCGGCCATGGCTTATAGAGACGCGAATTTTCATACGCGTGAGCAAGAGGCGAGATCATGGCCGGCCATTCCAAATGGGCAAACATCCAGCACCGCAAGGGCCGTCAGGACAAACTGCGGGCAAAGGTATTCTCGAAACTTTCCAAGGAGATCACCGTCGCCGCCAAGATGGGCGACCCCGATCCCGACAAGAACCCGCGCCTGCGTCTGGCAGTGAAGGAAGCGCGTGGCCAGTCCATGCCGAAGGACAACATCGAGCGCGCCATCAAGAAGGCCGTGGGCGGCGAGGGCGAGGATTACGCCGAGATCCGGTACGAGGGGTATGGCCCGAACGGGGTGGCGGTGATCGTCGAGGCGATGACCGACAACCGCAACCGCACCGCGTCGAACGTGCGCTCGACCTTCACCAAGTACGGCGGCAACCTGGGCGAGACGGGTTCGGTCGGTTTCATGTTCGAGCGCAAGGGCGAGATCATCTATCCGGCCTCCGTCGGCAGCGCCGATGACGTGATGATGGCCGCGATCGAGGCCGGGGCCGAGGATGTGGAATCCTCGGAAGACGGGCATGTGGTCTATTGCGAAGACACTGATCTTGCTGAGGTTTCCAACGCTCTGGAAGCAGCGCTTGGCGAATCCGAATCCACCAAGCTGGTGTGGAAGCCGAGCACCACGACCGAGCTGGACCTCGACGGCATGCAGTCGCTGATGAAGCTGGTCGATGCGCTGGAAGACGACGATGACGTGCAGCGCGTCACGACGAACTTCGAAGCCTCGGACGAGGTCATGGCGCAGCTGGACGCCTGATTTCATTACGAACCGGAACATGGAGCGCGCGGTGGGGAAACCTGCCGCGCGTTTACCTTTGCGAAAGGTGAGTCGTGACCACTTTGGCGGGGTGTTGTGGCCACATGTTAGCAATTGGTGGCGCTAACGCATGGGGGTTTGAGGACCGGAGGCACCCGGTCGATGACATCGGCACATGACGTTGCGTCCGGCCCCCGGCTCGCAGGTGAAAATTGCCGGGTGGGCAGTGAAAATTCTGGCGGCTCTGGCCGGGACCGGGGTGCGGCCCGGTGATCGCGCCGTTTACAGGGGTTAATCGCTGGTTTCAGGTCCCTGCGGGTCTGCGACCTCCGGCAGGGCGGTCGCGGCGGCGCGGCGCAGGGCGCGCGTCAGGGGGCGGATTGCCTGTGCCGTCAGGCTGCGGGTCTGCCAGTACAGCGGCACGGCGCGGACGTGGTCCGGGACCATTTCGACTAGCGCGCCCGAGGCGAGATGCGCCGCCACCAGCGGCAGCGGATTCAGCCCCCAGCCCAGACCGCAGAGCGCGGCGGTGACAAAGCCGTGGGTGGAGGGCAGGTGATGCGTCGGCGGTGACAGGCGCTGGCCGGTCCAGCCCGCCAGCCAACCGCGTTGCAGCACGTCCTTTCCCGAGAAATCCAGCATGGGCGCGCGGGCCAGCGCGTCGGGGGTGACGCCGGATGCGAAGTACCGGGCGTGAAAGGCGGGCGCACAGGTGGCGGTGTAGCGCATGACCCCGAGCGGCGTGACCTCGCAGCCCTGCACCGGGGCGGCACGCGCCGTGATGGCGGCGGTCACATCGCCGTCGCGCAGGCGCTGCCAGGACACGCTTTCATCCTCGACCACGATGTCGAACAGGAACTCCGTCTGTGCCAGCGCCGGGATCGCCCAAGTGTCGAGGCTGTCGGCATTGATCGCCACGCGCAGGCGCGCCGGGACGTGGCGGCCAAGATCGCGGGCGAGGTCGGCCTCCAGCAGCGCGATGTCGCGGGCATGGCGGGCGAGGCGGCTGCCGGTCTCGGTCGGCAGGGCCGGGGTGCCGCGCAGCACAAGAGGCGCGCCGACGCGGTCTTCGAGCGCGCGGATGCGCTGCGAGATGGCGGAGGGCGTGACGTTCAGTTCCGACGCGGCCGCGTCGAAGGCTCCGAGGCGCAGGACGGATTCGAGCGCGGCAAGCTGGGCTGGGTCGTGCATTAGCAATCCTGATCTGGATGAAGATAGATTAACTGGGCTTCACCTTGGTGTCATCTTACAGAAGCGCCAAAGGAGACCCCAATGGACGCATTGCTTGCCGGATTTGCCCTGTCGTTTTCGCTGATCCTCGCGATCGGGGCGCAGAATGCCTTTGTGCTGCGGCAGGGGCTGATGCGTCGGCATGTCCTGCCGGTGGTGCTGGTCTGTGCCACATCGGATGCGGTGCTCATCACGGCGGGGATCCTTGGCATCGGCGCGCTGACACAGGCCATGCCCTGGTTCGAGAGTGCGATGCGCTGGGCGGGGGCGGCGTTCCTGACGTGGTATGGGCTGCGGACGCTGCGGTCGGCCAGGCGCGGTGGCGCGGCGATGCAGGCCGGGGCCGAGGCGCAAAGCCTGCGCGCCGCCGTGCTGACATGCCTCGCGCTGACCTGGCTCAACCCGCATGTCTACCTTGATACGGTGATGCTGATCGGCGCGATCTCGGCGCAATATGCGGACAAACTGGCCTTTGGGATCGGGGCGGCGGCGGCCTCCGGCGTGTTCTTTGTGTCGCTGGGGTATGGCGCGCGGCTGCTGGCTCCGGTTTTTGCCCGCCCGAGGGCCTGGCAGGTCCTGGATGCTGTCATCGGTCTGACCATGCTGTCGATTGCAGCGATGCTGCTGGCGGGGTAGGGTGTGCAGGGTGGTAACCCTTTGGCAACTAGCCCGATTTCCCCCTCCCTACCGCCCTCCACCCTCGGGCGATTCGATGAAGACCGGGTGGATGTCTGCACATCGAATCCCCGCAATTCGAAGCAGCCCGGATCCTGCGGGCGTGAAACGCATCTGCCCGCATCCTCCCCGCTGGCACTCGCGACACTTGCGCGCTAACTCTGGCGCATGGATACGGCACAGCGCCCCGGCGTGGGCATCTTCTGGATGGTGGTGACGGGGCTGTGCTTTGTCATGGTGACGGCGCTGGTCAAGGCGCTGGGCAGCTCGGTTCCGGCGGTGGAGGCAGCGTTCCTGCGCTACCTGCTGGGGCTGGTGTTCCTGCTGCCGCTGTGGCGGACGCTGAGCACGGTGCGACTGACGCGCCGCCAGTGGGGCCTGTTCGGGTTGCGCGGGGTGGTGCACACGGTGGGCGTGTCCTTCTGGTTCTTCGCCATGACGCGCATCCCCATCGCCGAGGTCACGGCGATGAACTACCTCAACCCGGTCTACGTGACGATACTCGCGGTGCTGTTTCTGGGCGAGAAGCTGGCGATCCGGCGCATCCTTGCCATCGTGGCGGCGCTGGCGGGGGCGCTGCTGATCCTGCGACCGGGCTTTCGCGAGCTGGACCCGGGGCATTTCGCCATGCTGGTGACGGCGCTGGTGTTCGGCGTGTCCTACCTGCTGGCCAAGGTCCTGTCCGGCGAGGTGAGCGCCGTGGTGGTGGTCGCCATGCTGTCGGTGACGGTGACGATTGGTCTGGCGCCCATGGCGGTGGCGGTCTGGGTCTGGCCCTCGTGGAGCGAACTGGCGGTGCTGTTTGGCGTGGCGAGCTTTGCCACGGCGGGGCATTACACCATGACGCTGGCCTTTGCCGCGGCGCCGGTGACGGTGACGCAGCCGGTGACCTTCCTGCAACTGGTGTGGTCGGTGGCCTTGGGCGCCGTGTTCTTCGCCGAGCCCGTCGACCTGTGGGTCGTGGCGGGCGGATCGGTCATCATGGCGGCGGTGGTGTTTATCACCTGGCGCGAGGCGGTGCTGAAGCGCCGCATCACCCCGGTTGTTGCGGAAACGAAACACTAAGCCGCCGGGGCATTGTCCTCAATTCGCGAAAAATCCGCAGGAAGGGCACATTTGTGCCCTCTTCGTTAGACATTTCTAAACCTGAGAACAGTCAGTTTCAGGAGTGTGAAGAATGTTTACGGAGAACAAGTTGACTGAGGATATGGCAGAGATCGAGGCCTTCCTGCTTGCCGAGCGGACGAAGACCCTGTCGGAGGCCGAGTGGCGCTTTCGCATGCGCGGCTACGGCTACAACCTGAAGCGCACCACCGGTGGCGTCGAGGTCAGCCGACTGCCGCAGAACAAGCTGCTGGGCACGCTGGCGCTGTAATCGCGCGATACGGGAACGGGCGCTTCGCGGCGATGCATCGCGCGGCGTCATGTCGGGCATTTGCGTTCGGCCGGTGGGCTTTTCCACCACATCTTGATTGACTCATCAGTCAATAAACGGCAGTCCTGAACCCATGCCAAAGCTGGGACAGGAACCGATACGGCGCGCGGCGCTGGTGGCCGCCACGGTCGAAGAGATCGGGGCCAAGGGATCGCTTGACGTGACCGTCAGCGCGATTGCAAAGCGTGCGGGCATGTCCAGCGCGCTGGCGCATCACTATTTCGGCGGCAAGACGGACATCTTCCTCGCCGCCATGCGCCATATCCTGACGGAATATGCCGCCGAAGTGCGGCAAGCGCTGGCCGGGGCGACGCCCGACACGCGGCTCGAAGCGCTGATCGCCGCGAACTTTGCCCCCTCCAGTTTCGAGGCCTCGACCGTCTCGGCCTGGCTGGCCTTTTACGGGCTGGCGCAGCGCGACCCGCAGGCGCGGCGGCTGCTGACGGTGTACCACAAACGGCTGGGATCGAACCTGCGCCACGCCCTGCGCGGACGCTGCGCCGATCCGGCGCATGTGGCCGGGGTGCTGGGCGCGCTGATCGACGGCGTCTACCTGCGCGCGGCACTGGCAGGCACCGGGGTCAGAGGTTCGGCCCAAGAGGTCACGCGCGTGGCCCATGCTCTCATGACAAAAGGAACAGACAATGGCCTATGACACGCAACCCGTGGCAAGTCATTTCGTAGACGGCGCCTATATCGAGGATACGGACGGCGAGTTGATCGAGGTGGTCTACCCGGCCACCGGCAAGGTCATCGCGCGCGTCCATGCGGCCACCCCTGCGGTGATCGAGAAGGCCATGGAAAGCGGCCTGCGCGCGCAGCGGGAATGGGCCTCGTGGAAGGGTGTCGAACGGGGCCGCGTCCTGCTGCGCGCAGCGCAGATCATGCGCGAACGCAACCGCGACCTGTCGGTGCTGGAGACTTGGGACACCGGCAAACCCCTGTCGGAAACGCTTTACGTTGATGCCACCAGCGCGGCGGATGCTCTGGAATACTTCGGCGGCCTTGCCGGATCGCTGACCGGCGAACACGTTCAACTGGGCAACGACTGGGGCTACACGGTGCGCGAGCCGCTGGGGCTGTGCGTTGGTATCGGTGCGTGGAACTACCCGACGCAGATTTCCTGCTGGAAGGGCGCACCTGCACTGGCCTGCGGCAATGCGATGATCTTCAAACCCTCGGAAACGACGCCGCTTTGCGCGCTGAAGGTGGCCGAGATCCTGCACGAGGCGGGCGCGCCTGCTGGCCTCTACAACGTGGTGCAGGGCATGGGCGCGGTGGGTGCCGCGCTGGTGAGCGATCCGCGCGTGGCGAAGGTGTCGCTGACCGGATCGGTCGCCACGGGCCGCAAGGTCTATGCTGCCGCCGCCGCGGACATGAAACACGTCACCATGGAACTTGGGGGCAAGTCGCCGCTCATCATCTTTGACGACGCGGATATCGAGAACGCCGTGGGCGGTGCCATCCTCGCGAACTTCTACTCCACGGGGCAGGTTTGTTCCAACGGCACGCGGGTCTTCGTGCAGAAAGCGATCAAGCAGACATTCCTCGACCGCCTCGCCGCCCGCCTGCAAGGCGCGCAGATCGGTGACCCGATGGACGAGGCGACGACGCTGGGGCCGATGGTGTCGCAGCGCCAGCGCGAGATCGTGCTGGGCTACATCGAAAAGGGCCTGAGCGAAGGTGCGCGGCTGGTCTGCGGCGGGCAGGCGCTGGAGGGCGAGGGGTTCTACATCGCCCCCACGGTCTTTGCCGATGTGACGGACGACATGACCATCGCCCGCGAGGAAATCTTTGGCCCCGTCCTGTCGGTGCTGGATTTCGACACCGAGGAAGAGGTCATCGCGCGCGCCAATGCCACCGAGATGGGGCTGTCGGCGGGGGTCTTCACCCGCGACATTTCCCGCGCGCATCGCGTGATCGCACAGGTCCGCGCCGGGTCGTGCTTCATCAACTCGTACAACGATGCGCCGGTGGAGCTGCCCTTTGGTGGCACCAAGATGTCGGGCGTCGGGCGCGAGAACTCGAAAACCGCCATCGAGCATTATTCACAACTGAAGTCGGTCTACGTGCGCATGGGCGACGTGGAGGCGCCTTTCTGAAACCTTTCGCGGGCGGCGATGTCGCGCCGGTGAGTATTTGGACCAAGAAGAAGCACAGGGCGCGCTTCGGATTTCTTCTTGGTCCAAATACTCCCGCCGGAGGCGTCCCGCCCTGGAGGCATTCGGAACGGCAGACAGCCGGGAGTTACGGAAATGGACGCGGATTACATCGTCGTGGGGGCCGGGTCGGCGGGGTGCGCGCTGGCGTATCGGCTGGTCGAGGCGGGCAAATCGGTGATCGTGTTGGAATACGGCGGCTCTGACTGGGGGCCGTTCATCAACATGCCCGGCGCGCTGAGCTATCCCATGAACATGAAGCGCTACGACTGGGGCTTCATGACGGAACCCGAGCCGCATCTGGGCGGGCGGCGGCTTGTCTGTCCGCGTGGCAAGGTGATCGGCGGGTCGTCTTCTATCAACGGCATGATCTACGTGCGCGGCCATGCGCTGGACTATGCCCATTGGGAGGAGCAGGGCGCGGCGGGCTGGGGCTATGCCGACGTGCTGCCCTACTTCAAGCGTATGGAGGACTGGCATTCCGGCGGCCATGGTGGCGATCCCGCGTGGCGCGGGCAGGGCGGGCCGTTGCATGTGACGCGCGGGCGGCGGGACAATCCGCTGGTGCAAGCCTTTGTCGAGGCCGGCCGGCAGGCGGGATACCCGGTGACGGGGGATTACAATGGCGAGCAGCAGGAAGGATTCGGCGCCTTCGACATGACCGTCTGGCAGGGCGCGCGCTGGTCGGCGGCCAAGGCCTATCTGCGGCCCGCCATGGCCAAGGGCGCGCGTCTGGTGCGCGGGTTGGCGCGGCGGATCTGTTTCGATCATGGCCGAGCGACCGGGGTCGAGGTGGACATGGGGGGGCGCACCGAGGTGCTGGGCGCCAATATCGAGGTGGTGATCGCTGCCTCGGCCATCAACTCGCCCAAGCTGCTGATGCTGTCGGGCATCGGTCCGGCGGACGAGCTGCGCGCCCATGGCATCGACGTGCGCGCGGATCGGCCCGGCGTGGGGCGCAATTTGCAGGACCATCTGGAGATGTACATCCAGATGGCGGCGACGCAGCCGGTGTCTTTGGCGAAGTACTGGAACCTCCTGGGCAAGGCCTATGTCGGCGCGCGCTGGCTGTTCCAGCGGCAGGGGCCGGGCGCGTCGAACCAGTTCGAGAGCTGCGGCTTCATCCGGTCGAAGGCCGGGGTGCAATACCCTGACATCCAATATCATTTCCTGCCGATTGCCGTGCGCTACGACGGGCAGGTGGCACCGGAGGGGCATGGTTTCCAGGCGCATACCGGGCCGATGCGGTCGCCGTCGCGGGGGGCGGTGACGTTGCGCTCGGGCAACCCGGCGGAGGCGCCGCGCATACAGTTCAACTACATGAGTACGCCCGAGGACTGGGAGGATTTCCGCCAGTGCATCCGGCTGACGCGGGAGATTTTCGGGCAGGAGGCCTTTGCCCCCTATCGCGGTCACGAGATCCAGCCGGGAGCGGCGGCGCAGACGGACGATGAATTGGACGAGGTGATCCGGCAGCACGCCGAAAGCGCCTATCATCCGTGCGGCACCTGCCGGATGGGCGATGCCGGGGACCGTCACGCGGTGGTCGATCCCGAGGGGCGGGTGATCGGGGTGCAGGGGCTGCGCGTGGCGGACAGTTCGATTTTCCCGCGCATCACCAATGGCAACCTGAACGCGCCCTCGATCATGGTGGGCGAGAAGATCGCCGATCACATGCTGGGGCGGCGCTTGCCGCAGGACCTGTCGCAGCCCTGGGTACACCCGAATTGGCAGACGGCGCAGCGTTAAGGAGTTTATGCGGAAACCGTTGATCGTGGCTCTTGGCTGCGCCAGATTAACGGAATGTTAAGAACTCTTAAAACTCTTGCGCTGTGCCTGCTGGCAGCGCCCGTCCTGGCGGCGACTGCCGTCGAAGGCCCCGCCCATTGGGTGGATGGCGATACGCTGGTGGTGGCGGGCGAGCGCGTGCGGTTGCATGGCATCGACGCGGTCGAGGCGCAGCAGCATTGCGGTGGTGACGGCGTGCCGACCTGGGCCTGTGGCGCCTGGGTGACCGGCGAGGTGCGGGCGCGCTACGAGGGCCGGGTGCTGGCCTGCTACGAGGTCGAGCGGGATCGCTATGGCCGGATGGTCGCGGTCTGTTACGACGGCGAGCAGGACGTCGGCCGCGCGCTGGTGCGCGGCGGGCTGGCCTTTGCCATGACGCGCTATTCCGACAATTACGTGCAGGACGAACGCTATGCACGGCGGGTCAAGGCTGGATTGATCGGCACGGGCGTGCAGTCGCCTGCGGATTTCCGGGCGTCCGAGCGGCGCGCGGCGGCGAAATGGGATCTGGTTGCCGCCCCCGAGGGATGCGTGATCAAGGGCAATATCAGCGGCAAGGGTAAACGCATTTACCACGTTCCGGGGCAGCGCTGGTACGACGAGACGCGGATCGCGACCGACAAGGGAGAGCGTTGGTTCTGCTCGGAATCCGAGGCGCGGAATGCGGGTTGGTCCCGCGCCGGGCGGTGAGGGGCCTTGGTTTTCAAAGCGCCAAAAAATGCGTCGGTGAATGGTCTATTTGACGCGCATCAAGGTGGAGGGGCACGGCCTGCGGCAGTCTGAAGCCGGACCTGAATAGAGGAGGCGCAGATGTCCCACGTACCGCACCAACTGGCCGAGGATTTTCCGGAATTCGCAGACAAGATCCGTGACCTGAAAGGCTCGGACGCGCATTTCGCCAAGCTGGCGGATGCCTATAGCGAAGTGAACGAAAAGGTGGCGAAGGCTGAAACTAATGTCTCTCCGATGGAGCAGCTTGCAGAGGATCAGCTGCGCAAGGAGCGCGCTGCCCTGAAGGATGAAATTTATGCCCTGCTTCGGGCCTGATCCGTCCTGAAGTGACCGAAATAATGCAGGGGCGTCCCGCTTGGGGCGCCCTTTGTGCTGTCTGGCCGGATCACTTGAGGTAGGGCGCGATGGCCTTTGTGATCGGCGCGGATTGCGGCTTTGTCGCGCTGCCCCAAGTGGCGACCGGCGTGCCCTCCGGGTCCAGCAGCACCTTGTTGAAGTTCCACGCCGGCTCGAAGCCCTCGGTGTCCTTCAGCCACTTGTAGAAGGGGTGCGCGTCTGCGCCCTTTACATGAGTGATGGTGGTCATCGGCAGCGTCAGGTCGAAGTTGACGGCGCAGAAATCGGCCACTTCGTCGTTGGTCGCCAGTTCCTGACGGAAGTCGCCCGAGGGCACGGTGAGGACCACCAGGCCCTTGTCCTTGTTGGCATCATAGAGCGCCTGCAACCCGTCGTATTGCGGCGTGAACCCGCAGCGCGACGCCGTGTTGACCACCAGCACCGGCTGGCCCCTGAAGTCGTCCAGCGAGATCTGCCCGCCGTCGATATTGTCGAAGGTAAAGCTGGGCGCGGCGGCGAGGGGCGCGGCGAGGAAGCTGAGCAGCAGGGCAAACAGGCGCATGACACGGGTCCTTGAACAGGGTTGCCAAGAAGATACGTTATCCCGTGCGAAATGGTTTCAAGTTTTTGTGTGATCGCGCGTGTCTCTGCCGATACAGTGAGTATTTGGACCAAGAAGACGCAGGAAACGCGCGCCATCTCTTGGGCGTTTCATGTCCGACTTTGGGAAGGAGGTGCAAGATGGCAGGCGGATGGAGCCGCGACGGCGCTGAAAACGAGCAGATGGAAGCCTCGATCCAAGAGGAACTGGAGCGCATGAAACTGCGGCGCGCGCCAGTGGGAGAGAGCTTCACGGAATGCGCGGAATGCGGCGAGGAGATCCCGGAGAAACGGCGTCTGGCGCTGCCGGGGGTGAAGCTTTGCGTCGAATGCGCCAGTGCGCGGCAGGGGCGCGAGGTAAAGCGGTCCGGGTTCAACCGGCGCGGCTCGAAGGACAGCCAGTTGAAGTGAGGGCGCAAGCCCAATCTACCAACTTTGATTGCAGGGATTGCCCCCCTGTCGATCGAACGTTCGGGACGCTGCGCGCCCCGTCGGGGGCTTTGCCCCCGGAACCCCCAAGGGTATTTTTGTCAAGATGAAGAGAAGGGCGGGGCCTCTGCTTCATCTTGATCCAAATACCCTCGGGGTCCGGGGCGGCGCCCCGGTTGATCGCCGGGGCGCGCTGACGCGGGTCAGTCTTCCATCGCTTCCAGTTGGTCGATGAAGCCTTCGATCATCGACAGGCCCTTGTCCCAGAAGGCCGGGTCGGTGGCGTCGAGGCCGAAGGGGGCCAGAAGGTCCTTGTGGTGCTTCGATCCGCCGGCTTTCAGCATGTCGAAGTACTTGTCCTGGAAGCCCTCGGGCGCGTCTTGGTAGGCGGCGTAGAGCGCGTTCACCAAGCCGTCGCCGAAGGCGTAAGCGTATACGTAGAAGGGCGAGTGCACGAAGTGCGGGATATAGGCCCAGAAGGTCTCGTACCCTTCCATGAAATCAAAGGCTTCGCCCAAGCTTTCCGCCTGCACCGACATCCACAGCGCGTTGATGTCGTCCGGGGTCAGCTCGCCGCCGCGCCGGGCCGCGTGCAGCTTGCATTCGAAGTCGTAGAAGGCGATCTGGCGCACGACCGTGTTGATCATGTCCTCGACCTTGCCCGCCAGCAGGACCTTGCGTTCGTGCTGGTCCTTGGCGTTTTCCAGCATCTTCTGGAAGGTCAGCATCTCGCCGAAAACCGAGGCGGTTTCGGCAAGCGTCAGCGGCGTGGAGGCCAGCATTTCGCCCTGATCGGCGGCGAGGACCTGGTGCACGCCGTGGCCCAGTTCATGCGCCAGGGTCATGACGTCGCGCGGCTTGCCGAGGTAGTTCAGCAGGACGTAAGGGTGCACGTCGGTGACGGTCGGATGGGCGAAGGCGCCGGGGGCCTTGCCGGGTTTTACGGCGGCGTCGATCCAGCCCTTTTCGAAGAAGGGGGTCGCGATCTCGCCCATGCGCGGGTCAAAGGCGTTGTAGGCGTCCATGACCATCTTGCGCGCCTCTGGCCATTTCACGATGCGATCGGTTTCCATCGGCAGGGGCGCGTTGCGGTCCCAGACCTGCATGCGGTCAAGGCCCAGCCACTTGCGCTTGAGCTCATAGTAGCGATGCGACAGGCGCGGGTAGGCCTTGACCACGGCGTTGCGCAGCGCCTCGACCACCTCGGGTTCGACGTCATTGGACAGGTGGCGGCCAGTCTGCGCCGTGGGCATCCCGCGCCAGCGGTCAAGTATTTCCTTCTCCTTCGCTTGCGTGTTGTGGACGCGGGCGAAGGTCTTGATATTGTCCGCAAAAACGCGGGCGAGTTCGTGGGCGGCGGCCTCGCGTTTGCTGCGGTCCTGATCGGTCAGGAAGTTCAGCGTCGCCTCGATGTTGAGGTCCTCGCCGTCGATCTCGAAGGTCAGGCCCGCGATGGTCTCGTCGAACAGCCGCTCCCATGCGTCGCCGACGACGCCGAGGTCGTGCAGGAACTTCTCCATCTCGTCGGACAGTTGGTAGGGCTTCATCGCACGGATGCGGCGGATGGCGGGTTTGTACCGCGCAAGGTCACCATCTGCATCGAAGAGGGCATCCAGTGTCGCGTCTTCGATGCGGTTCAGCTCCAGCGTGAAGAACACCAGCGGGGTGGTGTAGTTGGTGATCTTCTCCTGCATGTCGGAGAGGAACTTGGCCCGCTCGGGGTCGACGGTCAGCTGGTAGTAGCGCAGACCGGCAAAGGACATGATGCGCCCGGCGATGGCCTCGATCTTTTCGTGGCGGTGGATGGCAGTCAGAAAGCCCTGCGCGTCCAGCGTGGCCAGCTTGCCCTCGTAATCGGCGGCAAAGCTGCGGCACGCCTCCTCCAGCCAGTCGAGATCGCGCTTCAGCTCCGGTGCGTCGGGATCGGTGTAGAGGTCCGAGAGATCCCATTCGGGCAGCGGGCCAAGGTCCTTGCCACCGGCACTGGCGTTTGCGTCGAAGACGGGGCGGGGAAGGGGGAAGCGCATGGATACCTCTGATGTCGTTTGCCCACAGACATAGGGGCCGGGGGCGCGCAAAGGCAAGGCAAGGGGGGCGAAAAGAATTGCGGATTGTCGGCGGGACTGGCCTAAATGGGTGCATAGTCAAATGCATTCGAGTCTTGGGAGGACTTTGTAACATGGATAACAAGGCGGTTCTGTACGGTGTCGGCGGCGTGCTGATCGGGCTGCTCGGCGGCGTGGCCGTGGGCGGGGCGACCAGCGCGAACAAGATGCAGCGTGCGCTCGACCGGGCCTTGGCCCCGGCACAGGAGGCGCAGGCCTCAGCCAGCAGCGGCACGCAGGAGGCGCTGACCGCGATCCAGGAGCGTCTTGCGGCGCTGGAGGCCGCGGTGGGCGAGGCCAAGGTGGATCCGGCGGCGCTGGCGGGCGAAGTTTCGGCAGGCGTCGGGTCCCAGACCGAGGGGCTGGCGGCGAAGCTGGACGAGATGCAAAGCACCTTGGGCGGTCGCATCGACGAAGCGGCCAAGGCGCAGTCCGAGGCAGTCAAGGCGGCCCTGGCCGACATGTCCGCCGGCATGGCCGACAGTGCCCGCATCGCGGCGGCTGCCGTGGTCGCGGCTGAAGGCGACGGCGGCGGTACAGAGGTGGCTGGCAAGGAGATCAGCGCGGCGCTGGGCGTCGGTGAAACGGCGGTCTTTGCCGATGGCGCGCTGCGGGTTTTCGTTTCGCGGCTCGATACGCAGGGTGGATCGGCGCGGTTGATGGTGAACGGCGAAACCGCCTCGGCGGGCATCGGCGGCACGGTCGCGACCGAACTGGACGGGCAGGCCTGTGCCGTGTCGGTCATGACCCTGTCTGACGAGGGCGTCACGCTTGGCTCGGATTGCGGTGCTGCGGACGCGGCGTCGGGTGAGGGGGCAGCTGTGCAAGAGGACGCGGGGTCGGATGAGGCTGCCACTGCGCAAGAGGACACCGGGTCGGATGAGGGGAGCGAGGGTCAGACTGCCGCCGCGCCCGCCTCTCAGCCCGCGTCCGACGAGGCGATGACGAACAGCGCCAAGGCGGGTAACACATTGCGCTTTGCTGACGGGGCCTTGCGCGCCTACGTGGTCGCGGTGGACGAAGACGCCCAGACGGCACGCGTTGCGGTGAACGGCGTGCGTCAGACCCGGATGGCGGTGGGCGAGAGCATAGAGGTGCCGTCGGGCGAACAGACCTGTACCCTGACATTGCAGGGGCTGCGCGACGGTGCGGCGGGCTTTGACGGGGCCTGCCAGTAAGGTTTATGGCTGAGTGGCCGGGGCTTGCGGGCCCCGGTTGCCCTAGAAGCGGTAGCTGTAGGTCAGGTGCATCGCTTGACCCGCAGCGCCATCCGTCGCCGCCAGCGTAGCGGTGCCGTACTCCCGGAAATCATGACTGAGGGCAACGCCATAGGCGTCGTCCTTCGCGTTCTCGGTGAACTCGCCCATGACGGCCAGGGCCACGCGTTTGCCCATGGCGAAGCGCGCGTCGAGCGCCAGCGCGTCGGGGCGGTTGTTGGCCTCCGGGTGCAGGTAAGCGATGCCGAATTCGGATGTACGGTAGGTCATCCGCGCACCGATCTTGGCATTCACACCGTCCCGCGTGCCGCTGTCGTCCTGAATGTCTTCGACCGCTGCCATCAGTTGATAGCCTTGGCCATGGTAGGTCACCGCCGCCGAGGCAGAGCGGAAGCCGCCCTTGCTGGAGGCATCATGCACCGACACGATCCAGTCCAGACCGTGATGCGTGCCCTGCGCTGACAGGCCCCAGGGGACAGCCGTTCGGCGCATCGCTTCAATCGTATTGAAGGACCGCGCATATTCGGCCCGCGAATAGGCCAGATAGGGCGCGACATGTTCAAAGACCGAGGGCAACACCGCGTCATAGGCAGGCCGGAGGGCACCCAGTTTGAACCGGTCGTCCCACGTGAAGGCGGCGTAGGTTTCATGCGGATTCTTCCCGTCGAGGGCAAAGGTGTAGGTCCCGAACTCGAACCCCAGCGGCACGGATTTCGACAGCCGCAGCGTGGCGGTGGCGTCGATTGCCCCGAACAGCGAGGCGTCGGTCTGCCCGGTCACACCGGCGTCGATGGTGCCTGAAAGGTTAAATCCCTGCGCAGCCAGCGGTGTGGCGGGCAGCAGGGCAAGGGTCAGGCATGTGGAGCGGAACATCTGTGTCGCCTTATGAAGTCGTGGTTATTCTGCGCATGCGAAGGCGCGAAAGGAAAGGTCCGGAATTTCGCCTCGGCGAACAGTCGCTAGCCGTAGGCTGCCAGCATGTCCTTGAGATCGTTCAATGTATTCGCCTCTTGCGGGTTCTTGTCGCGGCGCCATCGCGCCATGCGTGGAAAGCGCAGGGCAATGCCGGACTTGTGGCGGGGGCTTTCCTGAATGCCTTCGAACGCGATTTCAAAGACATGTTCAGGGCGCACCTGCCGGACGGGGCCAAAGCGTTGTAGGGTATTGCGGCGGACCCAGGCGGTGATCTCATTGAATTCCTTGTCGGTTAATCCGGAGTAAGCCTTGGTAAACGGCGTCAGCTCGTTTCCGTTCCACACCGCAAAGGTGAAATCGGTAAACAGGTTGGCGCGGCGTCCATGACCCTGCTGCGCATAGATCATCACGGCATCGACGGTCAGCGGGTCCAGCTTCCATTTCCACCAGTCGCCCTTCTTGCGCCCGGCAAGGTAAGGCGCGTCGAGCCGTTTCAGCATGAGCCCTTCGGCGCGGGCATCGCGGGCGGTTTGTCGTGTCTCGGCAATGGTTTGCCAGTCTGGGACCGGCAGGGTCGGGGAGATTTTGACAGGAGCGTCTGGGGGCGTTTGGTCCAGCAGCCTCTCCAACCGTTGGCGTCGTTCCGACAGCGGCAGGTCCCGGATGTCCTGCCCGTCGTGTTCAAGCAGGTCGTAAGCCAGCATGATGACGGGCGCGTCCTCGAGCAGCTTTTTCGGCACGGTCTTGCGCGTGATGCGCGGTTGCAGGGTGTTGAACGGCAGGGGACCATCGCTCCAGGCCAGAAGCTCGCCATCAAAGACGGAACCGGAGGGCAGGAAATCGGCGGCGCGGACAAATTCAGGGAAGCGGTCAGTCAGCAGTTCCTCGCCGCGTGACCAGAGATGGTGCTGGCCTTCGCGCAGGATCAACTGGCCACGGATGCCGTCCCACTTCCATTCCGCCTGCCAATCCTCTGGCGGGCCGAGGTTTTCCGGCGCGTCTTCCAGTTGGTAGGCGAGGTAGAAGGGATAGGGACGGCTGGCGTCCGCCTGCGGGTCGTCCTGTTCGATCAGGTCGTGGTAGGTCGTCGTCTCTGGCGTCCAGTTGCCCATGAGTTTCAGCGCCAGCTGCGCCTCGTCTTGACCGGTGGCCTGCGCCAGCGCGCGGGTCATCAGCTTGCGCGAGACGCCGATGCGGAAGCCGCCGGTGACCAGTTTGGTAAACAGGAACCGCTGCGGCGTGTCGAGTTGGTCCCAGGCGTCGACAATCCGGCTTTTGCGCTCTTCAAGTGGGGCTTGGTTAAGGGCCTTCAGATGGTTGATCCAGTGGGACAAAGGCAGATCGCTGTCGCGTGAGGGCGGGGGCAGGACCAGCGCGATTGTTTCCGCAAGGTCGCCGACGATGGGATAGCTTTCCTCGAACAACCACAGGGGGATGCCTGCCTGTTCAGCCGCCAGCACACGCAGGTCGGTCGCGTTGACGGCACGTTTAGGGCGGCGGCCCGAGAACAGCGCGATGCACCACAGCTTGTCCTCGTCCGGGGCCTCGCGGAAGTAATCTGCCAATGCGCTGGTTTTCACGCTGGTCTTGGTGGTCTGGTCGAGGGCCGAGAACAGGCGGGTGAAGCGTTTCATGCCGCGTCCTCTTCTTCGCTGCCGTATTCGGTTTTCAGGACGTGAGCGTCATAGCCCTGATCGGTCAGCCAGCGGGCGAAGATCTCGGTGTAACCGTGTGTGGCATAGATGGTTTCCGCGCCGGTGGTCTTGATCGCCTCTTGCAAGCCGGGCCAGTCGGCGTGGTCGGAGAGGACAAAACCACGGTCCATGCCACGCCTGCGACGGATGCCGCGCAGGGCCATCCAGCCCGAGGCAAAGCCCGCAGAGGGGGCGGTGAACCGGCGCGCCCATTGCGACCCCAGCGCTGAGGGCGGCGCGACGACCAGCGCGCCCTTCAGCGCCTTGACGTCCAGATCCGGGGTGACGTGGGTGGTGTCTGGCAGGGTGTAGCCTTGCGCGCGGAGGATTTCGTTCGTCGCCTCGACCGCGCCGTGGGTCAGGATCGGGCCGATGGGGTCGAGCAGTGACAGCAGGCGCTGCGCCTTGCCCAGCGAATAGGCCCCCAGCAGCGCGGTCTTGCCCTCGGCCACGCAGGCGCGCCACCAGTCGTTGATTTCTTGCGCGACCTCAGCCTGTGGCTGCCATTTGAACACCGGCAGGCCAAAGGTGCATTCGGTGATGAAGCTGTGGCAGCGAACCGGCTCGAATGGCTCGCAGAATCCGTCATCCGTGGTCTTGTAGTCGCCGGATACGACCCAGACCTCGCCACCCACCTCCACCCGGATCTGCGCCGAGCCGGCGAGGTGCCCGGCGGGATGAAACGACACACGCGCGCTGCCGATCTGGCGGGCCTCGTTGTAGGCGATGCCCTCGGCCACGATGTCCCCAAGCCGATGGCGCATCACGGGCAGGGCAGCATGGGTCGCCATGTAACGCTCTGATCCGGGGCGGGCGTGGTCGGCGTGACCATGGGTGATGAGCGCGCGCGGCACGGGCCGCCACGGGTCGATGTAAAAATCCCCGGCGGGGCAGTAAATGCCGCGATCGGTGAAGGTGAGGACCGGCTGTGTCATGGTCGAATAGATAAGCCGGGCCGGGGGAGAGTCACGGGTTTGCCCGTCAGGGCCTTCGGTTTCATCTGACGTTCAGTTTGGTTAATGAATGCAATGCTTTAAGGGCTTAGTGCGACGCATGAAACACCGCACGTCAGGGAGGGTTTTCAAAGCGATAGCTTGGTCAATCGCCCCATGACATGAATTTACCCGTCAGAAACCAAAAGGCCCGCCGTGTTGGGCGGGCCGTTCGCATTCAACGCTTTAACAGGGTAAATGCATCCGTTGCGTCATTAAGGTCAGGCGGTCAAAGCCTGCGTCTGACCGGCGCTGTCGAAGAGGGCGACGATCTCGGACAGGACATGCGCGCGGGTCTGCGGGATTTCCATCAGGATCTCGTGCTCTGCGTCCTGTACCATCTCCAGCCGCCCGCCCGGCCAATGTGCCATGCGGGTGCGGATGCGGTCGACGTCGACGATGCGCTCGTTGGTGCCGCAAAAACAGATGCAGGGCACGTTGGGCGCGGGGCGGCGCGCCAGAACCCGCGTCTCGGCCAGGGCCTCGTGCAGCCAGTGCAGCGACGGCCCGCCCAGTTCCAGATCGGGATGCGCCAGCAGCTGGCGACGCATGTAGTCCCACATCTCGGGGTCGCGGGTCAGGGTGTTGTCGTCGAATTCATTCGCCATGACATAGCTGGTCGCCCCGGTGCCCGGCGCGAACAGATGCCCCAGACCCACGGATTTGGACACGCGCGAAATGGCCCAAGCGGCGGGGCGCACCGGGTTGGCGATGCGAATGCCCCACATCGGACCGGTGAACACGGCGGAGGCCACCGGCAGCCCGTCCATCAGCGAGCGCAAACCGATGCAGCCACCCATGGAATGCGCGATCAGATGCATGGGCTGCGGCAGGTCGAGCACCTTGACCATGCTCTTCATTGCCGCGACATCGCGCTGGTAGTCCTCGAACACGTCGACATGGCCGGTGCGCGGGTCCACCAGCATCCGGTCGGCCAGACCCTGCCCACGCCAGTCGATCGCCAGCGTGTGATACCCGGCCTCGGCCAGAACGGCGGCGGTGCGGCCATATTTTTCAACGTATTCCGTGCGTCCCGGAAACAGCAGGACGGTCCCCCGCGCGCCTTGCGACGGGAAATGCGCGATGCGCAGCCGCAGCAGGTCGGGCGCCTCGACCCAGAAGGCGCGCGAACCGGCGGGGCCTTCGGAGAGATCGGCGAAAAAGGGCGCGGGGGTCAGTGTCATCAGGCAAGAACTCCTGCCAGCGCCATGGCCTTGCCCATGTCGCCGTCAACGGTCAGCTTGCCGCCCATGAAGGCGGCGGTGGGGTTCAGGTCGCCGGAGAGGATCGATTCAAACGTTTCCTGATCGGCGGTGAGGGTGACGTCGGTGTCATCGTCGCCTTCGCGCACGGTGGTGCCTTCGATGATCAGGCTGCCTTCGCCTTCGATCACGAACTTGGCGCTGCCGTCGAAGGATTCACCGTTCATCTTGGATTGCAGGGCTGTCACGGCCGCGGTCACGACTTCGCTCATGGGGGCTCCTTTACGTCTCTCTAAAACGTGCGCTGTTATTCCTGCGCACGGGCGCTACACTCATGACAGGTTATGAGCACGGGTGACATGGAATTCAAAAATACCGTCACGGCATTTCTTGCCACAGTCATGATTTCCGTACCATTCGCCGGATCGGCGGAGGAGCGCCTTGATACACTGATGTCCGAGCTTCAGGGCGCAGAGACGGAGACCGCCGCCCAGAGGCTGGAGAATCAGGTGATCGGGGAGTGGTCCAAGACCGGCTCGCCCGCCATGGACCTGCTGCTGAAACGCGGGCGCGATGCGCTGGAGGTGGACGACCTGGACGCCGCCGAAGAGCATTTCCGCGCCCTGACCGACCATGCGCCGGAGTTCGCCGAAGGCTGGCACGGGCTGGCGCTGGTTTACTATGAACGCGAGCAGTTCGGGCCGTCGCTGGATGCGCTGGAGCGCACGCTGGCGCTGAACCCGCAGCATTTCGGAGCGCTGCGCGGGGTGGGGGCGATCCACGAACAGCTGGAAAATCTGGCGCTTGCCTATGATGCATACGAACGGGTACTGGAACTGCGGCCTCACGACCCCGATGTTATCGCGGCGATGGAGCGGTTGGAAACAAAGGTAAAGGGTGTGTCCCTGTAAGACACATCCCGAGTGAGGCGCATGGCGCAGAGAGCAAGGATCGCGGCCGTTCTC
Source organism: Sagittula sp. S175 (assembly GCF_049800975.1). Lineage (NCBI taxonomy): Bacteria > Pseudomonadati > Pseudomonadota > Alphaproteobacteria > Rhodobacterales > Roseobacteraceae > Sagittula > Sagittula sp. S175. Next base: position 186,450 of record NZ_JBNAGB010000008.1, read on the forward strand.
GGCCCGACCAACACGGGCAAGACGCATTACGCCATCGAGCGGATGCTCGGCTATCGGACCGGGGTGATCGGTCTGCCGCTGCGGCTGCTGGCGCGCGAGGTCTATGACAGGATCGTCGCGGTGCGCGGGCCGTCGGTGGTGGCTTTGGTCACGGGCGAGGAACGTATCGTGCCGCCGCGTGCCGCCTATTGGGTCTGCACGGTCGAGGCCATGCCCGAGGGGATGGGCGCGGATTTCGTCGCCATCGACGAGATCCAGCTCTGTGCGGACCCGGAGCGCGGGCATGTGTTCACCGACCGCCTGTTGCGGATGCGCGGCACGTCCGAGACGCTGTTTCTGGGTGCCGACACCATGCGCGGGCCGATTGCCCAGCTGGTCCCCGGCGTCGAATTCGTGCGGCGCGAGCGCATGTCACAGCTGGTCTACACCGGGTCGAAGAAGATTTCCCGCCTGCAACCGCGCACCGCCATCGTCGGGTTCTCGGTCGATAACGTCTATGCCATCGCCGAGCTGCTGAAACGGCAGAAGGGCGGGGCGGCGGTGGTCATGGGGGCGCTGTCCCCGCGCACGCGCAACGCGCAGGTAGACTTGTATCAGAACGGCGAGGTGGATTTCCTCGTGGCGACCGACGCCATCGGCATGGGTCTCAACCTCGACATCAACCACGTGGCCTTTTCGTCTTTGACGAAGTTCGACGGGCGGCGGATGCGGCCGCTGATGCCCAACGAGCTGGCGCAGATCGCGGGCCGGGCCGGGCGCGGCATGTCGGACGGCACCTTTGGCGTGACCGGAGAAGCCTCGCCGCTGGATGAGGACGTGGCCGAGGCCATCGTCAACCACCAGTTCGCGCCGCTGAAGAAACTGCAATGGCGCTCGTCCGAGCTGAACTTTGCGTCTATCGATGCACTGGATCGGTCACTTGATGTCTCGCCGAACCACGACGTGCTGTCCAAGGCGCGCGAGGCCGACGACCTGCGTGCGCTGCGGGCCATGGCGTCGGAGGCGGAAGTCCGCGCAAGGGCGTCCTCGGTGGAAAGCGTGCGTCTGCTGTGGGATGTCTGCCGGATACCGGACTTCCGGGGCATCAGCCCGGCGGAACACGCGGGCCTTTTGAGCACGATTTACGGTCATTTGCATCAATCCGGCGGAATCCCGGATGATTTCATGGCGCGTCAGGTCAAAAGAATTGATCGAACCGATGGCGACATTGACACGTTGTCGAAACGGCTCGCCTATATTCGCACTTGGACCTATGTTGCGCAGCGCAAGAACTGGACACGTGACGAAGAGCATTGGCGCGGGACGACTCGCGCTGTAGAAGACCGCCTGTCGGATGCGCTGCATGACCGGCTGACACAAAGATTTGTAGACCGGCGGACCAGCGTCCTGCTTCGCCGGTTGAAACAGAAGGAGGCCCTCTTGGCCGAGGTAAACGATACTGGTGAAGTGACCGTCGAAGGTCATGTCGTGGGCAAGCTCGAGGGCTTCCGCTTCCGGCAGGACAAGGATGCCACCGGGCAGGAGGCCAAGACCCTCCGCCAGGCCTCCATCCAGGCGCTCACGCCGCATTTCCACCTGCGCGCGGACCGTTTCTACAACGCGCCCGATACCGAGATCGACTTTACCGAGCAGGGTGGCCTCATGTGGGGCGATCAGGCCGTGGGCAAGCTGGCGAAGGGCGATGACCCGCTGAAGCCGCGCATCGTTGCCTTTGTCGACGAAGAGGCCGGGCCGGATGTGACCTCCAAGGTCGAGCGCCGCCTGCAACACTTCATGGACCGCAAGATCGCCGCGCTGTTCGAGCCGCTGGTGAAGATGCGCGACGACGAGGCGCTGACCGGTCTGGCGCGGGGTTTTGCCTTCCGCTTGGTCGAAAACATGGGCATCATCCCGCGCGCCGAGATCGCCGACGAGGTGAAGTCTCTGGATCAGGACGCCCGTGGCGCGCTGCGCAAGCACGGTGTGCGTTTCGGCCAGTTCACCATTTTCATGCCGCTGCTGCTGAAGCCCGCGCCGACGCGCCTGCGTCTGGTGCTGTGGTCGCTGGCAAACGGTCTGGACGAATTCCCCGAGGCGCCCCCGCCGGGGCTGGTCACCGTGCCGAACCTCACCGAAGTCCCGGCGCAGCATTACACGCTGTCTGGCTACCGCAAGGCCGGTGCGCGTGCGATCCGCATCGACATGCTGGAGCGTCTGGCCGACATGCTGCGCGCCGAGGATTCGCGTGGCGGTTTCGAGGCCAAGGCCGACATGCTGTCGATCACCGGCATGACGCTGGAGCAGTTCGCCGACCTGATGGCGGGTCTGGGTTACCGCGCCGAGAAGGGCGAGCGGACCAAGGTCAAGCCGGTCGACACCGTCATCGAGGCCGAGACCGGCGAGCAGGTCGAGGGCGACGCCACCCATCTGCCCGCGGATACGCCGGTGATGGACATTGCCGCCGAGACCCCGCCGACGCTGGAACCCGGCGCGGGGGAGGCGGTTGCGCCCGCCGATGTGCCCGAAGCCGTGGCCGAGATCACCGATCAGGGCGAGGCTCCGATTGCCGAGAACCCTGCCGAGACCTCGGAGGACGCGCTGTCCAACGAGAACGTGATCCCGGAAACGCCCGAGGAGGAAATCCTCCCCGGCGAAACTCCGGACGCGGCGGTGGCCGGTGCCGAGGTCGAGACCTTCTACACCTTCACCTGGGGCGGCAATCGCGGCAACCAGCAGCGTCGCGGAGGCGGTGGTGGCCAGCGTGGTCAGCGTCGCGAGGGCGGTCAGGGCCAGCGTCGTGACGCGCAAGGCGGCGAGCGCGGTGAGCGTGGCGACCGTCCGCGCGGCGGCGGCAAGGGCAAGGGTGGTCCCAAGGGCAAGGGCGGGCCGAAAGGTGACCGTGACCGTGGTCCCAAGTCCTTCGAGGCGCGTCCGCCCCGCAAGGAAAAGGCCATCGACCCGGACAACCCCTTTGCAGCGGCGCTCATGGGGCTGAAGGACAAGAAGTAAGTGGCGGGAAAACCTGTCGAAACGACCGTGGATGCGGGCCGGGTGAAGATCCGCATCGACAAGTGGCTTTGGCATGCGCGGTTCTTCAAGACCCGCAGCCTGGCCGCAAAGGTCGTGTCGGCAGGCGTCCGCGTCAACGGAACGCCGGTTGCGAAACCGGCGTTTTGCGTTTCCCCCGGCGATGTGCTGACGTTTGCGCAGGCACGCGACGTGCGGGTGATCCGCGTGCTGGCCCCGGGCGAGCGCCGCGGCCCAGCCCCCGAGGCGCAGGCGCTGTATGACGATCTCGACCCGCCGGCACCGCGCGAACGCGACCCTGCGGCGCCCGTGATCGAGCAGGGCGGCAGACCTACCAAAAAGGACAGGCGCTTGTTCGAAAAAGCACGGCCATCCGCGCTTGAATGATCCGAAGTGCTGGATTAGCAAGACCGAAACCGATTTGAGGACACCGCCATGACCTATGTCGTCATCGACAACTGCATCGCCTGCAAATACACCGACTGCGTCGAGGTCTGCCCCGTGGATTGCTTCTACGAAGGCGAGAACATGCTGGTGATCCACCCCGACGAATGCATCGACTGCGGCGTCTGCGAACCGGAATGCCCCGCCGATGCGATCCGTCCTGACACCGAGCCGGACATGGAGAAATGGGTGGAGTTCAACCGCAAGTACTCCGAGGAATGGCCGGTCATCATCACCAAGAAGGACCAGCTGCCCGAGGCCGAGGAACGCGACGGCGAGACCGACAAGCTGAACAAGTACTTCTCGCCGAACCCGGGTGTCGGCGGCTGACACGCCGCGAATCGCCGGGTCGATTCGGTCGCGTTTTCGTGTGCGGGTGCCAAGCGCGCCCGCCAAGACGCTGTTAAAGAACGATAATCTCGGATGGGGAGGGCGCTAGGAGTAGCGCCCTTTTTATGTTATACCTATGCCTCACATGAAGACATATTGCGCGGGGCGGCACGCCCTCATGCCTCTGGGGGCCTGAAATCGTAAGCTGACACACACAGGTGAACGGAAATCCACTGGGTTCCCGCGCACCTTTTTTGTCGCCGACGAGTGCCAGCGCAAGTCCTGTCGATGCTGCGAGGAAAGACTTATATGACCAAAGCGAAAAAGTCCGAATTCCGTCCCAACGATTACGTGGTCTACCCGGCGCATGGCGTCGGCCAGATCATGTCGATCGAGGAGCAGGAGATCGCGGGCATCAGCCTCGAGCTCTTCGTGATCTCCTTCGAGAAGGACAAGATGACCCTGCGGGTGCCCACCCATAAGGCCACGGAAATCGGCATGCGCTCGCTCTCGTCCCCGGACGTGGTGAACGAGGCGATGAAGACGCTCAAGGGCAAGGCCAAGGTGAAGCGCGCCATGTGGTCGCGTCGCGCCCAGGAGTACGAGCAAAAGATCAACTCGGGCGACCTGATCGCCATCGCCGAAGTGGTGCGCGACCTGCACCGCGCCGACGACCAGCGCGAACAGTCCTACTCCGAGCGTCAGCTTTACGAGGCCGCGCTGGAGCGCCTGACCCGCGAAATCGCCGCCGTTTCCGGTGACGAGGCGGCTGCCGCCAAGCAGGTTGACGAAGTCCTCGGCCTGCGCGCCGCTTAAGCGCCCGACCGGTCCAACACAGAAACGGCGTCCCAAGCGGGCGCCGTTTTTCTTTTCGGTGCGCCGCATAACGCGTCGGTCCCCAAGCAGCCCGGTCGGAATGTCTCGCCCGCTGCTTCCTTCATCTTGATGAAAATACCGCGATGGGGGTGAAGCCCGGTCCGCGCATTTCGCGCGGCGAACCGTCCGGGGGACGGTTCGAGGGCTGAACGGGCCATGCCCCGGGGAAGCAGCGCTTCCCCCAATTCCAAGCGGCCCGCAGGGCCGCGCCGGTCGCTTTGGCGCAGCCAAAGTGAAAGCCTCCTCAGAACGCCCCTCCCGGATCGCCCCTCCCGGATCGCCTTTCAGGCCACATCCTTCTTGCCGCGCTCTTCCAGCGCGGTGAACAGGGCCGTCTCCAGCTCCTTTTCCAGCTCGCGGGCGCGGTCGATGTAGGCTTCGTTCTCGGCGGCGGGCACCGTCGGGTTCCACAGTTTTGCCAGTTCGCGCACCGTGTGGCGGTCGTGGTGGTAAAACGTCTCTTCGGCAATCGCGGCCTCGTAATCCGACATGCCCACGTTCTCCAGCACGTAGCGCCCCGCGCGCAGGGACGAATCGAACATCTCGCGCACGATGTCATCGGCCCCCGCCTGGTACAGCGCGTAGACGTGGTTGCGGTCCCGCGCACGCGCCACGATGTGCAGGTCGGGGCGGACCCGGCGGGCATAGGCCACCAGCTTGGTCGTGGACTTGTGGTCGTCCAGCGCCGCCACCAGCACCCGCGCCGATCCCAGCCCCGCCGCGTGCAGCAGTTCCGGCCGGGTCGGGTCGCCAAAGAATCCCTTGTAGCCAAACCGCCGCATCAGCTGGATCGTCTCCATGTCGCGGTCCAGCACCACGGTGCGAAAGCCCGAGGACATCACCAGCCGGTTCACCACCTGCCCGAACCGCCCGATGCCTGCGATGATGACCGGGCCTTCCTCGTCGATCACATCCGCCTCGCGGTGCTCCTGCGCCGCCTCGAGGCGCGCGCGCAGCTGGTCGAAGATCAGGAACAGCAGCGGCGTGATGAGCATCGACAGCGCCACCACCAACAGCAAGCGGCTGGCAAGCACCTCGGGAAAGACCTTCTGCGCCACGCCGAAGGACACCAGCACGAAGCCGAACTCCCCCGCCTGCGCCAGGCCCAGCGTGAACAGCCATTGCCCCCGCTTGCGCAGGCCAAAGGCGCGGGCGAGGATATAGAGCACGGCGCCCTTTACCACGATGACCGCAACGGCGAGGCCCAGCATCAACAGCGGTTCGGCCATCAGCCGCTCGACATCGATGCCCGCGCCCACGGTGATGAAGAACAGCCCCAGCAGCAGACCCTTGAAGGGTTCGATGTCCGACTCCAGCTCGTGCCGGAATTCCGAGTTGGCCAGCACCACCCCCGCCAGAAAGGTCCCCAGCGCGGGCGAGAGGCCCACGAGGTTCATCAGGAAGGCAATGCCCAGCACGATCAGCAGCGCCACGGCGGTGAACATCTCGGGCAGGCGCGAGCCGTGGATATAGCGAAATAGCGGCCGCGCGCCGTAGACCCCTGCGATAATGATCGCCGCGATGATGCCCAGCGTCACACCGGCGGCCTGCCAGCCTTCCAGCCCGGCCACCAGTGACATGCTGGCGTGATCGTCCGCCGCGTGGACCGCGCCATTGTCGATGGCCCGCCGGATCGACCCGTCCGGGTTGGCCGCGACCGTCGGCACGACGGCCAGCAGCGGGAACACGATCAGCATGGGAATGACGGCGATGTCCTGCGTCAGCAGCACGGAAAAGGCCGAGCGTCCGCCGTTCGTCTGCATCAGCCCCTTTTCGTTCAGCGTCTGCAGCACGATGGCGGTCGAGGACAGCGCGATCGTCATGCCGATCGCCAGCGAGGTCTGCCAGGCATACCCCATCCAGATACAGCCCAGCATGACCGCCACCATGGTCAGCGTGATCTGCAAGCCGCCCATGCCGATCAGCCGGTGCCGCATGTCCCACAGCGCGCGCGGCTCCAGCTCCAGCCCGATGATGAAGAGCATCATGACCACGCCGAACTCGGCAAAGTGGCGCAGGTCCTCGGTATGGGCCACCAGTCCCAGCCCCGGCCCGATGATGAGCCCGGCGATCAGGTAGCCCAGCACCGACCCCAGCCCCATGCGCGAGGCGATGGGTACTGTGATGACGGCGGCGGCAAGGAAAACGGAGGCCTGGAAAAGAAAATCGTTCAACGGAAGGGGGTCCTGCGGATCGGGGGCTGCTTTGCCGCATGATGCGTTGCGACGCGGGGGAAACGCAACATGAGCCGCCCCCCATGCGGGAACTTATCCGTCATCAATTGAAATGTTGCTCACGCGCGGGTCGTGACCGGTTCAGGCCCCTGTCATGCCTGCGTCACGCCATGGGGAGCGTCACGGCTGGCCCGACTGGCACGCAGGGCGCGCAGCGGCAGCAGGCGGGACCAGCGCGGGGCAGGGGCCTCGGGCAGGGCGGCGCGCAGCACCGGCAGCGGCATCTCGCCCGACAGGAAGGCGCAATAGAGCGGAAACACGCCGGCGCGCAGGTAGGGCGACCAGTGGCAGACCCGGCGTTCGGGCGGGGCGATGGGGTAGCCTGCGCGGCGCAGCGCGGCCAGCGCCTCCGGGTCGTCCAGTTGCAGGGTGACCATGTTGGGCAGATGCGTCGGGAAGTGCCCCAGCATCCGGTCGCCCGGATGGTGCGAGGCAACGGCGCGCTCCATCAGGAAGTCGAACAGGTCGTTTTCCCGGCTGGTGACGTTCAGGACCTGCGTCTGGCGCCCCGCGTCCGAGGAGAGGGCGGCGCGGGCGGTCTCGCCATATTCGGCGGCGGCCAGCAGGATGGTGCGGGTGATGGCCCCCGGCTGGCCCGCGCGCACCGCCGCCAGCGCCACCCGTGCGCCCAGCGAATGCGCGACGACATGCACGGGGCGCCTGGGCGACAGGTCGCGGATCATCGCCACCATGCGCGCCAGCGCCACGCCCGCCTGTTCCGCCCGTGCATGCGCCTGCCAGATGGAACAATGCGCTGGCCAGCCGAACGACACCCCCAGACCTTCGCCGCGCTGCCCCCGCAGGCCCAGATGGCGCGGCCAGCTGATCTCGCGCCCGCGCACCGGGGTCACGTCGCGGGCAAAGATCGAGGCGTGCGGGCACCGCCCCGCCACCCCCGGCGCGTATTTGAACCCATGCACCATGATCGTCACCGGGCCCGGGTCGCTTGCCAGCGCATGGCGCAGGACGGGCAGCAGCGGCGTCGAGGCCCCGTGCAGCCGGGGCGTGTCGTCGTCAGCGGTGATGCGTAGCATGGGCATGGCGCGCTCCACGTCGTCCTTCAGCATGGCCAATAGGCCAAGGCTGCAAAACGTGAATGAAGACGCGGTGACCGTTCTGTGACGGTCTTGAAATCAGTTCTTAACGGGCCTATGCAGCGGTCTGTGGCGATTTGTTACCGGATTGCGGGCCACGGCGGGCGAAGACCCTTCAAAAACCGCTAAAGAGGTCAGACGAAAGCCCCTTTCGCTTGGCCGAAACGGGGCTTTTTTGTTCGAAGGAACACGAGACATGACCGACAAGAAACCGGGCAAACGCACGACGCTGGTCCATGGCGGCACCCGCCGTTCGCAGTATGGCGAGGTGAGCGAGGCGCTCTTTCTCACCCAGGGGTTCGTCTACGACACCGCCGAAGCCGCCGAGCAGCGCTTCATCAAGGCTGGTGAGGACGAGTTCATCTACGCCCGCTACGGCAACCCCACCGTGCGCATGTTCGAGGACCGCATGGCGGCGATTTGCGGCTACGAGGATGCCTTTGCCACGGCGTCGGGCATGGCGGCGGTGAACGGCGCGCTCATGGCGCTCCTGAAGGCGGGCGATCACGTTGTGTCCTCGCGCGCGCTCTTTGGGTCGTGCCTCTATGTGCTGGAAAACGTGCTGGCGCGTTTCGGGGTCGAGATCACGCTGGTGGACGGCACCGACAATGCAGCGTGGGAGGCGGCGATCCGCCCCGACACTGCGCTGGTCTTCCTCGAGGCGATCTCCAACCCGACGCTGGAGGTCATCGACCTGAAGCATGTGGTGGACGTCGCCCATCGCAACGGCGCCAAGGTTGTCGTCGACGACGCCATGGCGACGCCGATCTTCTCCTACGCGTCGGCCTGTGGCGCGGACATCTGCGTCATCTCCACCACCAAGCACGTGGACGGGCAGGGGCGGATGCTGGGCGGCGTGGTCTGCGGTGACCGCGAGACCATCCGCGGCTCCATCGAGACCTACATGAAACACACCGGCGCGGCACTGAACCCGTTCAGCGCGTGGGTGCATCTGAAATCGCTCGACACGCTGGACCTGCGGGTCCGCGCGCAGGCGGCCGGTGCGCTGCGTATCGCAGCCGAGCTGGAAAAGCACCCCAAGGTGAGCCGCGTCAGCTATCCCGGTCTGCCCAGCCACCCGCAGCACGCGGTGGCCATGCAGCAGGCCGAATCGGGCGGCACCGTGCTGGCCTTCGACATCGCGGGTGGGCGCGAGGCCAGCTTTGCCTTCATGAACGCGCTGCGGATCTTCTCGATCTCGAACAACTTCGCCGATTCGAAATCCATCGTGACCCCGCCCGCCTTCACCACGCACCAGCGCGTCCCGCAAGAGCAGAAGGACATTCTCGGGATTACACCGGGGCTTGTGCGGCTGTCGGTGGGCCTCGAAGACCCGGACGACCTTCTGGCGGACCTCATGCAGGCGCTGGAAAACGCCTGAGCGCCCGACGGCGATCCAAAATCCCCATGCGCCTGTCCGGCGCGGAAAGGACCATGAGCGTCGGAAAAAGTTGATCCGAACGGCGGGTTCGCGCGTAGACTACCTGAAATTTGAAATCCTGCCGCCTGCACATATGTTAGGCGGCAGGGGTACAGGGTAAGGGGGGCTCCCTCATGAACGTGCATACGCCGGAAATCGACCGCAAACCCAGCCGCGACGAGGCCGAACAGGCGCTCGCGCTGCTGAAGCGCTGGGCCGGGCAGGCCCACGAGGCCGAGATCGAGCAGCTGGACCCCGTGCTGGCGCGCCTCGCGCCCGACGCGTTGCCGGATGCATACCCGGTGCTGGCCCGCGACTACCCCGAAGGCTTCACCGTCGATGCCGATTACAAGGCGCGCATGCCCGACCTGCAAAACGGTCCGTCCTCGCTGATCCGGGGCGCAAACCGCGTGATCCAGCACGTCGGCATCTCGAACTTCCGCCTGCCGCTGCGCTATCATACCCGCGACAATGGCGACCTGACGCTGGAGACCTCGGTCACCGGCACCGTCAGCCTAGATGCCGACAAGAAGGGCATCAACATGAGCCGCATCATGCGGTCCTTCTATGTCCATGCGGACAAGACCTTCAGTTTCGAGACGATCGAAGCGGCGCTGGACGACTACAAGGCCGACCTCGACAGCTTTGACGCGCGCATCAACATGTCCTTCCGCTTTCCGCTGAAGGTCGAGAGCCTGCGTTCGGGCCTGATGGGCTACCAGTATTACGACATCGCGCTGGAACTGGTGGACAAGGACGGCGAGCGGGTGAAGATCCTGCACCTCGACTATGTCTATTCCTCGACCTGCCCGTGTTCGCTGGAACTGTCCGAGCATGCCCGCCGCGAACGCGGCCAGCTGGCGACGCCGCACTCGCAGCGCTCCGTCGCGCGCCTGTCGGCCGAGGTGCGCCCCGGCGATTGCCTGTGGTTCGAGGACCTGATCGACATGTGCCGCCGCGCCGTGCCGACCGAAACGCAGGTCATGGTGAAACGCGAGGACGAACAGGCCTTTGCCGAACTCAACGCCGCCAACCCGATCTTTGTCGAGGATGCGGCGCGGCTCTTTGCCGAGCAGTTGCAGGCCGATCCGCGCATTGGCGATTTCCGCGTCGTGGCGAGCCATCAGGAGAGCCTGCATTCGCATGACGCGGTGTCTGTCCTGACCGAAGGCACGCGCTTTGCGCAGGACAGCCTCGACCCCAAACTCTTCGCCAGCCTGTTCCACGTCGGCTGACGGGGCGCCTCACCGGGGGCTCGGGAGCCTGACAAGGCGGGCTGAACCGGCAGGCGGTCACGGGAAAGGGCGCTGCTTTCTCAGGCAAGCCCACGAAAGTCCGCCGATCTACGGAAATGTTAACGGGCCTGTCACGATATTCGTGGCAGGCTTTCTCGTGATGGGAGGAAACCGACACAACACGAGGTTTCCGGGTATGACGCGCGACAATGTCCAACTCCGCATGGGCCACACATCTCTGAACCGCAGGATCGACACGTTTTTTGTCGAGCGGGGGCTGGGCTTCAATCCATCCTCCCTGCGGCGATCCCGCCTGAGGGAGATCATCGAACTGGAGGTCCGGACGGATCACGAACTGGCCGACATCGGTCTGACGCGGGATCAGATCCTGCCGCATGTGTTCCGTGACTTGCTTGCCGCCTAGGCGTGTATTTGCCCCCGCAATCGCGCAGATTGGTTAAATTGTCAGCCGGCAATTTGCCCCCGCAATCCGCAACTCGGGCATCCGGACCAAGCTCCATGTCACGCTCCATGCCACCCCCATGCCACGCTCTGGCCACGCCGACACAGCCCGTCGCTACCCCTGCCGCATGATCGCTTGACAGCACCGGGCCGCGCCGCCAAGGCTCGGCCTCATGTTCGATATCCGTCCCGTCGCCTATGTCATCGGCCTGCTGGTCGCCGCCCTGGGCGGATGCATGATGCTGCCGATGCTGGTGGACCTCGCCGAGGGCCGGGGCGAATGGCATGTCTTCCTCGAAAGCGGCATCATCACGATCCTCGCGGGCGGGCTGGTGGCGCTGGCCTGCTCCAACGCGGTGGGCGAGGGGCTGACGCTGCAACAGACCTTCCTGCTGACCACGGGCGTCTGGGTGGCACTGCCGGTGTTCGGCGCGCTGCCCTTCGTCTTTGGCGCGACGGATGCCAGCTACACCGACGCCTATTTCGAGGCGATGTCGGGCATGACCACCACAGGCTCCACGGTCTTCTCCGGACTGGACACCCTGCCCAAGGGCTTGCTCTTGTGGCGCGGGCTGCTGCAATGGCTGGGCGGGGTGGGAATCATCGTGGTGGCCATGGTTTTCCTGCCTGAACTGCGGGTCGGCGGCATGCAGATCTTCCGTTCCGAAGCCTTTGACACCATGGGCAAGATCCTGCCCCGCGCCACGCAGATCTCGTCCTCCATCTCGACCATCTACATCTCGCTCACGCTGATCTGCGCGGTCTGCTACATCGTCACGGGGATGAACGCCTTCGACGCCACGGTGCACGCCATGACCACCGTATCCACGGGCGGTTTCGCCAATTACGACGCCAGCTTCGGCACGTTCTCGGGTCCCGCGGAATACGTGGCCTCGGTTTTCATGATTCTCGCGGCACTGCCCTTCGTGCGCTACGTCCAGATGCTGAACGGCAACGAGACGGCACTGCTGCGCGACAGCCAGGTCCGCGCCTTCCTTGGCACCATCGCCATGCTGGTGCTGGTGACCTCCATCACGCTGCTGTGGATCTTCCCGCACCACCCCGAACAGGCCGTGCGCGAGGCGCTGTTCAACATCTCCTCGATCATCTCGGGGACGGGCTATGCCTCGGTCGACTACATGGGCTGGGGCAACTTCCTGATCGCGCTGTTCTTCTTCATCGGCCTGATCGGAGGCTGCGCCGGCTCGACCGCCTGCTCGGTCAAGATCTTCCGCTACCAGCTGCTGTTTGCCTCGGTGAAGGTCCAGCTGCGGCGCATCCGTTCGCCGCATGGCGTCTTCGTGCCGCGCTACGACGGCCGCCCGGTGGGGCAGGACGTCCTGAGCTCGGTCATGAGCTTCTTCGTCTTCTTCGTGGTCTCGCTGGGATTGTTCTCCGTGGTGCTGGGCATGATGGGGCTGGACTTCATCACCGCGGTCTCCGGCGCGGCCACGGCACTTGGCAACATCGGCCCGGGGCTGGGGGACCAGATCGGCCCGGCGGGCAACTTCGCTGGCCTGTCGGACCCTGCGAAATGGGTGCTCTCCTTCGCGATGCTGGTGGGCCGCCTCGAAGTCCTCGCCGTCTACGCCCTGTTCACAGTACGCTTCTGGCGCGGCTGACGCGCAAAGTAACACATATCACCACAGAGCCGCCCTTCTCCTTCATCTTGATCCAAATACCCTCGGGGGTGTGGGGGCAGAGCCCCCACCTGTCGTGCGAAGCACGACAAACCATAGTTTGCTTGTCTGGACAGAGGCCCGATCGCGTAAACGGCGCGTTCACCTTGGCCGCTGAGGTGTCGCGGTGGCAATCCCAAGGGCATGAGATGAACAATTGGCGCGCGCCCGCAGGGCGCGCGCGGGTCGGGCCGCGTCAGCGGCCCCCCACCCCCCGAATAACAACCCCACACCCCAAACCGCCCCGCCCCCCCCCGCGTCCTTCAGCTTGGTCTCGTCGCTCTCGCGCTCGGCGAGGTTGGCGCGGGCCTCCTCGACCACCTCGTCGGGGGCCGATTCGATGAACTTGGGGTTGTTCAGACGGCCGCGCAGGCCGCCCAGCTCCTTGGCGAGCTTGCCCAAGGTCTTCTCCAGCCGCGCCTTTTCCTCGGCCACGTCGATGATGTCCGCCAGCGGCAGGCCAAAGGTCGCCGCGCCCACGGGGATCGTCACGCAGCCCTTGGGGAAGGCCTCGACCTCTGTCAGGCCCTCGATGCGGGCGAGGCGCTTGATCAGCACTTCGTTACGCTCCCAAGCGCCGCGTTCCTCGTCGCCAAGGCCCGTGACCAGCATCGGCACGTACAGACCCGCCGGCACATGCATCTGGGCGCGGGCGGAACGCACCCCCTCGATCAGGCCGATCACCCAGGACATCTCGCGGTCGGCAGCGGCGTCGGCCACCGAGGCGTCGTAGACCGGCCATGCGGCGTGAACCAGCAGCGTCTGGCGCGTGCCCAGCGTGCCCCAGAGCTCTTCGGTGATGAAGGGCATGATCGGGTGCAGCATGATGAGGCACTGGTCCAGAACCCAGGCCATGGTGCGACGGGTCTCGCCCACGACGCCCTCGTCCTGGGACGCGAACAGCGGCTTGGAGAATTCCACGTACCAGTCGCAGACCTTGCCCCAGACAAAGGCATAAAGCGCGCTGGCCGCGTCGTTGAAGCGGTATTCGGTCAGCGCGGCATCCACCGCCTCGCGCACGCGGGCGGTTTCGCCGATGATCCACTTGTTCACCGTCTGCTGCGCCGGGACGACCCAGGCACCGTCATTGGCGGTCTCGTGGTGGGTGAACACATCGTTCATTTCGGCAAAGCGGCAGGCGTTCCACAGCTTTGTGCCGAAGTTGCGGTAGCCCGCGATGCGGTCCATGGACATCTTCAGCACGCCGCCGATGGAGGCCATCGAGGCATTGTTGAAGCGCAGCGCGTCAGCGCCGTATTCGTTCACCACTTCCAGCGGGTCGATGACGTTGCCGGTGGTCTTGGACATCTTCTTGCCCTTCTCGTCGCGGACGAGCTGGTGCAGGTAGACGGTGTGGAAGGGGATCTCGTCCACCACGGCCAGTTGCATCATGATCATGCGCGCGACCCAGAAGAACAGGATGTCCGACCCGGTGATGAGCACATCCGTGGGGAAGTACTTCTGCATCTCGGGCGTGTCCTCGGGCCAGCCCAACGTGCCGATGGGCCAGAGGCCCGACGAGAACCACGTATCCAGCACGTCCGGATCGCGGAAGATCGGCAGCTGCATGGGGGCGTCAAAGGTGCGGATGGTGCCCTCGTCGCCCACGTCCAGCGCGTCGCGCACGCCTTTGAGCACTTCACCCGCCTCGAAGGCGTCGGCTACGACGCGGAACTCCGTGCCCTCGGGCGACATGGCGAGGGCCTTGGCGATGGCCTCTTCCTCGGTCGCGGCGCAGACCGGGAACCAGTCTTCCTCGCCGGGGATGTACCACACGGGGATCTGGTGGCCCCACCACAGCTGGCGCGAGATGCACCAGGGTTCGATGTTCTCGAGCCAGTGGTAATAGGTCTTCTCGCCGCTCTCGGGCATGATCTTGATGCGGCCGGAGCGCACGGCGTCGAGCGCCGGGCCCACGACCTTTTCCGCATCCACGAACCACTGGTCGGTGAGCATCGGCTCGATCACCACCTTGGAGCGGTCGCCGAAGGGCTGCATGATCGGCTTGGCCTCGATCAGGGGCACAAGCTGGTCCTCCTCGGTGCGCATCTCGCCACCCTCGGAGGGTTCCAGCGGCGCCTTCACCGCAGCGGCGCCGAGGCGCGGGTCGGTGGCCTCGGTCATCACGGCGAGGCCGTCGGCGACGATCTGTTCGACCACCTTGGCGCGCGCCTCCATGCGGTCGAGGCCGCGCAGGTCGTCGGGGACGAGGTTCACGAGGTCGGTCTCGGCCTCGGTCAGGGTACGCTTGCCCTGCGCAACCTCCATGGCGATCTGCGCCGCCTCGGCGTAGGGCGCGCCGTCCGCGCGCATCGCACCGCGCACGTCCATCAGGCGGTACATGGGGATGCCGCCGCGCTTGGCCACCTGGTAGTCGTTGAAGTCATGTGCGCCGGTGATCTTCACCGCGCCGGAGCCGAAGGTCGGGTCCGGGTATTCGTCGGTGATGATCGGGATCAGGCGGCGGTGTTCCTTCGGCCCCACGGGGATTTCGCAGAGCTTGCCCACGATCGGCGCATAACGTTCATCGGACGGATGCACGGCCACGGCCCCGTCACCCAGCATGGTCTCGGGGCGGGTGGTGGCGATGGAGATGTAATCGCGTTCTTCGGAGAAGATGACGGTCCCGTCCTCGTCCTTCTCCTCGTAGGTGTAGGTCACGCCATTCGCCAGCGGGTACTTGAAGTGCCACATGTGGCCCGCGACCTCGACGTTCTCGACCTCGAGATCGGAGATGGCGGTTTCGAAATGCGGGTCCCAGTTCACGAGGCGCTTGCCGCGATAGATCAGGCCCTTGTCGTACATGTCGACGAAGACCTTGATCACGGCATCGTGGAAGTTGCCCTTGGCGTCGGTCTCGGGGGCACCGGGGGCGCCGGACATGGTGAAGGCGTTCCGGTCCCAGTCGCAGCTGCTGCCCAGGCGGTGCATCTGCTCGATGATCGTGTTGCCGTATTGCGTTTTCCAGTCCCAGACGTGGCCGAGGAAGTCGGCGCGGCTCATGTCGGTGCGCTTCAGGCCCTTCTCGGCCTTCAGCTTTTTCTCGACCTGAAGCTGGGTCGCGATGCCCGCGTGGTCCTGTCCCGGCTGCCAGAGCGTGTCGAAGCCGCGCATGCGGTGCCAGCGGGTGAGGATGTCCATCAGGGTGTGGTTGAAGGCGTGGCCCACGTGCAGTGCGCCGGTGACGTTGGGCGGCGGCAGCATGATGGTGAAGCTCTCGTCGCGCGACTTGTTCGCCCCTGCGGCAAAAGCCTTGGCGTCGAGCCATGTCTGCGTGAGGCGCGGTTCGGCCTCGGCGGCATTGAATGTCTTTTCCAGCGGCATGATCGGGACCTCTTTCGTTTGGATCGTCCTTAGCGAAAGGGGGCGGGAAGGGGAAGGGTGTGGAGGGCTTTGGCGGGGACCGGGGCGCGTACCTGTTTGCCCGTGCCGGGCAAAGGCGGCCCGCCCACCCCGGCGATCCCTGCGCAAGGGGGGGCATCCTGCGGATGCGCCTGCCTTGGAATGAAACCTGGAATGAAAGTAGCCCGCGATGATGAACATCGCGGGCCAAGTAAACGAGCGCCCCAGGGAGGAGGAGAGGGGCCTCGAACCGTATCTGAAGCGCGACGGTGCCAGGGAGGAGGAGAGGCACCGTCGCTGATGTCGGAAACCCCAGGGAGGAGGAGAGGGGTCCGGCATGTCTGGCCTCATCGGGAGGCCGGTATCTGGTCGAGACGGCGCCAGGGAGGAGGAGAGGCGCCGTCTCTGATGTCGAGGCCCCAGGGAGGAGAGGGGCTCGGCATGTCTGGCCCATCGGGGGCCGTTGTCTGGTGCGCGACGGTGCCAGGGAGGAGGAGAGGCACCGTCGCTGATGTCGGAAACCCCAGGGAGGAGGAGAGGGGTCCGGCATGTCTGCCCCGATCGGGGCGGTATTTCGTGGCGGTGCATCCAGGGAGGAGGAGAGGATGCACCGCCTAGAACGGAAGGGGCGGGAGGAGGAGTGCCCCGGTCCGTATTCAGATCTCGTTGGCCGCCTGGTAGGCGACGCGGCGGATTTCACCGCGGCTCAGACCCAAGTCCGCCAGGTCGCGGTTCGACAGGGCCGACAGCTCGCGGAAGGTCTGGTTGAAAACCTTGCGGCGGGCGCGGCGTGCGTTGAACGCTGCGACCAGGCCGGAGAAGCCGCCCAGTGCGGGTTGGGACTGCGTGTTGAACTCGGTTGCGTGTGCCATGGTTCCGTGCCTCATTGGCTGCTGTGTCGTTCGCGGCTGTTAGCGCCGCCGTTGATCCAAAGATGGAGCAAATGCTGCGACTGCACAATGACCGCATCGGCAATGCTGCCATGCAGCAAGTGCATGGAAGATGACGGGGATATGCAGGTATTGGCACGGAAATTGTGCGAAATGGACGGTCTAAGTTGTGCGAACCTAAGGGCAATTAGACCGTTAAGGGGAATTTCGGAAAGGCAGGAGCAGTGGTGGACGTAAAGACGGAAGTCGAATCAATATTGGCGCGCGTAAAGATCCCGGGCGGCGGGACTCTGGTGTCCGAAGACATGATCCGCGCGCTGACGGTGGACGGTGGCGCGGTGCGTTTCGTCATCGAAGCGCCCGATGCCGAGGTCGCCCGCGCCATGGAACCCGTGCGCAAGGCGGCGGAGGAATCGCTGCTGTCCCTGCCGGGAGTCACTACGGTCAGCGTGGCGGTAACCGCGCATTCCGCTCCGCCCGCGCCCTCGCTGAAGATGGGCGGGCACATGAAACCTCAGGCGGAGCCCATGCGCCCGGCCGGGGTGAAGACCATGATCGCCATCGGATCGGGCAAGGGCGGTGTGGGGAAATCCACCGTGTCGTCGAATCTCGCGGTGGCGCTGGCGCGGGCGGGCAAGAAGGTCGGCTTGCTGGATGCGGACATACACGGGCCGTCGCAGCCGCGCATGTTCGGGACGTCGAAACGTCCGGCCTCGCCCGATGGCAAGATGATCGAGCCGCTGCACGCGCATGGCGTGACGCTGATGTCGGTGGGCGCGATGCTGCCCGAGGACAAGGCGGTGATCTGGCGCGGGCCGATGCTGATGGGTGCGTTGCAACAAATGATGATGCAGGTGAACTGGGGCGAGCTGGACGTGCTGCTGATCGACCTGCCGCCGGGCACGGGCGACGTGCAGTTGACGCTGGGCCAGAAGGCGCCGCTGGCCGGGGCCATCGTGGTGTCGACGCCGCAGGACGTGGCGCTGATCGACGCCAAGAAGGCGCTCGATGCCTTCATGACATTGAAGGTGCCCGTGCTGGGGCTGATCGAGAACATGGCCGTGTTCACCTGTCCGCATTGCGGCAAGGACAGCCATATCTTTGGGCAGGGCGGAGTGCAGGCCGAGGCTGAGCGGCTGGGCGTGCCCCTCTTGGCGCAGCTGCCGATTGATCTGGAAACGCGGATGGCGGGGGACGCAGGCGTCCCGGTGGCGCTGAGCGAGAGCAGCATGTCGCAGGCCTATGCGGCACTGGCGGACCGGTTGATCCAAGGCGGCATCGTCTGAGCGCGCGGCTGCGTTGCGTTGTCGAGTATTTGGACCAAGAAGAAGCAGGGGCCGGGCCGTTTGTCCGGCCCTTTGCTTTTTGTTCAAGCGGCCTGCAGATGCAGGAAGAGGTCGGTGATCACCATGGCTGGGTCGATGTTCACCGCTCGGGCGTGGCGGGCGCGGTCGCCTGCGTCCTGAATCGCCTGCGCCCAGGCGCGACCATGGGCCGGGTCGGGGGAGAGGCGGCTGAGGGTTTGCGCCTCGCCGGGGACGATCTCGGCAGGCGGATGGCCCATGACTCCGGTGCGCGCGAGGCGTGCGGCGATACGGTCGGTGAGGGTGAGGGTCAGGGCGAGTCGGTCCTCGCGGCCCCTGGCGGCGCAGCTGTCGGCGAGGGTCAGCAGGGCGCTGCGGTCGAGGCGGGGCAGGGTGCCCAGCACGTTGAGGATCTGGCGGTAGAGGGCGAGGCCGTCCTGCTGGTGCAGGCGGATGGCGGTGCCGACGGAGCCTTCGGCCAGCATGTTGAGCGCTTCCGCCTCGGCGGGCGGAATGTCGATCTGGGCCTGTTGCAGGGCGGCGGCCATGTCGTCGTGATCGAGGGCGTCCACGCGCAGGGTGCGGCAGCGGCTCTTGATCGTGGGGAGCAGGCGGGCGGGTTGATGGCTGATGAGCAGGAGGGTGGCGCGGGCGGGCGGTTCCTCGAGCATCTTCAGGAGCGCATTTGCGGCCTGCGGGTTCATCTCGTCCGCGGCGTCGACGATGACCACGCGGCGGCCGCCGTCTGCGGAGGACATGGAGAAGAAATGCGCCAGCTTGCGGACCTCGTCCACGCGGATGAGGTCGGAGAACTTGCCGTCCTCGTAGTTCTTCTGCCGCTCGGAATCGGTGCTGCCCGCGCCGCCACGACGCAGCAGGAAGAGGCCGGGTTCCGAGCGCGCGACGAGGCGGCGGGAGACCGGGTGGTCCGGGTCGACGTCCAGCGTAACGGGGGGCGGAGGTGCGCCGAAGAGGCCGCCGTCATCGGCGGGCGGGGTGGCCAGCAGGAAGCGGGCGATGCGCCAGGCGAGCGTCGCCTTGCCGGTGCCGCGCGGGCCGGTGATGAGCCAGGCGTGGTGCAGGCGGTCGGCGTTGTAGGCCGTCAGGAAGTCCTGTTCGGCCTGTTTCTGCCCGAAAAGATGCAGTGTTTCCCGTGGATGCGGGGCACCGTCGATGCGGTCTGGTTCCGGGGCTTCGGTCTCAGCCATGGGCGTGGTCCAGTTGTCGGATGGCCGTGGCGTAAACATCGTCAGCGACCGTTTCCGGCGCGCGATTGCCGTCGATGACGCGGATTCGTGCGGAAAACTCCCGCGACAAGGCAAGGAAGTCCGCGCGCATCTGTTGTTGCAGGTCGAGGCCGAAGTCCTCGAAGCGCTCCTCGACGGTGGCACGGGCCTTGGCGCGGCCAAGGGCGGCAACGGGGTCCATGTCGATGAGGATCGTCAGGTGCGGTTCCGTGCCGATCATGAGGTCATGCAACTGGTCCACGGTGGCGCGCAGGCCTTGGCGGCCCTGATACATGCGGGTGCTGTCGGCGAAGCGGTCGCAGATCACGACCTTTCCGGCGGCCAGCGCGGGGCGGATGGTGCGTTCCAGGTGGTCTCGACGCGCGGCGGTAAAAAGCAGAAGCTCGGTTTCCGGCGACCAGCGGTCCGGGTCGCCCTGCAAGACCAGCGCGCGGATTTCCTCGGCCCCCGGACTGCCGCCCGGTTCGCGGGTCAGGATCACGTCGCGGCCCTCGGCGCGCAGGCGGTCGGCCAGCATGCGGGCCTGGGTCGACTTGCCCGAGCCGTCGATGCCCTCGAAGGAAAGAAACAGTCCGGTCGTCACGAGGCCTCTTGCGCCTCTGCAGGGGCGGGCTGGGTGGCGAAGCGCTTCAGGAGCACGGCAGAAACGGTCATCATGCGGTCGACGAAGCCGCCCGCGTCCACGTCCTTGGCGGCGACGAGGGGCACGCGGGTTTCCGGCAGGCCCTCGGGCTGGATGATGAGTTCGGCAAGGCGCTGGCCCTTGCGCACCGGGGCCT
Source organism: Sagittula sp. S175 (assembly GCF_049800975.1). Classification (NCBI taxonomy): domain Bacteria; kingdom Pseudomonadati; phylum Pseudomonadota; class Alphaproteobacteria; order Rhodobacterales; family Roseobacteraceae; genus Sagittula; species Sagittula sp. S175. The sequence goes on from NZ_JBNAGB010000008.1 coordinate 206,792, forward strand.
CGATCGGGCCGGTGTAGACGACCTCGGCCTGAACGCCGCCCGCCGTCATGGTCGGCAGCAGCAGGGTGATGTCCTTTTCGGAGACGAGATCCACGGCCTCCTCGGCTCCGAGCCAGAGTTCGGCCTGCGTGATCGGCTGGCCCTGCTTGACGATGGTCTGTTCGGCGAACTGGCGGAAGGCCCAGTTGACGATGGCCTCGGACTGTTCGGCCCGGTCGGCGGAACTGTCGAGGCCGGTGATGGCAAAGATCACCCGGCGTTCGTCGTTCTTGGCGGAGCCGACGAGACCGTAGCCCGCTTCCTGGGTATGGCCGGTCTTCAGCCCGTCGGCGCCAATGTTCAGCGACAGAAGCGGGTTGCGGTTCGTCACATTGGAGGGCGCGCGACCGTCGAATTCGAACTTCCTCTCGGAGAAGATCGGGTAGAATTCGGGGAAGTCCTTGATGATATGGGTCGCGAGCAGCGTCAGGTCGCGCATGGACATGACATGGCCAGCCGCGGGCCAGCCCGACGCGTTCTTGAAGGACGAGGAGGTCATGCCCAACTGCTGCGCGCGCTGGGTCATCAGGCGGGCAAAACCCTGCTCGGTGCCGTCCGGAGACAGCGCCTCGGCCAGAACGGCGCAGGCGTCATTGCCGGAAAGGACAATCACGCCGCGCAGCAGGTCGGAGACGGCGACACGGTCCTGCGTGTTCAGGAACATGGTGGAGCCGCCGTAGGACATGGCATGCTGGGACACGGGCAGGCGTTCCTCCAGCGTCAGGCGACCATCGCGGATCGCCTCGAAGGCGATATACAGCGTCATGAGCTTGGACATGGAGGCAGGCGGCAGTGCCTCGTCGGCATTCTTGTTCAGAAGAACGGTGCCGGTGGTCATATCCACGACAAAGGCCGCGCGGGCCTTTGTGTCGAAGGCCTGTGCTCCGGTGGCCATCAGCGCCATGAGGGCGGCGGACGCCAGAAGGCGGGGGATGCTGGTCATGGTGCGGGTCATTGCGAAGCCTCTGGTCCATGTCGATTCTGCTCGTTTACGTTTATCGCTCAAGTGGCGGCAGGTGTCACCCGGCACAGGCGAGAGATCGCCGGGGCGTTGGCATGACGATCACGTGGAACTGATTTCATACAGTTTGCGCCGCATTTCGTGGACGATCCGTCAGAGAGTGCCCAGCTTCGTGCCGATTATACCCTGCGTTGCGGCATTGCTAACCCCGTCGCCGCCGTGCGAAGCTTGCCCGGACATGCGGGGGAACGGTTTCGACATGACGACCGGCGACGGTGAGAAGAACTACCTGCAGGCCGAGTTGGAAGACCGGATGCAGCATGACCTCAGCATGTGGGACTTTCTTCAGAAAGGGTCGCTGGACGGGCTGTGGTACTGGGATCTGGAGAAGCCCGAAAACGAGTGGATGAGCCCGGAGTTCTGGCGGCTTTTCGGCATCGACCCCGCAACCAAGCGGCATGATCCGGCGGAGTGGCAGGACATCATCTTTGCCGACGATCTGGCCGTCGCGGTGGACAACTTTCAGAAACATGTCGCCGACCCTTCCCATCCCTATGACCAGATCGTGCGCTATCGTCATGTGAATGGATCGACGGTCTGGGTGCGTTGCCGGGGGATCGCGCTGCGCGATGCCCAGGGCAAGGCCATCCGGATGCTTGGCGCGCATAACGACCTGACGGCGGCAATGCGTGCCCGCGAGGAAGTGGAGCGCACGCAGGACGCCCTTGAAGCCATGCGCGAAGCGGAACTGCGCGCGCGGCTGATCGACCAGAGCCATGACGCGATCCTGACCTACGATGAGACCGGCAAGATCCTCAGTTGGAACCGTGGCGCTGAACTGCTGTACGGGCATCGGCGCATCGAGGTGATCGGGCAAGACGTCGGCGATGTGCTGTATACGGACAAGGCGCGTTGGGCACAGATCCGGGCGAACCTCGACGCGGCGCCGGAGTGGACCGGGTCGCTGGTACAGCGCACCAGAGCGGGGAGGCGCGTCGACGTCACCTCGCGTCAGCAGTTGCTGCGGCTGGAGGGCCAGACCGTGGTGCTGGAGACCAATCGGGACATGTCGGACGTGCAGTTGGCACGCAGCGCCCTGGCCGAGGCCAACGCGGAATTGCGGCACGTCAACCGGGCGCTGGAGGATTTTGCCTACATCGTGTCGCATGATTTGCAGGAGCCGATCCGCGGCATTTCGATCAACGCGGCCTTCATGCGGCGTGAACCCCTGTCGCCCACTGTCGAGAAACGGGCCATCAGGATTTCGGACCTGTGCCGCCGGGTCGAGGCCTTGATGGAAGACGTGCTGGCCTACTCTCGCATCGGGCACAACGCCGAGGTCGGAGAGGTGATCGATCTGATCGAGATGTTGGGGGATTTGCAGGACGATATGCGGGAGTTCCTGAACGAACGCTTTGGAAGGGTCGTGATCGAAACGGATTTGCCGCCGCTGCACGCCAACCTGTCGGCGGTGCAAAGCATCTTTCGCAACCTTGTGACGAATGCACTGAAATACAACAACTCCGGGAAGCCAATCGCCAGAATCCGCTTTCACGACCAGGCCGAGGTCGCGGGCAAGATCTGGGAGGATGTGTTCAGTGTGGAGGATAATGGCATCGGCATCGACGCCAGCGATCCGGACTGGCCGTTTCGCATCTTCACGCGTCTTTCCGGTGCGGAGGCCTTTGGCGGCGGCACCGGCGCGGGGCTCGCGATCGTGCGCAAGACGGTGGAGACTTACGGGGGGCGGATCACCTACACCAGCCTGCGAGGCGAGGGGACGACCTTTTGGTTTACCCTGCCGCTGGCAATGCGGTCTGCGTGACAGTCAGGTTATTGTTGCCGGACCTCCGGGCAGCTGACAGCGAAGGAAAAAGCCGCGCCGGAGGATCCGGGCGCGGCTTTTCGATTGCGAACTGGTCGTGACGCGGACGGGGTCAGTCGGTGACGGCGTAGGCGTCCTCGAAACCGTTGCCCTTGATCGTCTTGAGCAGCGTGGCGCGTTCCTCGGCGGTCTGGGCAGGGCCCACGACGACGCGCCAGAAGGGCTTGTCCTTGGAGTTGCCGGGCTTGACCGTCGGCACAAGGCCCACTTGCCGCATGGCGGTCGCGGTGTTGCGGGCATTCTGCTCGACCGAGAAGATGCCGATCTGCAGGTAGGGTTTCGCCAGCTTCGAGGAGGCGGGTTTCGGTGCCGCGGGCTTCGGAGCGGCGGCTACCGGTGCAAGGGCTGCTGTCTGCACGGGCTTGGACGCGGCAGCCGGGGCGGGGGCGGCGGGAGCCAGCGCCTTGGCCGCGCCGTCGAGCACCGGATCCAGCGTGCCCTCGCTTACCTCGGGCGAGGCGGGCAGGGCGGTCGTCGCCATGTCGCCGACCGGCATCTCGTCACTCGGCATGGCCGCGGCTTCGGGCGCGACGGCCACTTCCTCACGGCGGAGCGCCACGACATCAAGGTTCGCCGGCGCACCGGCCAGCATGCCGAGCGCCGCCGCGGCATCCGAAGACACCTGCAGGCGCGGGCCGGGGGTTGCGCGTTCCTTGCGGAACAATGCGCCGATCACGTATTGGCCGTTCGCCGTGTTGCGGATGATGGCGCGTTCGGGTTCCTTGACGTCGGGATGTGCGACCCAGACCCCGCCCAGCGAGGGGCGGCCGTCCCAAAGACCGGCTTCCTTGGCATTGAAGATTTCGGGCGCTTCGACATCGCGTTCCGTGGTGCGGGCGCTGCCCAACCCACTGGCGGCGCGGGTGACTTCCTCGCCTTCGCCTTTTGGCTGGAGGAACCCCGGCATCTGGCCGTCGGCGCAGGCCGACAACATCATCAGGGCGCCCAGGAACAGGGGGGCGCGCAGAATCCTGCCTTTGGGAAATTTACCGCTCATCTCGTGCCTCTTGCCTTCTTTTGCCGCATCATGGACGGCGCCACGCCGGATTTTCCGGTCATGATCTTGGTTTTGCTGCCTCGGGATGGGCTCTGACGGCCCGTTTTGTCAGTGAGATTAACGTTTTGCGTGCGTCATGGGAAGCCTGCAAACGCGGGTGCGCGGAAAAACCCCTGTGGGAGTGCTTTCAGAATCGCAAACGGGGCGCTAGGAGTGCCCCGACCGGAGGTTTGGCAGAGTGGTCGATTGCGGCGGTCTTGAAAACCGTTGGGCGTGAGAGCGTCCCCAGGGTTCGAATCCCTGAGCCTCCGCCAGCCCACTGGGTGTGAGTTTATTTTTATAAAATCAGATGCTTGGTGATATCTCTTCGGGGCGGCGCTGAAAGGTGACAGGTCCAAAGAGACCGGGAGTAGCGCACACCACGATTTGCGTGACAAAGCCAAGACCAGCCGTTGCGTAAAGGTCGTGGTGAAGTCTTGCCGTGGAACGGGGCATCCACTGCATCCGGTCCATGCGATCCTCGACGGACTGACGCTGAGCAAGGATGCTGCCCTTTTTTCCGATCCACGCTCAGGTGCCTCCGTCCGCGCAGCGACAGGCGGACACATGTTTCGCGATTGGCGTCGAGACCGAAGATTTTCAGCCAATCGTTAACTGTGACTGAAATTTCATCACCCATTTATCGCTATAGGATGTCAATAAAATATGGACTCCCTCAAAAGGCGTAAAATGAATCTCAAGATTGCATCATGCGGTGTCTTGCAACCTTAACGATTCGTTAATAAGGCTGACGCTGCGGTAACGTATACCGCTAAACGTGTGTTAAATAGGTGAGAACTGATCATGACGACCACTTCCGTTGAAGCGAAGCCTGTCCGCGTCATCCGCGCGGGCACCGACGGCGCTCTGAAGACCCTGCGTATCTCGACCCCCGTGTCGAAAACTCAGGGCGTTCAGGCTGCCGCATCCTGGACCAAAGCGACCTGCTCCTGGACCAAGGCAACCTGCTCCTGGACCAAGGCGACGTGCTCTTGGACCAAGGCAACCTGCTGAGCCCTAGGCTTCGCCAGCAACGTTTGCTCCGGGGGGATTCGGGGCAAACACCTGACGAGAAAACGGATTTTTGGTATCATGTTCAGCGTTTCCAGACCCGACAAAACTCTTCGGATCGTTCCTTTGACCGGGGAGGCCGTCGCGGCGGTTTGCCCACATAGCGGAGGGTTTGCCTTTGTCGAAGGGGCAGAGCGTATCGCAGCCCTGAAAGCGCGGATCGCAATGCCTGAAAAGGGTCATGGCACCTTGCCTGAAAGCGACCCGGACCATGCTCAACTGTGGCTGGCGATCGAGGATTATCGCGCTGCCTCCGAGACCCGCGAACCCGATACGCTGGACACCATCATCCTCAAGGTCACCAACCGCTGCAACGAGGCCTGCAAGCACTGTTACGATGCCTGCGGGTTTGACGATGCGGATATGGACGCGGGCCACATGGCATCGCTGGTCGAAGAGGCGCTGGCGCTCAGCGGTCCGCACCTCAACCTCCTGTTTCACGGAGGTGAGCCTTTCCTTCGGACGGATACGCTCGACGAAGTCGCGACGCACGCGAGGACCGTGGCCGACAGGCTGGGGAAGACGATCGGCTGCTTTGCCCAGACCAATGCGTCGGTGATGAATGACCGCATCGTTGCAATGCTTCAGAAACATGACTTCGGTCTTGGCATTTCGCTGGATGGCTGGGAAAGCCTGCATGACGAGTTGCGGGTGATGCACGACGGATCGGGGACCTACCGGCTGTTCCAGCGCAGTATGGATCGCTACGGCGAGTATCTAGTCAACAACTCCGGCATCATGACCACGGTGATGGCAACCAACGTGAAGGTGCTGCGCGAGGTGGTGCGCCATGTGCGGGATCTGGGGTTTGTCACATGGGATGCGACGTTGTTCGATCTCAACGGGCGCGGCGCGTTGTTCCCGCAGATGGAAGTGACGCCGCAAGCCTATTGCGCGGCGCTGGACGACCTGCTGGACGGGATCGAGGAAGGCGAATTCGACGGCATTGCGATCAAGCCGATCCTGCGTCGTCTCGACAATCTCCTGCTGGCAGAGCGGCTTGATATGTGTCTGCCCGGGAACAATGGCTGCGGGGCTGGCTCGCGTCTTTTGTCGGTGTCCGCGGAGGGCACGATCTCTGGGTGTGACATCATCCACAATCGGGCGCTTTCGCTGGGGCAGAGCCCTGCGGCGACCCTGGAGGATGCCTTGGCGCATCCTGCGGCGGGGCAGATGCGCGAGCGCCTGTCGCGCAATCTTGCCGGGTGCCACAGTTGTACGTGGCTTGGCCAATGTGGCGGCACCTGCCTTGCGCGCGGTGGTCTGAACGCGGTCGATCCGCTGGATTGTGCCACGTCGAAGTTCATCAACGAGGCGCTGCTGCGCCGTTTGGCCCAAAGCGACGCGCTGCTGGATTGGTACGCCCGGTTCCCGCCGCAACGCCGCCGCGCGTCCGTCATCCAGGAAACGCGCGCGTTTTTCTCCGAAAGCCGCAAGGTTTTGGAGACCGCATGAACTACTACGATTTCCTTGAAACCCCGGTCGGGCGCACGCTGCACAAGATGCCGTTCCAGACCCTGCGCCGGGCGATGTCCACGGCGGGGCGTTTCGGTTTGGTGAAGGACTGCGACTTCGTTGCCGATGTCATGGAAGCGACGGGAGTTGCCAACGGCCGCGAGGCAAAACGGCTGGCAGCGGAGGTCGACGCGGCACAAGCGGGTGTCTACGCCGACCTGGGCCTCATGATGCACGGCAAGTGGGATCGCGTGCAGCGTCATCTGATCGACAGGGTGGAGGTGGAGGGACGCGAAATCCTCGAAGCCTTGCGCGGCAAGCCGTACATGATCATCTCGGCGCATTTCGCGAGCTTTTACCTCGGCGCCCTGATGCCGGGGTTGTTCGATCCGGTGACGATCATTCGCCGCTTCCACTCCGAAGGGCGCGATGCGCTCATGGAACGGCTGTGTTCCCAGACCGGGCAGGATCTTGAGGTCATCGGACTGACCGATCCCTCCGTCGGGCCGAAGATCATTTCGCGCGTGCGCAAGGGGCGCCCGGTGGCTGCGATGATCGACTATTTCTACGAGGACACTTCGCTGTTTCTTGCGCCGTTCATGGGGCGCGAAGCCGCGACCCCGGCGGGTATTCCCAGCATCGCCGTGCGGATGAAACTGCCGCTGGTGCCTGTCATCGTGTTGCGCACCGCGGATGGCGGCTATCGCGTGACAATATCGGAGCCACTGCGCGCGCCGGATGAGGGGGATCAGACAGAACGTACCTTTGCGCTGGCCTGTGCCATGAACGGTTGGCTGGAAACACAGGTGCGCGCGCATCCGGAGCAATGGACCTTCTGGCCCTCGTTGCCGCGTCGTTGGTCCTACGCGGAAAGCTTTGACGAGCATGAGCAGGTGGAACCGGCTGTCGCAGGAGAAGCGACCGTTGCCTGACGTCTTGCATCGCCCGGAGTCCGGTCGTGCGACGGACCGCCCGCTGCCGGTGGACGAAAGCCCGGCGGCTCGGGTTGATCCTGTCCGCGTCTGCATTGCCGAGCCGCGGCACCTGCTGGGAATCGCACGGCTTCTGGAGCGGCAGTTCTTTGATGAATCGCGTGACATCAAGGGCCGCCGCAGCAGGATTCGCTCTGTGCGCATCCAGATGCGGCGCAGGGGCGGTTATTACATCGTGGCGGAATACCGGGGGCAGGTGCGCGGCGCGATGTATGTCATTCGCGCCCCGCGCGGACGGATCTTCACATCGAACATGGCCGTCGCCTCCGATCTGCGCGCGCGCGATCCGATGATCGTCCTGCAGCTCTTCGGCGTCATGCTCGAAGAGGAGGCGGGGCGCAGCACACGTCCCCTGGTGTTCTTTGCCGATTTCGAGAATCCCAAGTCTGCGAAGGTCTTTCTTCACCGCGCGAAAAAGGTGCTGAAGGATATCGGCCTTGACGATCACGTGCAGAAGACACCCTGCCGGATGACGTGGTTGGAGCGTCTGAGGCACGGAGATGTGGAGCACTCTTTCTTGTTGGAAGCCAAAACATGAACATGCTGTCGAAATTTGCCGCAGGCCGGAACAATGGCGCGGAACGGGCCGCGGCTGAGCAGCCCGTTGAGGAGGCCAGAGGCCCGGAGGAGCCCGTTGTGGCCGTTCTGCGCCTGCGCGGCGAAATCGCGCTCAACACGCCGGTTGTGACCGATCTCTACAACGTGCTGCCGCAGGTCGATACGGAGACGCACGTCGCCCTGATCGTGACCATCGACACCGAAGGCGGCACGCTGGCCACCGCCGAAACGCTCAACGGCTGGATTGATCGGCTGTACCGCAAGCGCGGCAAGCCGGTGATCTGTGTGATCGAAGAGCGCTGCCTGTCGGCAGGGATTGCTGTGGCCGTGGCCTGTGATCGCGTGTTCGCCCCGGCTTCGGCGCAGATCGGTGCGTTTGGCGCCATGCTGTCCTGGCCGGACGCCATGGAGTTTCGCCAGAAATTCGGTTTGGCGCAGCGCAATTTCGTGTCGCGCGCTTACAAGGATATTGCCTCTCCCAATCGCCGCCCCGATGAGGGAGACGCGGCGCAGATCGAGGCGCTGCTGCGTGATCTCGACACGCAGTTCGCGGCCCTTGTGCGCAAGGCGCGCCCGGCCATGTCCGATGGCGATTTCGAGACCCTGGCCAACAGCTGGATGCTGACCGGGCGCGCGGCGCATGAGATCGGGCTGACCGACGGGATTGGCGGTTTCGACGCGGCGCTGGAGCTGCTTGTCGAAGAAGGCTGGCTGCGTGCCCCCACGGCGCAAGATCTTGTCTTTCTCGGCGATCCGAACCCGGGGCAGGGGCAAGCCGTCCCGGGTGGTCAGCTTTTGTCGTTGCTCGAAGGGATCGGTCGATGACGTGGTTTCACCTGCGTACACCGCTGGCACTTCTTGCGCTGGCTGTCGTGGCGGCCTGCGGCGGCAAGGCTGCGTATCTTCAGGGTGCGCTCAGCACCTCGGCTGATGTCGTCACTTACGAGGCAGATGGCGCGACCTACCGCGTGGTGACGGTTTCGCCCGGTGACACGCCCGGGAACCGGCACCTGTATTTCGTCGGCGGGTCGGGATGCGCCGCCCTGGCGGTATACATGCAAACCTATGTCGAGGCTTTGGACGAGGCGTTTGTCCTGCATGGCATTGAAAAGACGGGGACTCCGCAACGTGGGCTCGGCTTGAGCTGCCCGCCTGAATTCTGGGAGAATTACACTTACGAGCAACTGGTCGAGCGCAACCAAAAGGGGCTCGACATCGTGCAACGTGCCACGGGTGCGCCGATCGAGGCTATCATCGGCGTCTCCGAGGGCGGGCCTGTTGCGGTCGAACTGGCGGCTGCGCATCCTGAGATTCCCGCACTTGTCCTGCTGGGGGCTGGCGGGCTGGCACAGCGCGAAGAGCTGTTGATCCTTGCCAGGCGGCAAGGCCGGGAAGCTGCGATGCGGGCCTCCTTCGATCAGGTTGCCGCGCGGCCTGACAGCCTGTCCGATCGGGTCATGGGCCTGCCGCACCGCTATTGGTCTTCGGTGCTCGACGCCGACCCGGGGCCGCTGCTCAAGCGCTTGAAGCAGCGTGTCCTGATCGTCATCGGCGAAGCGGATGAGAGCGTTCCGGTCGAATCCGCGCGCAGGGCCGATGACCTCGCCGCGCGTTCGACGCTTGTCGTCGTGCCCGATGCCAGCCACACCTTCGACACGCCGAACGGCAATCAGCGCGCCACCGTCATGGGGCGTGTGTCTGATTTCCTCGCGCGTTGACGTCATGTCGGGAGCCGCTGTCACATCCCGCCAGAAGGCAATCCTTGCGGCGCTGCTGTTCGGGTCCGCCGTGGGCGCGATGCTGGAAAGCGCGCTGACGCTAAGCGTTCTGGCTATCCTCTCCGGAGTGTTGCCCGAAGCGTTGCAGGGCCTTGTGCCAGAGACATTTTCGCGCAACGTCGCCATCGCCTTGGGTCTGCTGCTTGTCGTCATCGCCGCCTTCCGCATCGCGCTGGCCACAGGTTACATGCGGTTTTCCGAGAGCGTTCGCGCGCACCTTCTGGCGCGGATTGAACGTGCGGTTCTGGGGCTGTCTCCGCAGGAGTTGGCGAAGGCGGAGCCGCCGCTCAATGCCGCGCTGTATGGGTCCGTCGATACGGTCGCCACTTATGTTGGCGAGTTGCGCAGCGCTGTACCGGCTGTCTTGTCGAGCATCGTCATGATCGCGGCGCTGATCTTTGTCGCGCCCTTTGTCTTTGTCACGCTGCTGGCTGTGCTGGCGGGGTTCGCGCTCGCCTTGCGCAGCCGTTTCCGCTTTTCAGGGGAGGTCGAAACCCGCGCCGCCAGCCATCGGGAGCGCTGGAGCGAAACCATGGGCCACGCGCTCTCTGCCGTGCCGGAAACGCGGCTCAACCCGCTGCTGGACGGGCTGATCCGAAAGCGCTTTGACCTGGAGGCGCGGCATCATCGTGCCGAATTGCGCGGCCCGCGTTGGGGGATGAGCGTGAGCGAGGCCGTGAGTTATGTCCTGATTTCCGGATTCGCACTTGGGCTGGTGCTGTCGGCCTGGGCGGGCGTGTGGGATCGCAACCTGATCAGCGCCGCCGTGATCCTTATCATCCTGCTTTTGTCACCGCTTATGACGGCCTCGGCGCTGTTTTCGTCAACCGGCGCCTGCGTGTCAGCTTTGACGACGCTGAAGTCCGTGTTGAAGGCGCAGCCGGGCGTGAGTGCCGATGCGCCCGTGCCACTTGCCGAGCCGCGCGCGCTGGTCCTCGCCGGGTTTCGTCCCGCCGTAGAGGCCCCGCGCGACTGGATGACGACAGGGTTGACCGCCAGTTTCCAGCCCTCCGACGTGGTCTTTGTCACCGGAGAGAACGGCGCCGGGAAAACCACCTTGCTGGAGGCGCTTTGCGGTCTTTTCCCGAGCGCAGGCGGGTGCGGCTTCGGCGATGGTGGATTGCTCGACCTGCAGGAGCGCCGCGCGATGGTCAATTGCGTCTTCGCCGACAGCCAGTCCCCCATGCCCCGGCCCGAAGAACTGACCATGCCGCTGCGGCGCGCCATGATGCAGGTGGGGCTGATCGAGGTGCTGGGGGATGATCCCGCGCGCTGGCAGGATCATCCGCTGTCCTTTGGCCAGCAGCGCAGGCTTGACCTCGCCTATATGCTTGCCCACCCCAAGCCCATCGCGCTGTTTGATGAAACCGGGGCCAACCAGAGCCCGGCCTTTCGCCGGACATTCTACACCGACATCCTGCCCGGCCTCGCACGCTCCGGTCAGATTGTCTTTGTGGTCTCGCACGACGACGCGTTCTTCGGTCAGGGCACGTGGCGCATTCACCTCGGGGCATCCGCGGAGGTCACGCGCCTTGCGGGCGATCACGGGCTCAGCAACGCCTCGACGGGGTGAAGCGCCGCCGCCCGCCGCGCCGGAACCACCCCGGCGAGGATGCCCGTCACAGCCGACATGGCCAGTGCCGCGCCGATGGCGGAAACGTTGTAGATTGCCGGGAAGCCCACCATCTTCATCGCCAGAACGCAGAGCAGACCAAACAGCACGCCAAGCCCGCCGCCGACCACCGACATCACGGTCGTCTCGACAAGAAACTGACGCGCAATGTCCTTGCGACGCGCACCGAGCGCCTTGCGCAGCCCGATCTCACGCGTGCGTTCGACCACACCGATCAGCGTGATATTGGTGATCCCCACCGCACCCACCACAAGCGATATCATACTGAGCGCCGCCAAAAGGGCCGTCAGAGTCGATTTCGCCTGCAACTCCAGAGAGACGATGCCGGCAAGGGTCCGCGCCGCTGCCTGGTCCTGACCGCGCATGTCCACCAGCAGCGCGTCGATCTGACCGGACACGGCGTCGAGGTCGGCGCCGGGGGCGGTCTTGGTCATGATGTATTGCGCCGTGCGATCCTGCCCTAGACGGAGCACCGCCGTCGAGAAGGGGATCAAGGCCACATCGTCGAGATCGACCCCGGCGGGGTTCGCACCCTTTTCGGACATCACGCCGATCACCTCCAGAAAGGCGCTGTCGACGGTCATCCATTGCCCGATGGGATCGCTGTCCGGAAAAAGCTGTTCTGCGACCTTCTTTCCGAGGATGATAACGGGAGCCATGCCCAACGCATCGCGTTCATCAAAAAAGTCGCCCTGCGCTACCGTCCAGTCATGCACCAATGGAAAGTCCGGGCCGGTGGAGGTGACGAGCGTCTCGGTCGCGCGCGTCTGAAAACCCACCGGGCGGGTTTGTGGCATCTCCAGAACGGCGGCCTGAACCAGATCGAGCGCCGCGACCTCTGCGCGCTCCTCTTCGGTGAAGAGCGGGATGGGTTCGGCGTTGGCGGGGCGGTCGGCGTCATCGGGCATGACCACGATGAGGTTGCGCCCGAGACTGCCCACGGTCTGCACCACGGCTTGCTTTGCGCCGTCGCCGAGGGCCACGATGACGATCACCGCGGTGATCCCGATCACGATGCCCACCAGCGTCAGCAGCGTGCGCGTCAGGCGGCTGCGCATCAGCGTGAGCGAAGAGGCAAAGGAGTCCCGCAAGAGCCTGCCCGCTTGTGACGGTGCCTGCTGTGGCACGCCGGTTTCCTGCGGGGGCGGCGGCGCGGCAGCGGTGGCGCTGTGGGCAATGATCTTGCCGTCTTCGACGCGGATCACACGACCACATGTTTCCGCAACCTTCGGGTCGTGGGTCACGATGACGATTGTCCGCCCGGAGTCATTGAGCCGGTGCAAAAGCGCCATGATATTGGCCGATGACTTGCTGTCGAGCGCCCCGGTGGGTTCGTCAGCCAGAAGGATGGCCCGTTCGTGGAACAGCGCGCGGGCCACGGCGACACGCTGTTGCTGACCGCCCGAAAGCTGTGCCGGGCGGTGATCCATCCGATCTGCGAGGCCCACCTGCTCAAGCAGCTGGCGCGCCCGCGCCTCGGCGCGTTCGCGCGGCACATCGGCATACAGCCCTGCAATCGCGACGTTTTCAAGCGCCGTCAGGCCGGGCAGCAGGTGATAACTCTGAAACACGAAACCAAGCGAGACCGCCCGGATGCGGGCAATGTCCGGCTCCGGCATTTCCGACACGGGATGCCCAAGAACCTCGACCCGCCCGGCGTCGACGCGATCAAGGCATCCCATGATGCCCATCAAGGTTGATTTCCCTGAACCGGAAGGGCCGATGATGGCGACCATCTCGCCACTACTGATGCTGAGGTCGACGGCATCGAGCGCCACAAGCGCTTCGCCGCCGCGATGGAACACTCGGGTCACGCCGCTCAGTCGAAGCACCGGGGCCAACGGCATTTCAGAGGTCCTTCGGGAAGGGAACGATCACGGGCTGCCCGGCGCTCAAACCGCTGGTGATCTGCTTGTGGCTACGGGTTTCGATGCCGGTTTCGACCGCCCGTAGTTCAAAGCCGTCTCCCGCAGGGATTGCGACCGCTGGTCCGTTGTCCGTCACCCCGACCGCGACCCTCGGCACGATGACCGCATCGCTGTCGGAGGACGTGACGAAGCGTGCCCGCGCCGTCATACCGGGTTTGAGGCGCCCGCCTGTATTGGCGATGGGCAGTTCGACCACGTACATCATCGCCCCGTTCACCTCTTGCGGCTGTGGGCGCACGATGGAGACCGTGCTCGACAGGATCATGTCCGGATCGGACACCAGCGTCACCTGTGCCGCCATGCCGGGATGCAGATCAAGAACATCCGCTTCGGAGACCATCGCCTTCAGAAGAAGCTGGTCCGTGTCGCCGATCAGCATGACCTTGTTCGAACCGTTTTCAGGATCGTTGTATTCTACGGCGCGGACGTGGATTTCGAGGACGGTTCCGTCTATCGGGCTGGATATGCGGGCGTGATCCAGCAAGACCTGCTCCCGGCGAAGCTCTGCCTGGGTCTCGTCGCGCAGCGCCTGCGCTTGTGCCAGCAGCGCCTCGGCCACCGCCAGTTCGGCGTTCGCCTTGCCGATCACCTCCGGTGACGGGCGCCCGCGTTCGTCGACGGGTTTGGCCGTATCGCGTGTCTGCCGTGCAAGGCGGGCTTCGGCCTCGCGCTGTCGAACGACGGCATCAAGGCGCTTCATCCGGCTTTCGACGGCTTCCACAGACAATTCCTGAAGCGGTGCTTCGACCATGGCGACGACTTGTCCGGCGGTGACGCGGTCCCCGGCCCTGACGGTCAGGGCCCCAATGCGCCCGGCAACAAGCTGGCTGACCTGCGCTTCGACGGAAGGTTCGAACCGACCAAAGGCGCTGACCGTGGATTCGATGGGGCCGCGCTGGGCTGCGACGATCGTACCACGCTCCATCGGTGCGGTTTCGCGGTCCGCAGAGCTCCATGCGACGGCACCGACGGCAGACGCACAGACCAATGCCCCCAGATAGATCAAGACTTTCCTGGCCATCGACTCCAGCCGTCAACACAATCAACGCGTGTTTGATACCTGTTCGGTTCTCCGCGGGCAAGGCTCGGCGCGCGCCGCCCCTGTCGCAATGCTGTCTTGGGGGTGCTTCGAGGGTGTGGCCTGCGCTGTCGTGCAAATAGTTGACGGGCGTGCCTTAACTTTCACCGGGAAGATCTGTTGCGGGGCCTCGGTGTTCGGCGGGCCGGTGAGGAGTGCGACATGAACCTGCTGCTCTGCAACCGGGCTGCCGAAGTCGCGCGTGAGCGGTGGTCAGGCGGTGGGCGGAGTAAAACGTCACAGAACGTGCATTTATTGACGCATATCAACGCCGGAATGTGAGCGGGTGGTAAGATTGGAGCATAAGGAATTCAGGAAGGATGGAGGCCGATATGAAACATCTCCTCGTTGCTCTTACTCTCGCTACGCTTCTTGCTGGCTGCGAGCCGCCGGAAGGTGTCATGGGCAATGGCGGCACGGGCGAAGGGCCGTCGACGCCGGCTGCTGCTGCGGCGGCGACACCGGTGACGACCACGCCGACTGCGCCGACCACCGTTGATCCGGCGGACATCGACACCTCTCATTTGCAGGATCAGGACCAGGATCAGACCCGCGACAAGGTCCAAGGCAACTGATGACGTGTAATGGCACACCCTGATCGTTGAAATGCGGGTGTGTCAGGTCGCGCAAAGGTGCTCTGAACATGGGGCGCCCGGAAGGTCAGGAGATCTTCCGGGCGTTTCTGCGCCTGACGGCGCGCCGGAATGACAGGACGACAGGGGGCGCGAGAGAGATGGGTGACAGGGAGGGCGTAAGGTCCAGATTGGCCGCGCAGGCATTGGCGTTGCTGTCCGTGGCTGTGCTGTCTTTCGTGCAGCCGCATGGCGCGGTTGCGCAGGAACTGGGGCAGGGTCCTGGACGAGCCGGGGACGCGCAGACGGTGACCGGGGCTGATGGTCAGACGACTCCGCAAACCATGGTGGCGCTGGCGCAGGCTGGCCGGTGGGCGGAGGCCGAGGCTTTGGCGCGGCGGGTGCTGGACACGGGGCCCGAGGATGTCGCAGCACTTGTGGTTCTGGCGCGGGCGCGGCGGGCGGCGGGCGATGCCGACGGGGCGCGCGCCGCCGCCGTGCGCGCCAATGACGCGGCGCGAGATGACTCCGAGCGCTATGTCGCGGCGGTCGAGATGGCGGCAGCCAGCCATGGGCAGGGGCGCGGATTGGAGGCGCAGTTCTGGATGCGGCGCGCGGCGCAGATGGCGCCGACGGTGGCGTCGCATGACCGCGCGCTTGTGGATGTGCAGCGCATCGGGGCCGCGATGCCCTGGAAGGTCGCCCTGCAATTCAATGTCTCGCAGTCGTCGAACGTGAACAACGGAAGTCTCGCGGAGTCGGTTGATATTGGTGGGCTGACCTTCAACCTCAATCCCGATGCGCAGGCGCTGAGCGGGACAGAGATCACGGCCGGGGTGCTGGCGCGCTACAGGTTTGCCGGGGCCGGTGGACTGCCCGGTCAGTTGACCTTCAACGCGGCGACCCGGCAGGTGCGTCTGTCAGACGAGGCACGCGCGAAGGCGCCGGCGGCGCGGTCCGAGGATTATGCCTTTGGCGTGTTGGAGGTCGGGGTCGGGCAGGCGCTGACACCTGCCGACGCGGCGCTGCGTTTCCATCTGGACGGGCGTCTTGGCAAGACGTGGTACGGCGGCGAGGGGCTGAGCCGCTACATGCGGCTGAGCGGAAGTGCCGATTGGGGCGATCCGGGCACAGCTGTGATGGCGGTGGTGCTGTCGGCGGAGCGTCAGCTGCGGCTGGACGATCCGGCCAAGACCGCGTGGATCGCGCAGGGCGATCTGCATTACCGCTGGCGCAGCGGGGCGGGCGATACCTACGTGCTGTCTTTTGGTCTGCGGCGCACCGAGTCGCGCTCTGTCGAGGTCGACAACGACGCCGTCATCGCCTCTGCCTCGTGGGAGAAGGGGCACCCGCTGGGAGGGGTCGCCAGCCTTGGGCTGGGGGTGAGCGTCGAGCAGCGCAACTACGATGCCTCGCTGTATGCAGCAGGGGCGCGCCGGGATGTCGTGCAGCGGGCATCGCTGCGCATTGGTCTTCCCAAGGTGGATTACTACGGTTTCTCGCCGATCCTGAGTCTTGAGTCGGAGCGGTTGCGCTCCAACGTTGATTTTTACGACAGGTCGGATGTGTCGTTTCACCTTGGGTTGAAAACGGGGTTCTGACGCCATGGTTTATCCGCCACGTCCTTACCGAATTTCGGCGCGTCAGCTAAAAATTGACTCACGTCAATACGTTTAGATCGCGAAAGTGGAATGCTTGGCTCGAAGCACTTGCCCGGGACCGCCGGAAGGGAGCGGGGTCCAACCCGCTGCGGCTCTGGCCCGTGAGGGTGTTTCGTCCAATCCGGTGCTGGTGGGGACGCTCCGGGGCATTTTCACGCCAAGTTACTCATCAGCAGGGGGGTCGGACACCTTTGAAACGAGGGAGTTTGAACCATGGCTACTCAGATAAATCCAGGCAATGTTCAGGATTGGGACACGCCGCTGCTGAGCGATCCGCGTTTTTCTTCAGTGCATGTTTTCAGTACGGCGGACCTGACAGTCACCTTTGACGGTATGACGGTCGGAAATGCGGCGGACCCGCAGTCGGTCTTTGATACGATCGACGATCCCAACGACGACAGCGATACCAAGATCACCAAGGAAGGGGTAACGCTGTACCCCATCGACAGCGAATTCGGCTACTACGTCTCGGATTTCACCAATGCCACGACCAAGTCGCTGGATGGTGATTATGCCGAGGGCTGGGCCGGTGACATCTACGACGCCTATGGCAACCAGCTGGGCATCGTGATCTCGGACGCGCCGACCGATACGTTCAAGACGCCGGCGATCCTTGGCACTTGGCTGGCGGGTTTGGGCGGCAACACCGTAAAGGCCTCGACCGAGCATTACGTGGTGATGCAGAACATCCTTTCGGACCAACGCTTTATCGGTGACCCGGATGCGCTGTACCCGCTGGACAACGATCTTTATATCATCGGTGGCGCTTATGACGGGCAACTGGTGGATGATGTCATTCCGCTTGTCGGCGACGTGAACGGTGACGGCGTGGCCGACATCAAGGACGTCCTGTCCCCCAACGAGACCGAGATCGACGTCAACATTGCCGCGAGCTCGGATTATTCCGTGACGCTGAAGGACGACGGCAAGCTGCTGTACCGCTGGGGCAACACCATCAAGAAGCCCAACGATGTGCGAATGGAAGCGACGCTCGACCTGCCGGACGAGTGGAACACCTACAACCCCACCACGTCGCTGCGTAATATCTACCGCGTCTCGGCGGCGGAACTGGTGATGCATCACACCATCACCAACAACCCCAACGATCAGGTGCGTCCGGAGGACTTCGAGAACGAGGCCGCCATCGGGACGCTGCCGACCTATACGATCATCACGGACTACAACCTCGACGGCAACGGCCCGCGCGAGGTCTGGGTGACCACCGATGATTACTATGCGGGCGACGGCACGCTGTATGCGGCGGGCACCATCCTGCGCGACGACTATCTGGCGGCGCTTTGGGCGGCCAGCCAGTTGGGGGAAATTGGGGCCGAGGATGGCGCGGCGGGGTTCACGAACGCATGGTACACGACCATGGACCGCGAGCCCTTTGAACCGGTCCTGAACGAGGACGGCACGGAATATGCAGGTTCCGGTCCGCGCTGGCGGTTGCAGACCGACAAGTACGGTCAGGACCTGCCGTCCGTCGTGATCCCGATCGACCCGAGTGACGTGCCGCCGCCGACGAATGACGAGGTGAAGTACGAAGTGGGCGCAGAAACCCAGACGGTGCTGAACCTTCTCGACTGGGGCAACCCGGTGTCGCCGCTGAGTGTCAGCTCTGTCTGGCAGGACAAGCCGGGCGACGTGTCGGTGAACGGGATGAACTATACCGACGGGTTCGACATCGCGGTCTACGTCAAGGGGGACATCAAGCCTGCCACTGTCTACAGCGCCGAACTGGTGATGGATTACGACCTGGTCACGCCCTACGCCTTTGGCGACAGCATCGCCGGGACGGATGGCGACGATTACCTTGTCGGCATCGGGGCCAACATCTTTAACGGCGGAGCGGGCGATGACTTCTTTGTCGTCAGCTATGGCTCGTCGCTGGAAGGTGTGGCGCTGACCGCCAGCATCATCGAGGACTTCGTGATCGGTGAGGACATGATCGGCTTCCTCGACCTTGGGGTGACGGACGTAAACTTTGACGAGCACGTCAGCCAGGTGGTGAACAACGGCAACCTCGAGATCTACATCGACAGCGATGGGGCGGACTCGGTCGACAGCCCGGAACTGGTGGCCACGCTGATCGGCATCGACGAGACGCTTGTGATGGAGGACAGCTTTGTCCTTGCCAATCCGGGCGCGGCGGACAACCCCGGCAACGATACCACATCGCCGGGTCTGAACGATGTGATCGGCACTGCGGCGTCCGAGACGCTGTATGGCACGCTGGGCGACGATTCGATCGTGGGCCTCGGTGGCAACGACATCCTTTATGGCCTTGCCGGGGATGACGTGCTGGACGGCGGCACGGGTCTGGATCGACTCTATGGGGGGCTTGGCGCGGATACCTTCGTGTTCGGCGACGGTACGGTGATGGACATCGTCTACGACTTCGAGGACGGCACGGACATGATCCAGCTGGACGGTCTGCTGTTCGAAGACGCCGTGATTACCGCTTACCGGACGACGGGCACGCAGATCGCCATCGGCGACGACCGCTTCATCCTGCGGGATGTGGATGTGTCGCTGATCGACGTGAACGATTTCATCGCAGATCCCGATCTTCTGATTACGACGTGAACCGCGTCACTCTTATTTTGAAAGGATAAGACAATGATGTCTGACATCAAACTTCCGGCGGCGCTGGTTATGGTTGCCTTGGTTTCGGCCTGCGGTGGAAGCAGTGGCAGCAGCACCAGCAGCACGACCCCGACGGTCCTGACGCCAACGACACCAACGACCACGGCGCCAAGCTTTGCCACCATGGACACGGCCGCAGCGACGGCTGCCGCCGGGGTCATCAATCTGGACACGGGCGCGCTGCTCACGGCGGAGCGCACCACGCTTCCGACCTCCGGCACGGCCACCTATGACGGCTATGTCGGCGGTGATCTGAGCGGCGGTGGCTCGCTGATCGGTGAGCTTTCCCTGACGGCGGATTTCGGCGGCAGCACCGTGAGTGGTTCGGCGACGAATTTCCAGCACGACACGGCGGGAGCCTACACGGGAACACTGACGATGGCCGGGGGGGCCATCACACCGGGGGCGCTTGTGACCGACCCTGATACTTTCAGTGGTTCGCTGGACGGTACGCTGACCAACGGCGGGACGGCTCAGACCACGTCGCTGCTGCTGGACGGCAGCTTTACCGGTGGCACCGGGACGGACGTCCCGACTGCGGTTGCCGGGACGGCAGACGGCACGGTCGGGTCCGAGTTCCTGACCGGCGCCTTCATCGCGACGCGATAAAATCAGGCAGTCATGCCTGCGACGGCCCGGCGGTCTATCCGCCGGGCCTTTCGTGTGCGGACTGTCACAAAATACGATTAGGGGAGGCCTTGACTTTACGGCATGCATGCGCGCAAGGGTGGATAGGTTTATTTTTAGAACAACGTATGCGGGTTATTGTACCTGTTGGCATCGGGACTTCGACGGGCCTTTACAGCCGCGTAGGGGAGGAGGCAGATTTTGCTTCACTGGCAGAGCAAGGAATTGATCCAAAGCCTGAAAGTCGGCGCAGAGCATGTTTTTGCCCAGCTGGATTTCGACTACTACGCAATCTGTTCGATACAGGCCAGTGACTTTGGCGTGTGCAATGCCCTGCCGCGCGTGCATGTGACGAACTACCCGCAGGCGTGGATGGATTACTACGTCGAGAACCGCCTGCACGTCTACGACCCGGTCATGCACTTCGGGCGGCTGGTGACCTATCCAACGTCGTGGAGCAGCCTCAGCAATGCCTCGGGCTTCAACGAGGCGCATTGCAAGGTGCTGGATCTTGCGCGCGATCATGGCGTGCATTCCGGGGTCTGCATGAGCATCCATAACCTCGATTGCAGCCTGCTTCTGGTGTCCATGGCCTGCGCGCAGGAACGCACGCTGAGCACCACGCTGATGAAGGAGGTCTACGAGACCGTACCGGCGCTGCTGGACGTCGTCCAGGCCGAGCCGGGCGATACCACCCCAACCTTCGACCTGACGGAGCGCGAGGTGGAATGCCTGGGCTGGTGTGCGCTGGGCAAGACCTCCAGCGACATATCGGCGATCCTTTCCATCAGCGCCAACACGGTGGATTTCCACCTGAAAAGCGCCATGCGCAAGCTGGCAACCAACAACCGGACATTTGCCATCGTGAAGGCGATGCGCCACGGGATCATTCCGTTTTAGGCGCACCGCCCGTCGCGGGGCTCAGCCGTGGGCGCGCAGCGGTTCCGCCGAGGCGTCGGTGGCGGTTTCGGGGTGGACGGTGACCTTGCCAAGGCAGGTGGACACGCCATCGAACTTGCGCGTCTCGCCGACATAATCGACCTGGTAGCCGTTCGGACGGATAAGCCGTTCGAAGATGAAGCGCGGCATGACCATCAGGTAGTGGTCGATGTTGTTTCGCTGACCGAAGCGGTAGATCTCAGCGTATAGCGCGCGGATTGCCGCCTGCCGGTCGGCGTGCGACAGGGTGGCCGCGCAGCCAAAGCGGCTGGCCTCCCAGATGCGCGCATCGTTCGGGCAACCCTGCTGCGGCCAGTCTGGCCAGAGGGTCTGGATCATGTAGGGCACGGTTGTCGGCACCAGCCGCGACACGGCACAGACCTTGTCGGCGTCGTCGATGGCCAGCACGTAGTGGGTGGCCGGGGTGTCGAAGCTGTCGAACTCCATGTCCGACCCCGCGTCATCGCTGCCGGGCAGGTTCCAGCCCAGACGGTCGACAAAGATCTCGCGCCGGAGGCGGAAGTGGTCCAGCCAGTAGCGGTGATGCTCTCCGAGGTTCAGGGCGTTGATGACCAATGTGCGCATAAGACGGGCTCCCGTTTTTGCTGCTGGACAGAATTTGAAAAATACACGCTGGCGTTGAAATGAAATTCGCTGCGCCGCAGCGGCTTTCTGCGGCGGGAGGGGGCGGAAGGGAACTACCGAAATACGTAATTGACGCAAAGGCCGGGCGGTCTGTAACCGGCCGAGGATTTGTAAATATTATATTAATCTATTTTATTTCAGTGGTTTGTTTCGGTCCTACCGATTCTGGCAGTGGTCATGAAATCCCCGCCTCCTTAGGCATTCCCCCAACAGTTCGACACAACAGATTTTCGCCTTTTGATTGTTTTGGGCGATGCCATTGGATTGGGGACGCGGTATGTATTCATCCGGGAAACGGACGGCACTGGACTATGCCCGCATGGTCTCTGGCGGGCTCTGCCTTGCCGCCGGGATCGCAAAGGCGCTGCCCCAGGTCGAGGACGTCGGCGCGGTGCTGGGCCTGATGGCCGAAGCCAACGCCGACACGCTGCTGGCGCCGCTGAGCGAGCTGATCGTCGCGAACACAGGCCCCATGACGGTCCTCGTCGGACTGGCGCTGGCAGGGTCCGGTCTGGCCTTCCTGACGGGGCGGCTGCTGATCCCGGCGGCCATCGGGCAGATCGCCATGTTGATTGGTTTCATGACGCTGCTGTTCCGCTTTCAGCCCGCCATCGTGCTGATCGACCTGCCGTTCCTCGTGGTGGCGCTGCTGGTGTTGCGCCGCGAACTGGGGCGGCGTGGCGCGGAGGCTCCGGGAACCTTCAACCAAGGACGTACCTCATGACCGACAACATCCTG
Organism: Sagittula sp. S175; assembly: GCF_049800975.1. NCBI lineage: Bacteria > Pseudomonadati > Pseudomonadota > Alphaproteobacteria > Rhodobacterales > Roseobacteraceae > Sagittula > Sagittula sp. S175. The sequence goes on from NZ_JBNAGB010000008.1 coordinate 229,037, forward strand.
ACCATGAAAAAGCCGGGCGACGAACAGCCCCGCCGCGCCGGGGCCAAGCAGGTCGTGGTGGTGGGCGCGGGTCTTGCCGGGCTGACCGCCGCGCTGGGCCTGAGCGACGCGGGCGCAGAGGTGCAGATCATCGAAGCCTCGACCGTGCCGGGCGGCAATGCCTGGATGGACGACAGCGCCCATCCGCCGCTGCCGACCGCCGGGTCCTGTTTCCGTGCGCCGCAAAAGGGCGACAGGATCGACCGGATGCTGGGCCGCCTCGGGTTGGACCGGCAGTGGCGCTCGACGGGGTCGTCGATGCAGGTGCTGTTCCGCACCGGCGCGCTGATGGCGAACTTGCACGAAGTGACCGGCGCCTTCCTGCGTCATCCCTCGTGGCTGCTGAAGCCGAAGGTCTGGGGCCTGACCGGCGGCCTGTTCGCTGCCGCGCTCACCGGGCGGCCGCTGGTCCCGGCGGAGAAGGCGCTGGGCGAGCCGATCTTTGCCGACCTTTACGCCTTCCTCGCGCGGCTGAGCCCCGGGGCAGGGCGGTTCCCCGCGATGCCCTGGTCGATGGACTGCGGCATCAGCCGCGACGAGATGGAAGCGCTCGACCGCATGACCATCGAGGAATTCCTGTTCGATCCGAAAGCTGTGCAGGACCTGCCCGCCGATCTGCGCCCGCCACGCAGAATGGGACGACTGGTGCGGCTGGCGGTCGCCACCACGCTGGAGGTCGAGGGCCTGCTGTTGAGCAATTGCTCGGCCTATGTCGGTCTGCACTTCCTCGTGGGCTACCTTTACGGTGATCTCGTGGCGCTGCCCGGCGGCAACGGCGCGGTGTCCAAGGCGATCCTCGGCTACCTGCTGGAACGCCCGACTGTCACGCTGCGCACAGGCTGCCGCGTGGTCGAGGTCCACTCGCACGCGGCGGGCTACAGCGTCACCCTGCGCGATGGCGACCGGGTCGAGACGCTGACCTGCGACGGCGTGGTGATCGCCGCGCCCAAGGACGCCGCCGCCGCCATGGTGCCGGAGCTGTCCGACGCGCAACGCGCCGCGATGCAGGCCATCGCCTATTCCGACTACGCCATCGTCAACGCGCGCCTGACCGAGCCGGTCTGGACCGACCACTTCGGCGGCTATTTCATCGGCGACCGTCCCGAGCGCAACGCCCGCACGGCGTTTTGCCGGGCAGGGGGGCTGGTGAACGCCAGCTGGTCGAAACTGCCGGGATCGCGCAAGCGCGGTGGCCTGACCTTCCTCAAGCCCATCGCACAGCGCGAAGACCAGGGGCGGCTGGAGATGACCGCACCCGTTGTGCTGGAACAGGAGGCGCGGGCCGAGGTCATCCGCGCGATGAAGGCCATCGGCGCCGACCCGGCACTGCTGGAGCGGGTGACGCTGCACAGATGGCCGCGTGGGCTGGTCTCGCCGCGTCCGGGACAGGTGGCGGAGGACGTGTTCGTACAGGCCACCATGCCCTTTGGCGCGATCACCTTTGCCAATCAGGACAGCATCGGCGTCGGCTGTCTGGAATCCGCGATCGACGCGGGCGAGCAGGCGGCCCGCCTGCTGACCCGGATCCTCGACATGGCGTCCCCGGACGTCGCTGCCAAAGCGCAGTAAGCCCATAGGAGAACCCTGATGTTCGTTACGAAACTGGATGGCCGCGCCACGGGTGGCCGCGAGGCACTTGGCGGCAAGGCCGCATCGCTGAACGAGATGGTCGCGCAGGGGATGCCGGTGCCGCCTGCCTTCTGTGTCACGACCGAAGGGTTCGCGCATTTCCTGTCGGCTGCCGGACTGGACGATCTGGACCGGGCCGCGCTGCCTGCGGCGATTGCGGCGGCTTCCCTTCCTGCCGATCTGGAGGACGAATTGCGCGCCGAATGTGCGCGGCTGGGTGAGGGGGCGGTGGCCGTGCGGTCCTCGGCCGTGGCGGAGGATGGCGATCACAGCTCTTACGCGGGGCAGTTCCTGACGAAGCTGAACGTGCAGGGCACCGACGCTGTGCTGGCGGCGGTCAAGGCCTGCTGGGCCTCGCTGTTCGAGCAGCACGCCTTGTCCTATGCCGCGCAGCGCGAGGATGACAGCGCGCGCCCCGCCATCGCGGTGGTGGTGCAGCGCATGATCGACGCCGACGCGGCGGGGGTGCTGTTCACCATCGACCCGATGGGCGAGACAGAGGACTGCCTGCGTATCGAGGCGGCCTGGGGCGTGGGCGAGGGGCTGGTGTCGAGCCAGGTCTCGACCGACAGCTATATCCTGCGCCGCGATGACCTGTCCTTGGCGCAGCAGTCCATTCGAGCGAAGTCGATGAGCACCTTCTGCGTCGCGGACGGCGGGATCGAACTGGTGGAAACCCCGGCGGACAAGGTCGATGCCGCCACACTGACCGCCGCACAGGCGCAGGAACTGGCCGTGCTGGCCATGCAACTGCGGCAGGCCCCGGCCTATGCCGGGCAGGAGTTGGACATCGAATGGGCGCTGGGCGGCGGTACGCTCTGGGTGCTTCAGGCGCGTCCGATCACCACGCTGGGCGCCGCCTCGCCCGACATCGTCTATGCCGACACGCAGGAAACCGACCCGCACCGTCAGGCCAACGCGCTGTTCTCGCGCATGGATACGGGCGAGATCGTCACCGGGTTGATGTCGCCGCTGGGGCTGTCCTTCTGCCGCTTTTACCAGAACAACATCCACGGCCCGGCGGTGAAGACCATGGGCCTGCGCAAGATGATGGCGCCGAACACCTTCATGGGCTTCGTGCGCGGGCATGTGTATCTGAACATTTCGGCCTCGGCGCATATGCTGACGCAATGCCCGCCGACGCGCGACGCCATGAAGTTCACCAAGCGTTACGCCACCGACGAGGTGGATCTGGGCAGCTACCAGAACCCCTATGGCGTGCCGCCGACGGGTTTGGATTATGCCGCGAGCGTCGTGCATTGGCTGGGCCGTCAGGTCTACAACGTCGCCACCGCCGAGCGCACCGTCCGCCGGATGGAGGCGCAGCGACGCGACCGCACCGCGCATTTCCTGGCGCTCGACCTGCCGTCCATGACGCGCGAGCAGCTGGATGCGGAACTGACACGCATCGACGAGGGATTCCTGTCCAGTTGCGCCGCCTACATGCCGTTCTTCCTGCAAAGCTTCGCGCTGTATGACGCGCTGGCAGAGCAATGCGAGGTGCTGTTCAAGGACCGGGGCAACGGCTTGCAGAACCGCATCAAGGCCTCGCTGAACAACCTGCGCACCATCGAGGTGACGCGCGGCATCCTCGACCTGACCGCCGAGGTGCAGAAGACCCCCGCGCTGGCCGAGATGATAAAGGACACGCCCAGCGACGACGTGATCGCGCGGCTGAAGGACAGTGAACGCGGGCGCGCCTTCCTTGACGGGCCGTTTGCGGACTTCCTGCGCGAGTTCGGGTCGCGCGGGCGGCAGGAGTTCGAGCTGACCATTCCGCGCTGGGCCGACGATCCGCGTTACCTGTTCGACGTCATCCGCCTGTACCTGACCAACGAGGTGCAGCTGGAAGAGAAGATGGCGCAAAGCGAGGCGGCGCGCGGCGAGGAAACCGACCGCCTGCTGGCGAGCCTTCCGGGCAAGCAGCGCTTTCGCCTGAAGTTCATCATCAACACCTACGCCAAGATGGCCGATTTCCGCGAACGCGTGCGCCCGGCCTTCATCACCGAGACCTGGTTTTACCGGCGCATCATCGTCGAGATGCTGGGGCGGCTGGAGCGGGATGGCGTGCTGAGCATGGCGGATTTCCCCTACATCGATTTCAACCTGTTCCGCGACTACATGGCGGGCCGCAAGACCGCCGCCGAGGCGTTCCCGCGTGAATTGATCCTTGCGAACCGGCGCGAGAACCTCGTGAACCTGCGCAGCGAAGAGCCGCCCATGAGCCTGATCGGCGGCTATGTCCCGCGCCGCGCGGCACAGCCTGTGGCGGCAGAGGATGGCCAGATGCAGGGTCTCGCGGCCAGCCCCGGCATCGTGGTCGGACCCGCGCGGGTCATCACCGACCTGCCGAAGCAGGCGACGAGCTTCCGCAAGGGCGAGATCCTCGTGGCGCGCTTTACCGACGCGTCCTGGACACCGCTTTTCACGCTGGCTGGGGGCGTGGTGACCGACATCGGCTCGGCCCTGTCGCACAGTTCCATCGTGGCGCGCGAATTCGGCATCCCGGCGGTGGTGAACACCCGTGTGGCGACCCAGCAGATCCGCACGGGCGACATCGTCACCATCGACGGCGACGGCGGCATCGTCGGGGTGGAGCGCCCCGAGCAGGCGGCACCCGCGCCCGAACCACAGGCGACCCCACAGCCCGAGCGCGAGATGGCCCCCGCGTAACCCCGTCCTGATCCGCCCGAACCGACCCCCGCGAGCCCCGGAGGATTTCCATGGACGTCTGCGTCAGCATCATCGTCGTCACCCGCAATGCCGAGTTCTTTCAGGCCGGAGCCTCGGTCATCGCGGACCTGCGCGAGGGCCTGTTCGAAAGCGTGTCGATCGATAGCGACTGGCCGATGCAGGCGGGTCCGGTGGTGCCTTCGGGGCCGTATTACGCGGCGGCGCGGGACCGCGCCCTGCGGTTTCTCGACAGCGTGGGGGACCGGATTTCGCTGCATGTCGTGCAGGCGCAAAGCCTGTCGGCGGCGCTGGGCAAGCTCCGCGCGCGTGAAGATGACGGCGCGGTGCAGCATGTCGGCATGGCCTATGTCGACTACTCCGACCCCTATCACGGCGGGCGCTCCATCGCCGAGATCGACCGCGACCTTGGCGATTTCTACGCCGCGCTGCGCCGGCATCGCGTGACCGCCTTCGAGACGCCGACCTCGACGGCGGTCTTCCAGTCGCCCGAACCACTGCCCTACCAGGTGCATCCGATGAACTTCATCCGCTGCGTGCTGCCGCCCGATGCGGACGTGCTGCGGGCGCAGCTTCTGTCGTTGTGGATGGACTTCTACGAGCTGAGCCTCGTGAACCGCCGCATCCGCCCCGGCGACCGGGCGCGGCCCGGCAGTGCCATGGCGGACACGCTGGCGCGGTTCCTCGACACCCGCGCGCCGGGCAACTGGGCCTTGCAGTATTACACCGGCTCGCTGGTTTCGAGCCTGATCGGCGCTTTCGAAGCCTTGGCGGAAGAGCGCGGGCTGCCGGTGCTGCGCGGCCCCAACGAGCATTCGCTGGCCTGCGGGGCCATGGCCAACTGGCAGTTGTACGACATGCCCTCCGTGACCATCGTCACCTCGGGCATGGTGGATGAATTCCGCGGCACGCTGGCCAACCTGACGGAGGCGCGGGCCAGGGGCTTTATCATCTGCGCCGAACAGAAGCCCGACCAGTGGTATGCCTTCCAGTCGACGATCTCGCCGGAATCCGACAGCCGCGACGTGCTGCACGCGCGCGGCGTGCCCTTTGTCTACATCGAGACGCCGCAAGGGCTGGAGCAGGGGCTTGCGCAGGCCATGGCGCTCTATGATGCCGGGCGCGGGCCGGTGTTCATCCTTGCGACGCAATCGGTGATGAACGTGGCAGAGCAGGCCGTGGCCGTGCCTGCCGTCCCGGCCACCGCGATCACCCCCGATGCCAAGGCGGTCGAGGCGCTGGTGGCGCTGGTGAACGCTGGGCCGGAGCGGGTGCTGCTGCAACCGGGCAACATCCGGCCCGAGACCTCGGCCCGGATGCTGGACCTGTCGCGCCGCACCGGGATCGCGCTTGTGGACAGCATCATCCATCCCGGCGCGGTGCCGACCCATGTCGAGGGTCGCCCGGTGGAGACCCACCTCGGCACGCTCAGCGTCTACGGCTTCAGCGATACGGTTTACCGCTTCCTGCACCGGGGCGGGCGCATCCTGCCGCGCGAGGAACAGGCGCTGGTGTTTCTTGGCGACCGCATTTCGCAGGTGGTGACGCCGTTCAGCCAGGCGAAGCTGACCCGCCAGTTCAACATCGCGCAGGTGGTGGCGGAGCCGGGGCTGGTGGCGCCGTTCACCGACATCGGTGTCACCATGGACCCGGATGCCGCCGTGCAACTGCTGGCGGAGCGCGCCGCAACGCCCCCGGTCCTCGTGGCGCGGCGCATGGCCCGCATCGCCGAGGCGCGCCGGGGTCATGACGACCTGTCCAGCTGCCAGCCGAGCCTGCCCATGACGCCGAATTTCTTCTTTGGCGCGCTGGGGCGGCTGCTGGAACAGATGATCGCCGAGGAAGGCTATGATTTTACCGGGCTTTACGACGTGGGCCGCTGCGGTATCTCGGCCATCCGCAACCTGCCCAAGACCCGCGCCGGGTTTTCCGGCTGGTACGGGCGGGCGCTGATGGGGGACGCCTACATGGCGACGCTCGCCATGGCGCAGACCTGTCCGACCGACGTGCTGACCTTTGTCGGCGACGGCGCGCGGGCGCTGGTGCCGGACATCCTGCCGGGACTGCTGGAAAACGCCCTGTCGAACGGGCCGCGCCGCAATCGCAGCCTGTCGATCTTTGTGCTGAACAACAGCGGGCTGTCGGCGATCAATTCCTATCAGGAGCGCATCCTGTTCAACCGCACCTCGCGGCAAATGCGGGTGCTGAACGTCGCCCAACCCGAAAGCGAGCGCGACATGTGCGGCCACCGCGTCGCGGTGCGCAACATCGACAGCTTTGACGCCGAGGCCCTGCGCCACTCTCTGCACCAGCGGGGGCGGATCAACATCTTCAACGTCTCGCTTGCCCACAACAACGAAGGCGACGGCATGTCGCTGGCCCATGTGAACGGCTGGCAGCAGGACCAGCTGCCGAAAACGAAACCGGTGCGCGCCCGTGGCCGCGCCGAAGAAAGGACCTGACCGGAATGTACTTCGGTTTCATAGCACATCCGACCTCGGTGCCGCTGAAGCGGTACGTGAAGATGCTCGACCTCATGCAGCGTTCCTCGCACGACTACCAGGACGGCTATTCGCGCGAACTGTGGTCGCACCGGAACCTCGTGCCCTTCATGAACTTCGACCGGATCACCAGCGCGACCGGGGCCGAGGCCTCGGGGAAGGTGCATTACCTGCCGCTGACCGCCGAAGAGATGCTGAAGGACGCCCCCGGCAACATGCGCCGCGTCATCGCCGGGGCCGAGATGTTCGCGGCTGACGGCGCGGACCTCGTGGGGTTGGGGGGCTTTACCTCCATTGTCGGGCGGCGCGGGGTCGAGGTGGCGGCGGCCAGCCCGGTCCCGGTGACTTCGGGCAATTCGCTGACCGCCTACGCGGGCTACCGCGCGCTGCGGCAGGTCATGGACTGGATGCGGTTGCGTCCCTCCGATCACCGGGTCGCCATCGTGGGCTACCCCGGCTCGATCGCGCTGGTCATCGCACGGCTGCTGCTGGACGAAGGGGTGGAGCTGGACCTTGTCCACCGCCCCGGCGCCAAGACGGCGGACCTGCTGGAACACCTGCCCGCGAAGTATCACAACAAGGTCCGCCTCAGCGGCGATATCGGCGAGTTCTACAAGGACACGCGGTTCTTCGTCGCCGCCAGTTCGGCGGGCGGGATCATCGACCCGGCACAACTGATGCCCGGCAGCATCGTCGTGGACGTGGCCCTGCCGCGCGACGTGGCGGAAAGCGATGCGCGCCTGCGCGACGATATCCTCGTGATCGACGGCGGCTGCGTGACCGCTTCGGACCAGGTGAAGATGGGCGGTGAGTCCCTGAACCTCGCCATCAAGCAACAGTTGAACGCCTGCCTGTCCGAGACGATGATCCTCGCGCTGGAACAGCGGGCCGAGGTGTTTTCCATCGGGCGCACGCTAGAGGTGGACCGCGTGCTGGAGATCGGCGAGATCGCCGCGCGGCATGGCTTTGCCCCCGATCCGCTGTCGTCCTACGGGCGGCGGCTGGACCCGGCCTATGTCGCCAGCTTTGGCCGCTACCACGGGGCGCGCAAGGCCGAGGCCAGGGACGTGTCCCTGCGCTCGCAGGAGCACCACGACACGACGCTGCGCTTTCGCCGTCACATCAACCCGATGCTCGCGGATTTCCTGCAAACGCTGCATTGCGACCGGGTTTTCGACAAGGCGCAGGGCGCGGTGCTGACCGGCACTGAGGGGCAGGAGTTCCTTGATTTCGTGGCGGGATACGGCTGTCTGAACCTCGGGCACAACCCGACGGGCGTGGTGGAGGCGCTGAAGGACTTCCTCAGCGGCGACCAGCCGAATTTCGTGCAATACGTGTCCTTCCCGAAACAGACCTCGCTGCTGGCGGAACGGCTGTGTGAACGGGTCGGCGGCGGGATGGAGCGGGTGTTCTTCTCCAACTCCGGCACCGAGGCGGTGGAAGCGGCGATCAAGATGGCGCGCGCCGCCTCGCCACATCACCGCATCCTGCATGTCCACAACAGCTACCATGGAAAGACGCTGGGCGCGCTGTCCGTCACAGGCCGCGACAAGCACCAGAAACCCTTCCGCCCGCTGGTGCCCGGCGCGGTCGAAGTGCCCTTCGGTGACGTGGACAAGCTCGAAGAGAAGCTGTGGGAGGGCGATATCGCCGCCCTGATCCTTGAACCGATCCTGGGCGAAGGCGGCGTGCATGTGCCGCCCGAGGGCTACCTGAAACAGGTGCGCGCGCTGTGTGACCGCTACGGCGTGCTGCTGATCCTCGACGAGGTGCAGACCGGGATGGGCCGCACGGGGCGGTTCCTTGCCAGCGACTGGGAAGGCGTGCAGGCCGACATCCTGTGCCTGTCGAAATCCCTGTCGGGCGGATTGATGCCCATCGGTGCGACCCTGTCGCGGGTGGGGATCTGGGATCGCGCCTATGGCACCAGTGACCGCTTCCTGTCGCACAGCTCGACGTTTGGCGGCGGCAACATGGCGGCCACGGCGGCACTGGCGACGCTCGACGCGCTTGAGGACGGCAGCGTCATGGCGAATGCGCTTGAGGTGGGCACGCACCTGAAAGCCGAGTTGGAACAGATTGCCGCCGACTATCCCTTTGTCGGCGAGATCCGCGGCAAGGGCATGATGCTGGCGGTGTCCTTTGCCGCCGACTTCAGCGGCGCCGTCGCGGCGGGAGCGCATGAGTTCGCCACGCGGCTGCCGGGCGACTGGCATATGGCGTGGAAGTTCCTGCCCGACACGGTGCGCGACAGCCTCGCCGAGGCGATGCGCCGCTTCGAGGGCACCCTGGCCGAGATGTTCTGCATGCGCTTCGTCACGAAACTCGCGCAGGACCACAACATCCTGACCTTCCTGACTGCCAACAGTTCCACCGTCATCCGCCTTCAACCGCCCCTGACGCTGACACGCGCGCAGGCGGACCGTTTCGTCGCCGCCTTCCGCGAGGTCTGCGCCGACATGTCCACCTTCATGAATTGAGGAAAAACCAATGCTGGATCAATCCTTTGCACGGGTCAGCGAAACGCTGCTCTCCTTCTTCAACGCGCAGGCCCTGATGGGTGCCTACCAGCTGGAGGTCTTCGAGGCGATCGGGGAGGGGGCCGCCGCCGCTGAAATCGCGTCCCGCTGCGAGATGCCGGAAAGCTCTGCCAACCAGCTGCTGATTGCCCTGCGCGCCATGGGGTTCCTCGACCGCGAAGGCGACCGCTACACGCTGGCCGCAGGGATGGAGCCCTACCTGCTGAAGGACGGCGCGGCCTACCTTGGCACGCTGTCGCGCCACGCGGCAAAGTTCCTTTATCCGCTGTGGGGCCGCTGCGCCGAGGGGCTGCGCGAGAACGCCAACCAGCGCGCGGCGGTGTTCGGGGATGACCGCAAGTGGTTCGACATCCTCTACTCCGACCCGGCGGATGTGGCGGATTTCCACGCCTTCCTGTCGATCCTCGCCGATCCCTTCGTCGAAAGCTTTGTCGAGGGGTATGATTTCTCTGCGCACAAGGCGTTCCTCGACCTCGGGTCTGGCCGCGCCGCCCTGCCGCGCGCCGTTCTGAAGGCACATCCGCATCTGACCGCCGCCGTCTGCGACCTGCCCGAGGCGGCAGAGCACATGCGCCGCGAACTGGCGGGCATCGAAGGCGGCAACCGCATCGCGATCTTTGAGGGCGACGTGATCGAGGGCACCCTGCCGCAGATCGACGCCGACCTCGTCCACATGGGCTGGATGCTTCACGACTATGGTATCGAGACGCAGAAGCGCATCCTTGCCAATGTCTTTGCCGCTCTGCCGTCGGGCGCGACCTTCATCGCCAGCGAGACGCCGCTGGCCGACGACGAATCCGGCCCGGCCTTCGTCGCGCTGTTGTCGATCAACATGCTGGTGTCCTCGGACGGCGGGATCGAGAGCACCACGGCGCAGTACCTCGACCGCTTTCGCGAGGCGGGGTTTGTCAATGTCCGCGCGCAGGCGCTGCCCGGACCGCGGGCGCTGCTGATCGGGCAAAAGCCCTGACCCCCTGATTTTTCACAAGAGGTATTTGAAATGGAACAGAGAATCCTGACGCTCATCAACGAGAACTATGGCCTTGGCCTTGGCGAGGCGCTGACGCTGGATACCCCGCTGCTGGAGCTGAACATCATCGACTCCAGCGCCTTCTTCGACCTGATCGAGCTGTTGCAGGACGGCTTTGGCGTGACCGTGCCGCTGTCCGAGATCAAGCCGGAGAACTTCGCCACCGCCCGCGCCATCGCCGCCATGACAGGAGAGCTGCTGAGCTCTCCGGTCGCCTGATCCCCCTGCCATTTGGCCCCAACCAGCCTTCGGAGAAACGTGATGACTGAGATTCAAGCAACGCTGTCCCCCGCAGAACAGGCCGCCCTCGCGTCGCTGGTCCTGCAGGTGGTTCAAAGCCACACCGGTTACGGTGCCGACGTCCTGTCGGCCTCGGCGGAATTCGAGGCAGACCTCGGGATCGACAGCATCGTGCAGCTGGAAATCCTCGGCGACGCGCTGGCGCGCTGCGGCCTGCCGGCGGATGCCAGCGATCTCGACGGTATCCGGACCATCGGCCAGCTGTCTGTCCGCATCGCCGATCTGATGGCCGACCGTCCGCTGCCGGAGGCCGTGTTGACTGCCGCGCGCAAGACCGATCCGCTGATCGAAAGCCTGCTGAAGGCGGCGCAGGACGCTTCGGTCGAGACGCCGGATTTCCCGGCGCCCACGGTGGACACGCGCACCATGCGCGACTTTGCCGACCTGCCGGACCGCAACCTCTTTCACAAGGCCGAGGCCTTCAACGCCTTCTACGGCGCGCAGCGCGAGGCGGGGTATTTCTGGTACGGGATGCCGCTGGAAGGTCCCTGTCAGAACCGCGCGCTGATCCATGACGAGGTCACCGGCGAGCGGCGCGAATTCCTGATGTTCGCCTCGAACAACTACCTTGGCCTCGCCAACGATCCGCGCGTGATCGAGGCGATCCGCGACGCCGCCAGCCGCTATGGCGCCACCAACACCGGCTGCCGCCTGATCGGCGGGTCGAACGTGTTGCACAAGGAACTGGAACGCAGGCTGGCGCAGCTGAAGGGCACCGAGGACTCCATCGTCTTCCCCTCGGGGTATTCGGCCAATGTCGGCACCATCTCGGCGCTCTGTGGCAGCCGGGACATGGTGTTCACCGATGCCATCAATCACATGTCGATCCAGGATGGCTGCAAGCTGTCGGGCGCGCAGCGCAAGATATACCAGCACAGCCTCGGCTCGCTGGAACGCGCACTCGAGCGCAGCGCCGATCAGGACGGCGGGCGGCTGATCGTGACGGATGGCGTGTTCTCGATGCATGGCGACATCGTCGACCTGCCGCGCCTTATGGACATCGCAAGGAAGTACGACGCCAAGGTTCTGGTGGACGACGCCCATTCCACCGGCGTGCTGGGCGCGACCGGGTCGGGCACCAGCGAACATTTCGGCCTGAAGGGCAAGGTGGACCTGGAACTCGGCACCTTCTCCAAGACGCTGGCCGGGGTCGGGGGCTTTGTCGCCGCCCGTGCCGACGTGGTGGAATACCTGCGCTTTTATGCCAATTCCTACGTCTTTGCCGCGACCATCCCGGCGCATGTGGCGGCGGGTCTCATCACCTCCATCGACCTCATGGTGTCGGAGCCGCAGCGGCTGAAGACCTTGTGGCGCAACATCGACCACCTGAAATCGCGCCTGCTGAAGGCGGGGTTCGATCTGGGCGACACGCAGTCGGCCATCCTGCCGGTGGTCATCGGTGATGACCGCAAGACGCTGGAACTGGGCCGCGCCGTGCGCAAGCGGGGCATGTTCTGCCAGACGGTGGTCTTCCCCGGCGTGGCGGTGGGCGACGCGCGGCTGCGCATCTCTGTCACCTCCGAGCACACCATCGAGGACCTCGACCTTGCGGCCGAGATCGTCATCGAAAGCGCGCGCGAAGTCGGGATCGAGAGCCATGCTTGAGACAGGGACACTCGCGGAGCCGGAGTTCTTCTCCGTCTCGTCCGGGCTGCGCAATGCCGCAGCCCGGACCCCTGACGCCCCGGCGCTGCTGGGCGAGACACCGCTGAGCTGGGGCGCGCTGCAGGGCCGTGCCGCGCGGGTGGCGGCGCGACTGCAGGCGCTAGGTATCCAGCCCGGTGCCCGCATGGCGATCTGGACGCCCAAGGGCCACGATTTCATCACCGCCATCTACGGCGCGCTGGAGGCCGGGCTGGCCTATGTGCCGCTCGACCCGATGCAGCCGTCGGAACGCGCGGCGCGCATTCTCGATCAGGCCCGCCCCGAGGTGCTGGTGGTCTCGCCCGACCTGCTGGACCACCTGCCGGGTGTCATGCCCGACAGCGTGCGGCTGGTGCTGTTCACCGATTGCGACGGTGCGGCAGCCCTTCCGGTCCTGCCGGTGCCCGCGCTGCGCCTGAGCGATCTGCCCGAAAGCGTGCATCTGCCCTTTGTCGCCAAACCCCACCACATCGCCGCCGTGCTGTTCACCTCCGGCTCGACCGGGACGCCGAAGGGCGTGCAGATGAGCTACGGCAACCTTGCGGCCTTCGTCGGCTGGGCGGTGGCGGAATACGGTCTGCATGGCGGCGACGTCATCGCCAACCACGCCAGTTTCCATTTCGACCTGTCCACCTTCGACCTTTTCGCCGCCGCGCAGGTCGGGGCGGCGGTCTGGTCGATCCCGACGCCGGACCAGTCCAACGTCCTCGCCATCGCCGAGGGGCTGGCGCAGCATCGCGTGACCACGCTTTACGCGGTGCCCTCGATCCTCGCCATGCTGACCCGCGCCGGGCTGATCGACGCCGACCGGCTTCCCCACCTGCGCCACGTCCTGTTCGCGGGCGAGGTCTTTGCCATCGGGGACCTGCGGGCGCTGGCCGCGCGCCTGCCCGAGGGCTGTACGCTGAGCAACCTCTACGGTCCGACCGAAACCAACGCATGCACCTGGCACCGGGTCACCCCCGCCGATCTGGAACGCGACGTGCCGGTGCCGATCGGCAGGCCCCTGCCGGGGCAGCGCGCGCAGATCCTCGACCCGGAGACCCGTGCGCCCGTTCCCCCCGGCGAAAAGGGCGAACTGGTGATCGAGGGCAGCATGGTCACCCCCGGCTACATCAACCCGCCCGACGAGGCGAGCCAGGCCAACCACGCCGCGCGCCGCCACGCCACCGGCGACATCGTATCCCTTCGCGACGGGGCACTGGTCTACCACGGGCGCATCGACCGCATCGTGAAGGTGCAGGGCAACCGCGTCGAACTGGGCGAGATCGAGGCCGCCCTGTCGCGTCATCCGCTGGTGCGGCAGGCCGCCGTGGTGCAGATCCTGGGGCCGCGCGGCGCTGACCTCGTGGCCTTCGTCGCGCCCGACGGGGTAGAGGCCCCCGCCGTGCTGGACCTGCTGCATTTCCTGCGCACGCTGGTGCCGCAATACATGCTGCCCCGGCATGTGAGGTTCATCCCCGACCTGCCGCGTACCCCCAACGGTAAGGCCGACCTGCAACACCTTCGCCGCATGGCCGAAGACCAGTTCCTGCGCGCCCCCCTTTCGCGCGCAAGAAGGCCAGAGACCGCATGACCCGCCGCGCCCCCGTCCCTGCGGCGCCGCTGGCCATCGTGGCCCTGGCCCAAAGCCCCGTCGCCGCCCCGGCGCCCTATCCGCCGCATCGGCTGGCGGACTGCGGCCCCGAGGCGGCGGCGCGGGTGGCGGCCCGCCAGGTCCGCCTGCTGGAACCGCCCGCCTGCACCCCGGCCAGTTTCCGAATACCGCCGATCTACGAACGCGCGGTTTCGGCGCTGACGCTGAACCTGTTGTCCCTGACGCGCGAGGTGATGACCGCGCGCGCCTTCACCTGCGATCTCGACCGGACCGACGTCATTGTCGGGGTCTGCGGCGGGTTCGACGCGACGCTGCGCAACGCGCTGAAGGTCGCTGGCGTGCGCGCCATGGCGGGGGCCGACCCGGACCGTCTGCTGGAGGCAAAGCGCGCCCTGCAAAGGCATTTCGGATCGACCACCCATGACAAGGTCGGCGAGATGGCCAGCATCATTGCCGCCCGCATCGGGCTCGAGATCGGCGCCCATGGCCGTGTCCTGGCGGTGGAAAACGCCGATGCGACGCTGTTCTCGGCCGTCGAGGTGGCGGCGGCGAACCTACTGTCCGGGCAGACCGATACCGCGCTCGTGGCCATCGGCCAGCGGTTCGAGGGCTGCCACGTGGTGCAGGCCCTGGCCAAGGTTCTGCCCGAGGGTGTCATCCTGTCGGAAGGCGCGACGCTCCTGTGCCTGCGCCGCCTGCCGGACGCCGAACGCGACGGCGATCCGGTGCTTGGGGTCCTCGACGGGCTGGCCTGCACGCAGGTCGACCGCGCCGCGCCGGGGGGCTCTTCCGGGGGCCGTGTCGGGCGTGGCCCGCACATCTGTGGGGCCGGAATGCGTGACCGTTTCGGACTGGCGCATGAGGGGGCAGAGGTGCTCTGCGATGTGCTACGGACTCTGACGGTCGAGGGTGAGGCGCAGATCGAGGGCCACAGCCTCTATGGTCTGCACTGGCAGATGCGGCTGAGTCCGTCGACGGCGGGCCAGTCTGTGCCGCCGCCTGTACCTTCCGGCGAACCCGTCGCCGTGGTGGGCGTGGGCGCCAGCTACGGCCCCTTCGTCGGGCGCGACGCGGTACTCGGCGCCTTTGGCGCAGGGACCGACGCCATTGCGCCGCTCAGCGAGGCGGCCCTGCCGCGCAACAGCAGCTATCACCCGGACAAGTCGGTGCCGCTCAGCAGTTATGCCCAACTGGGCAGCGAGATGGCGGCGATGGCCTTGCCCGTCACCGAAGAGGCCAAGCAGCCGGACGCCACACATCACCTGGCCTTTGAAGTCGGTTCCGAAGCGCTGGCGCAGGCGGGCATGGCGCCCGGCGATGGCACGCGCTGGTCCGTGATCGTCGCGGCGCAGCTGTGCAGCGATGCGGAACGCAGCCTGTCGAACCGCGTACACCAGCCCGAACTGTCCCGCGTGCTGGGGCAGCCGGCACAGGCCACGCCGGATGCGCCTGCGGCAACGCTCAGCGGCCTGTTTCGCGGCGAAACCGCCATGCGCCTTTCTGCGGCTCACAGGCTGAACGCACCCGGTCTGGCGGTCGAAAGCGCCTGCGCCTCCTCGCTTGCCGCGCTCGAGATCGGCTTGCGCCAGCTGCGCGCGGGCCACGTCGATGCGGTGCTGGTGGTGGCCTCGGAGCTGCCCAACAACCCGCGCGACCTGGCGTTGTGCTCGGCGCAGCGCATGTTGTCGGGCGACCGCATCGCGCCCTTCGCCACCGGGGCGGACGGATTTTCTCCCGGTGACGGGGCCGGGGCCGTGGTGCTGCGCCGCCTTGCGGACGCGCAGGCCGACGGCCAGCCGGTGCTGGCGGTCATCCGGGGCATCGGCGGGTCCTCGGACGCGGTGTCCTTTACCGCGCCGGACCCCCGGGGGCAGGTGCGCGCCATGCTGCGCGCGCTGGGCGACGCCGACATGCCCTCGGGCGCCATCGGCTATGTCGAGGCGCATGGCACCGGCACCCAGCGCGGCGACGGCATCGAGGTCGCCGCCCTGACCGAGGTCTACGGCCACGACAGTGCGACACCGAAGGGGCTGGGCGCGGTCAAGTCCATGATCGGCCACAGCTTTGCCGCCGCGGGCATGGCGGGACTGTTGCGCGTCATGCAGGCGCTCGACAGTGCGACCCTGCCGCCCACCATCCTGCGCGGGCCGCTGAACCCTGACATCGGTCTCGATCCCCGGCTCTGGCAGATCGCGCAGGACCCGCAGCCCTGGCCCGCCTCCGAAGGTCCGCGCCGCGCCGCCGTCAACGCGCTGGGCACCGGTGGCACCAATTTCCACATGATCGTCGAGGTGGCCCCCGATCGGAACGCCGCCCCCGCCAAAGACCCTGAGGAGGCATGATGAAACTCATCGTACACAAGATCCGTCTGCTGGACCCGACCCACCGCAGCGCCTTCGAGGACTGGGTGGTCAATACCGACTACGCCACCTGTCCCGACCTGCCGAGCGTGCAGGCCTTCAGCGTCCAGCGCGCCGATCCGGGCGCGGGGTTCGACTACTTCGAGGTGATCTCCGTCACCTCGCAGGAGGCGTTCGACGCCGACATGCGCACCGCCGCCTTCGACGGGCTGGTCGCCGCCTTCTCCGGCATGGCCGAGGTGGCCGAGGAGCTTTCGGGCCACCGGCTTGGCGACGGCTACCGGGCAGGGGCCTGAGCGCCATGAGCGCTGCCCTGTCTGCCGCCCTGTCCATGCTCTCCCTCGGGGGCTACCGTGTGGTCGTGCTGGACTTTTCCGGCGCGTTCGGGCGGGCGCTGGCCTGTGTCGCGCATCACGTGCTGGGGCGCGCGGAACAGGCGCTCTGGCAGGGGTTCGCGCTGGAGCGTAAGCGGCTGACTTGGCTGGCGGGGCGCGTGGCGGCCAAGCTGGCGTTGCGCCTTGCGCTGGCAGAAGACGCGCCACGGCGCGAGGCAGGGGACCTGCCGCACCTCCGCGACCTGCCAGTCCTGCCGCAGACCGGGCGCAGCGGTCCGCCGCACTCGCCCATCGGCGGCGCCCTCAGCCTGTCGCACTCCGGCACGCTGGCGGCGGCGGTCCACGCGCCCACACCCGTGGGCCTCGACCTCGAAGGCCTGCGTCCCATCGGTGCGAACGCGCGGCGCTGGCTGCTGTCCTCGTCCGAGGCGCGCCTGCTGGGGCCGGACCCCGACGACGCGGCGCTGACACACCTTTGGGCCGCCAAGGAAGCCGTCCTCAAAGCCCGCCACGCCCCGAACCTCGCCCAGATGCGCGGGCTGCGCTGGCACGGCTGGGGGCAGGACGGCACGGCGCGCGTCACCGACACCAACGGACCGTTGGCATGGGTGCACGCAGGCCTCTGGCGCGGTCACGCCATCGCGCTGGCCACCTACCTCCCCATGAAAGGCGAGCGCGCCCATGCCTGATCCCTACGACACCATCCATGCCGCGCTGGACCTCGCCCGCTACGCGCCGTCCTCGCATAATTCGCAGCCCTGGCAGGTCGACATCGGGCCGCCCGATGCCACGCTGACCCGCACCGTCACCTTTTGCCTCGACGAGGCGACCCGCCTGCGCGCGCTGGACACCCTCGACGCTGAGATGGCCATGAGCCTCGGGGCCTTCGTCGGCGTCGCTTGCCGAGCCATGACGCTGGCGGGGCTCGACTGGACCTGTACCGCGCTGCCCGACGACATCGGCGTCACCCTGCGCGTCGGGCGCGGCAGCCCCCCGTCCCCCGAGGCGCTGCGCCGCTTTGGCGACCTCGTGCACCGGCGCCGCACCTGCCGCGCGCCCTTTCGCCCCGATCCGCTGACGGCGGCACAGCGGCTTGCGCTTCAGGCGCGCGGCTGGCCCGCGCTGGGCATCGGCACCGCCGCCCGCGTCGAAGTGCTGACCGACCGCCGCCACTGCCGCGAGGTGGCGCGGCTCGTGTCGCATTTCGGGGCGCTGGATTTCTCGGATTTCGCCGCCTGGTCGGAGACCTACGCCCATATCCGCTTTTGCCCTGCGCACCGTCTGCGCGAGGGCAGGGGCTTCTCCATCGACTCGCTGCTGGGCCCCATTTCGCGGCTGCAACGACTTGGCCTGCAAATCGCGCTGCACCCGGTCAGCCTGCAACTGCTGCGCCCCTTCGGGCTGCCCCGGCGGTTGGCGCAGGGGCTGGCGGAGCTGACCGCAGCGGCCCCGGGCGTGCTGGTGTTGACCGCGCAGCAGCCGGACCCCGGCGTGGCCGACATGATCGAGACCGGGGCGCGGCTGTCTGAGTTGTGGCTGGGGGCCGCCGAACTGGGCGTGCAGGTTCACCCCCTCAGCGTGCTTTTGCAGCACCTCGAACCCCGGCAGGCCTTGCAGGACGGCCTGTCGCTGCCGGGGCTGCCGCTGTTCATCGCCCGCATCGGCCTCCAGTCCCCGCCCGAGGTCCGAACCCCGCGCATCCGCCTTGAAACCATCCTGCGGCAACCCGAGGGCGCCGCCGGGATGCCCCTGACAGACAGCATCGGAAAGTAGACGGACCCATGGATTTCTCGCCCAATCCCGATCAGGCGCAGCGCACCGAGCATCTCGAACGCTTTGCCCGCGATTTCGCCGCGACCCACCGCCAGCCGCAGGGGTTCAACCGCACCGGCTGGGATCAGCTGGCCGCCATGGGGCTGGCCGGTCTGCCCGTGCCGCCCGACCACGGCGGCACCGGGTTGGACGCGCTCCAGACCATCCAGAGCTTCGAGGCCGTGGCGCGTCAGATCCCCGACCTGGGGCTGCTGTTCTCGCTGGCGGCGCATCTCTTTGCCTGCGTCGTGCCGGTCTGGCGCGGCGGGTCGGATGCGCAAAAGGCCCGCTGGCTGGAACCCATGGCCACGGGACAGATGATCGCCGCCAATGCGATCTCGGAGACGGACTCCGGCTCCGACGTCTTTGCCATGCGCACCAGCGCGGTGCGGGATGGCGATGACTACGTCCTGAACGGCACGAAGCGGTTCATCACCAATGCGCCGGTGGCGGACGTGCTGGTGGCCTATGCGCGCACCGATCCGAAATCGTCCTTCTTCGGCATCAGCTGTTTCGTCATCCCCACCGCCACGCCCGGCCTGACCATCGCCGCCGAGGACACAAAGGCCGGTCTGACCAGCAGCCCCTGGGGCAGCGTGATGTTCGACGACTGCCGCGTCGCGCAGGCGCAGCGTCTGGGGCCGGAGGGGGCAGGGGCGACGCTGTTCCACGAAAGCATGGTTTGGGAACGCTGCTGCCTGTTCTCCATCTACCTCGGCGCGATGGAGCGTGTGCTGGACATGTGTCTGGACCACGCGCGCACCCGCAAGCAGTTCGACCGCCACATCGGTGCCAACCAGGCGATCTCGGACCGGCTGGTGAACATGCGGCTCAGGATCGAGACCTCGCGCCTGCTGCTGTACAAGGCTGCATGGCTGTACGACCAGCGCAAGCCCTGCGAGCAGGAGGTGGCGCTGAGCAAGATCTGCATCTCGGAATCGGCGGTGCAGATCGGTCTTGACGCGGTGCAGATCTTTGGCGGCGAGGCGATGACGGCGGACCATCCGGTCAACCGCTTCCTCAACGACGTCATGCCCGCGCGGGTGTTCTCGGGCAGCTCCGAGATGCAGCGCGAGATCGTCGCCCGCGCCATGAAGCTACGTTAATCCACGAGAAAGGCAGGACAGGACATGTCACTTACCTACTGGTTGCTCATCGGAAACACCGGGGTGTTCATCCTCCTCGGCGTTCTGGCCGCCCTGCGCACGGGCGATACGAAATGGCCCTTTGCCTGGGGCTTCTTCAGTTTTCTGCCCGCCACGGTCATCATCGGGCTGGAGGGCACGGGTGACGTCTGGCGCAAGCAGATGGTCGTCGTGCTGGTGCTCGTTTATGTGGTGCGGATGCTCTACACGCTGCTGGTCTGGTTCAACGCCACCGGCGCGTCCAAGCTGAAGGACACCACGCCCAAGGCCGCGATCCTGTCGCTGCCGCTGGTGCTGGTGCCGGTGTTCTGCTGGGTCTACACGCTGCCTTTCTTTGCCGCCGTCGACCGCGTGGGGCCCTTCGGGCTGGCGGACGGCGCGGCGCTGGCGGTCTATGCGCTGGGCACGCTGTTCCACCTTGGTGCGGACTACCAGAAGTGGCAGTTCAAGCAGGACCCGGCCAATCGCGGCGTGCTGCTGCGCCGGGGCTTCTGGGGCATGTCGCGTCACCCCAACTACTTTGGCGACTTCCTGATCTACGTGTCCTTCGCCATCGTCGGCCTGTGGCACTGGGGCCTCGTCTCGCCGCTGGCGAACCTTGTCCAGTATTTCGCGGACGCCATCCCGAAGAACGAGAAACAGTCCCGACAGCGCCACGGCGCGGCCTGGGAAGACTACGCCGCCCATACCCCGATCTTCCTGCCCCTCGGGCGCGGCGGATCCGAAGACACCGCCGTCCCGGCCTCCCGCGACAGCTGACATTTCAGGAGACATCCCATGAAAGACCTCGCATTCGACCACATCGTTAAGGACATTGCACTGGCTGATTTTGGCCGGAAGGAACTGGACATTGCCGAGACCGAGATGCCGGGGCTGATGGCTTGCCGGGCGGAATATGGCGAGAGCAAGCCTCTGAAGGGCGCGCGCATTGTTGGTTCGCTGCACATGACCATCCAGACCGCCGTGCTGATCGAAACACTGGTGGCGCTGGGCGCGGACGTGCGCTGGGCCTCGTGCAACATCTTCTCGACCCAGGACCACGCAGCGGCGGCGATTGCGGCGGGTGGCACGCCGGTGTTTGCGGTCAAGGGCCAGAGCCTCGAAGAGCATTGGGATTACCTCGACCGCTCGTTCATGTTCCCCGAGGGCGCGAACATGATCCTCGACGATGGCGGCGACGCGACGCTTTACGTGCTTCTGGGCGCCCGCGCCGAGGCCGGTGAGGACATCCTGCCCGTGCCCCAGTCCGAGGAAGAGGCCGTCATCAAGGCGCAGATCAAGAAGCGCATGGCTGCCAGCCCGGGCTGGTTCACCAAGACCAAGGCCGACATCCAGGGCGTGTCCGAAGAGACCACCACCGGCGTGCACCGCCTGTACGACCTGCACAAGAACGGCCAGCTGCCCTTCCCGGCGATCAACGTGAACGACTCGGTCACCAAGTCGAAGTTCGACAACAAGTACGGCTGCAAGGAATCGCTGGTCGACGGCATCCGCCGCGCCACCGACGTGATGATGGCCGGCAAGGTCGCCGTGGTCTGCGGCTACGGCGACGTGGGCAAGGGCTCGGCCGCCTCGCTGCGCGGTGCGGGTGCCCGCGTAAAGGTCACCGAGGCCGACCCGATCTGCGCGCTTCAGGCGGCGATGGACGGCTTCGAGGTGGTGCTGCTGGAGGACGTGGTGGCGGATGCCGACATCTTCATCACCACCACCGGCAACAAGGACGTGATCCGCATCGAGCACATGCGCGAGATGAAGGACATGGCCATCGTCGGCAACATCGGCCACTTCGACAACGAGATCCAGGTCGCGGCGCTGAAGAACCACAAGTGGACCAACATCAAGGACCAGGTGGACATGATCGAGATGCCCTCGGGCGCGCGGATCATCCTGCTGTCCGAAGGCCGCCTGCTGAACCTCGGCAACGCCACCGGTCACCCGTCGTTCGTCATGTCGGCGTCGTTCACCAACCAGGTGCTGGCGCAGATCGAGCTGTGGACGAAGGGTTCCGAGTACCAGCCGGGCGTCTACATCCTGCCGAAGCACCTGGACGAGAAAGTCGCCCGCCTGCACCTGGGCCGCATCGGCGTGAAGCTGACGCAACTGTCGCCGGAACAGGCCGCCTACATCGGCGTCGCCCCGGAAGGCCCGTTCAAGCCGGAACACTACCGCTACTGAGCCGGGCGGGGCAGGGGCCCTGACCAGCAAGGATACAAAGGCCGGGCG
>NZ_JBNAGB010000009.1:0-181298 GCF_049800975.1 Sagittula sp. S175
CGAACGAGGCGATCGGCAGCGTCACCGCAGACGGTGCGTATGATACCCGCAAATGCCACGACGCCATCGCTGACCGCGGTGCCCATGCCGTCATCCCACCCCGCAAAAACGCTAAGTCGTGGAAGGCCGTCACCGCGGGTGCGGTGGCCAGAAACGAGGCCCTGCGAACTTCGAAATACCTCGGCCGCGCTATCTGGCGAAACTGGAGCGGATACCACCGCCGAAGCCGCGTCGAGACCAAGATGCACTGCGTTAAACTGCTGGGGCAGCGCCTCATGGCGCGGGACTTCGACCGACAGGTCGCTGAGCTTCAGGTCCGTATCGCCGTTCTGAACGGCTACACCGCCCTTGGCATCCCTGTCACAGAAGTCGTGGGATAAATCCGTCCGGGGAAAGGGGAACTCCGCTCAGAGACGGTTTTGTGCAACAGAGTCCATCAAAGGAGCGACATCAAACCGCGACACGTCCAGCCTGCGCCGGATGCTTATGCGAGCCATTGCGATCAGCCGTTTCCATTGCCCGCGATGCTCGCGCAGTTCGGGTTCGGTGACGAGATGTGCCAGTTTGGGCCGTGACGGGTCCATGCCGTAGGTTTCGACACGCCGCAGCCAGCTGTTCGCGATGAATCGAGTTCGACCCTGTACGGATCACGCAGGCCGAGGTCGATTTTCTTGACGAGGTCCAGACCGAGCATCTTATCCTCCCTACAGCCGCTGTGTTCCAAGTTGACTATCGCCCGGGATTTGCGCCGAGAAAAGCCCGTGAACGCGAGTCCGACCCGAGCGGCCAGTGTACGGGAGGATATCAGGCGTATTGATAGCGCTGCATCATGCTGTGAAACCGCTTGGGCAGCCCTGCAATTTGTGGCTCTGATAGGGTGCGTGCCCAGCCACCTATGGAGCGCGGAGTGATCGGCTCGAGAACTGCAGCGTGGTGCTCACGGACGGTCACATCACCCAGTCGCGCCGGAACCTCGGTCAGGTAGCGCGGATCATAGTCCAGTCCGGCCCAACCAAAGATCCGTTGCATCGCCGCCTCGGGGGTCTGGACGATCTCTTCGTAGCGCATTTGCAGGCTGTTTCGCGCCGGCAGACAGCGTTCGCAGATTTCGTTGGCCTGCACCCAGCGGTGAGCGGCTTCGCCAAGATCGCGCATGTCGGCACGAAGTTGCGACGCAACCGAGTCGCGGCCGTCACGGACGAGATGAAGATAAAGCCCATCTGGATAGAAGCGGGTGATGGCCTTCAGGTGGATTGTATTCCATGGCGTCTTGTCGCCCCAACGCGCGTCGGAAAATCCGTGAGACCGTGCCATGAAGCGATAGAACCCGTCGATCAGGGCGCGCAGGTTGCGGCGCGCGGCTGGCCACTGGACGGCATCTTCGGCGAATGGCGAAAGGCTGTCCAAGTCCAATTCTGCGCGATGCGGGTGGCGGTCAAAGTAGGCACAAAACAGCCAGACCTTTTGTTTCCATGTCAGGAAGAACCAACGCGGCCAGTCCTTGATCAATTCGCCAAGCACGTAGGTTTCGGGCGGGATGTAGATCTGCCCCGAAGCCATCAAGACACGTCTCACCAGCGTATTGCCGGAGCGTGGTGCACCCACGATGATGAGCGGTTGATCGGCGGTCATGTCAATTGCTCCTGTCGGCGAAGGCGTCGCTGGAAACCGATCCACTTTCGGGCCGCGCAAAGCGGGTCGCGACTGCGATCCGTGGACAGGCTCCCGCGGGATGCGGGGGTGGTCATAAGGCGACCGAGGCGGCTGGCCGCAGCTTGTGCATCAAACTGCGCACGGCACCACTTTGATGCGCTTGTCGCCCGATCAATGTGGGGCAGGGGGGCGCTGCGGATTTGCTGCAAGATCGCTGGCACATCGTCCGGACGTGGGTACAGGGCATGCGGTCCAAAAGTCGGGCGCAGCTCTGGATCTAAAAGACACGGGACCTGCATCATCATCGCCTCTGCCACCGTGCGCCCGAAGGCTTCTCGCCACTGCGCAGAGTGAAAGTAAGAGAACACGTCCAGGCTGTCGAGAAAGGCGGCTGGTGGTTCGCTGCCGAAAGGCAGGATCTCCCAATTTCGGGTATCCACGCCCTTTTGGGCAAAGAAGGCGGGGTCGGCTCCAAGCACGCGGACATGGATGTCCGGCGCAGAGGGCAGAGTCGCTGCGATGGCCATGGCAGTGTCCGGCCACTTGGCGGGATCCGCGCGACCATGGCGGCCAATGGTCAAGGTTGGTCCCGTCAGGCGAGGACGGCTCGGTTGCCATTGTTCGGTGTCGAAACTGTTTGGCCAGTCTTCGGGCGAAAGCTTCAGCAGCGGCTGGAAACTGTTCAACTGGTGACGGACAAGGCCAGAGACGGGGAGCCACTCGAGAGAAGACCGCGCCATAAGACGACGATTGATTGCACGCGTGGTCGTCAGGGGATCGTAGCAAAGCGCCCCGTCACCAAGGAACGGGGGGTGGTGCGCGACAATGAAGGTGCGAGGAGCGCTCGGCAGTTGCAGTCGCAGGTCCATCGAAGCGAGTTGCGCCGCTCCAAAGATCTGCGGATTGTGAAGAAATAGCGCTTTGGTGCGCTGCGGCGCGCGCTCGATGCCCGGAAGATCCAATAATTCGAGAAGGGCAGGGTTGTCTGCATCGGTCGCCCGAAAAAACTGCCCGCAGTGGAAGAACATCAGCCCGACGCGGAGACCAGCGTCGAGAAAGGCCCGCACATCGGTGCGAAACGCCTGAGCGGTGCCGCCCATGAAGCGCGGGTCGGTGACGAGAGTGACGTCGGTCATCGTTGTCGTGGGCATGATGTCGTCCTCAGGGCGTATACCCCAGCAATTCGATGTCCTTGCGATACATGTGCGCCACGCGATCGTAGGTGTCGTCGTCATAGTAACTGCGCCAATCGCGGCTGCGGCTGCTGACGTTGCGCTTTGGCAGGGCAATGTTGAGGTTGAGGGCCTTCGATATCTCGGCAATATCTTCTGACAGAGACTCGAAACGCCCGATCTTTGTGACCATTTGGCGGTCATTCTCGTCAAAGAGAAAAGAGCTTTGCAGGCGCAGGAAATTTTCTTCTCTGTAAAGCACGTAGTCCCGCAGGCCGTTGAATTTTTGAACGATCTTGTGATCCGGATTGGCGCGGGTCTGCCGGGCGTAATGATAGGCGGACACCGTCCAGTCCCAAGGATTCCGGACAAAACCAAAGGAGTAGGCCTTGTCGAAGGTGCCGTCGGGCATGATGCCGCGAATATCGCGCGCCATCAGATGCTGGCCATGCACCAGATACGGCTGCCAGCCTATGTTACGCGCCAAAAGCTCAGGGCTTTCCCGCAGGAGCTTGGTTGCCACGCGGCTGCGGAACAGCGGGTCGCAATATCCGCGCAAAGCCTCGACGATGGACTCCCCAGCCGTCTTCCATACGTGGACGAAAACGAAATTCTTCGAGCTTGAATAAAGCATGTTGCATCCAGACCAATTCGTTTCGAAACCGACGATCCTTTGGCCGTCGCCTACAATGCAGCGCCATGCGGCAACTTTCGTCAAAGAAGAACCTGCCCGGATCGCTGAGGCCGTGGCTTGGCGCTGATTATTTGCGCAGGAGGTGTTTCGCATGTGCGAGATTGAAAAACATGAACTCTGCAAAGGCGAGCCGTAACATCGCGAAATACAGGGCGATTCCCAACAGGATGAGTGCCGCCAAGCGGAGTGGCGCAAAGGAGATCATCGGTTCGATCAATGGCTGGCACACCGCCAGAGCGCCGGCCATGACCAGAGACGCCACCAGTGGCGGGATCATGTGTTCGGCCTGTTGGCGAACCGTTTGCTTCAACAGGCGGGCAATTTCCACCTGGTACGGGACAAGAAGGATGACGTTGGCAATGCTGTAAAAAATCGCGAGCCATAACGTCGACTCCATCCAGACCCCAAGCACAAAGCTTGGCAGGAAAACGCAAAAGCGCAGGATCGCCCAGATCAGAAGGCGGTCGGCATGGCCGAGCACTTTGAAAACATCACCGCCGCCCGCGACGAACGCCTGCGCCAGTCCGGCAACCGCCAGAAAGGCAAAGGTCGGCGCGATGGTCACCCACTTTTCGCCGAGCAGGGTCAGGATCAGCGGCTCTGCCAGAACGCTCAGTCCGATCATCAGGGGAAAGGCGAGGAACGACATGGCGCCCAACTGCTTGAGGTAGAGCATGGACAGCCAGTTCCGATCATGCGCAACGCGGGCCATGGCAGGGTAGCTGGCGAAACCAAGGCCCTTTGCAATGACCTGGTTCGGCAACTGCATCAGTTGGAAGGCGCGGCTGTACATGCCCATCATCTCGGCGCCGAGATAGCGGCCGATCAGTATGGAATCGCTGCGGCGGTTGAGGAACGCCACGAAACTGGCACCGGTAAGGCTCAGTGAAAAGCCGAGCAGGGGGCGGACTTCATGCCAGGCGAAATGCCATGTGACGTGTCGATCGAACCGCGCGAGGCCATAGGACAGGGCAAATCGCGAGGCCCCAAGTACGAGCTGCTGGATGACCAGCGCCCAGACTCCGTAGCCTGTCAGGCCCATCCAGATGGCTATGATGCCGGAAAGCACGACAGACAGAGTTTCGGCCAGGGCGACATGCCCCAGTTTCTGTTCCCGCTGCAGCCAAGCGATGGGGATGGAACAGATGGTCTGGAACAGGATTGCGTACCCCAACACGCGGGCGAGCGGCGTGATTTCGGGCTGGTTGTAAAAGTCCGCCAGAAACGGGGCTGTGATATGGGACACCGCGGCAAAGCCCACTCCGATGAATACCGTCATCCAAAACGCCGACGTCCAGGTTTCGGAGGTACTGGAGCGGTCGCGGATAAGCGCAGGGGGCAGTCCGGCATCTCCAAAGACAGAGAGGAAGAGAAAAATCGTCATCGCCATGGCCGCAAGGCCGAAAATGTCGGGCCCGAGCACGCGTGCCAGAATGGGCACCACGACAAAGATGTTCAATCCGAGCTTGAAGAGAGTGGCGACGATGTTGATCGCTGCGCCGCGTGCGGTGGTTCTGGCCTCGCCCATCTGGGGCCTTTCCTTCTTTTTCGGCAAGCGCTTCCGAACGGCCCGCCCGGGCAGCGCTTTCCTTTGACACGATGATTTCGCAGGTGCAGCATCGGTGGCAACTGAAATCGCCCATTTTTCGGAGGCCGAGCGAGCAATGGCTCAAGTCAGTGTCATTTTACCGACCTATAATCGCGCGCATCTGATTGGAGAGACCATCGACAGCCTTTTGGCGCAGACCCGAAAGCCGGACGAGATTCTCGTGATCGATGACGGATCGGAGGATGGTGTGGCCGACGTTCTGTCTCGCTTTGGCACGTCGATCCGTCTTGTACGGCAAGACAATGCCGGAAAGGCCGCGGCGCTGAACCGCGGATTGGAAATGGTGAAAGGTGACCTGATCTGGATCTGTGACGACGATGATATCCTCCTGCCGGAGGCATGTGCGCTGCTGGCGGGTACACTGGAAGCAGATCCGATGCTGGAATTCTGCGCTGGACGTCACCTGGACTTTACGCACTATCCCGATGGTGGAGCCAAGCATTTGCGCCCGCCAGGCTACATGCGGGCGTCGCCTTCCGAAAGGATCTTCGCTGACCTGCTGGAGGGGTGCCATATTTTCCAGCCCGGGTTGATGGTTCGCCGCGAAGTGTATGAAGCCGTCGGGCCTTTCCGGAAGGATCTTGTGCGATCGCAGGACTATGAAATGCTGTTGCGTATCGCCCGTCGCCAGAAAGGCCTGCAACTGGATCAGGTGACCTTTTGGCACCGTGACCACGATGGAGTGCGCGGGCAGGCAGGGCAACATTTCTCGGCCGTTAGCAATGCGGACCGCTGGGCGGAGTACAATGCATTGATCTTTCGCGCCTTGCTCGATGATCTCGCGGATCATGAGCTTTTTGCTCGTTCGGAATGGGAGAGCATGGCCGTAGCCGAGCGACCGCGGCTGGCCCGCGTGGCGCGTGCGACTGTCGAAGCGCGTCAGCGGATGTGGGATGATGCTCTTGCTGATTTTGAACGTGCGGCACAGAGTGATCGCACCCCATTGACGGAAGCAGAACGCGCCCGCGTGGCGCGCGCAACGCTCACCAGTCTTGGTACGGGCAACCTGCTGGCTGATACCCGACTACACCATCGGCTGCGCCGGTTGGGGCATGTCAGTGTGGCTGGACGGGAAATGCGCCGAGGTATTCGCCGATCCATGCGCTGGCAGTTCCGTCAGGCTCTGGCTGCGCGGGATCGGGCAAAGTTGAAAGCGTTGGCACGATTTTACCTGGCTTCCTGACCGGCGATTCCGCCCGAGTCGACGCTCTGGGAGGGATTTCATACCGCCAAAATTCTTACCATTTGAGTGTTTTTCCTGTGCGTATGTCTGCTTTTTAATCGGACATTCTGAGCTGAAGCGGCCAAAGCGCGGGTGCTTGAAGATTGTGGTGAAAGAATGGTGGAATTCTGCAGTGCAGCGACTACCGTAGATTTTACCACAAGGGGGCCGACCGCTGACGTGATCGAGAACATCCCAGACGGGCAGTTCGAACTTGTTTATTTGGAGAAAGACATGGCAATGAATCTCTCCCGTCCAATTCAAGGCGGTCAGGACTTTTGGCGGATCGTTGCGCCTTCTGGCGAAGGCGTTTCCAAGATGTCTGCTTCGTTCCCGGTCGGTGGCGTGATAAAGCGTCTGCTTGATGTGGCAATTGTTATTTTGATTTGCGTACCGTTTTCCGTCCTTTTCGTTGGTCTGATCGTGATGATGAAGGTGACTGACAGGGGGCCTGTATTTTACGGACACAAGCGTATCGGTTTCAATGGTCGCCATTTCAGCTGCTGGAAGTTTCGGACCATGGTGGTGAATGGGGACGAGATTCTTGATGCATATCTCAATGAAAACCCGGAGCAGCGCGAGATTTGGTTGCGCGAGCGAAAATTGGAACAAGATCCACGTGTGACGCCGATTGGACGTGTCTTGCGCAAACTGAGCCTCGATGAACTTCCGCAGCTATACAATGTGCTGCGCGGAGACATGAGTATCGTCGGCCCGCGTCCCGTCGTCCTTGACGAGTTGAACAACTATGCAACCTCTCGCCAACATTACCTCAGCGCGCGACCCGGTGTGACTGGGCTGTGGCAAGTCAGTGGGCGTTCTGACACGACGTACCGCGAGCGGGTTAAACTGGATCGTTACTACGTCTCCAATTGGAATGCGCTTCTGGACATCTGGATCCTCCTGCGGACGGTGCCTGCTGTTCTCGCCTCGCGTGGCGCATGCTGACTGATCGTTGACCAAGCGGATAAAACCGCTTGGTTACCCTGATCCCGGAAAATCAAGGCCTACCGATCGCAGCGCGTGTCGGTAGGCCTTCTCTTTTGGCGCGCAAGACGGGAGCCCACGAAATCATCATTCAATTGGAAGCAAGTAGCGCTTGTCAGGCATCAGTGCTGCGGGCTTACCGCTGACGGCCTCCATCTTGTCACGCAATATGCCGCGGACAATCGGAAACAGGTTCCTGGGAGGCATGACCGCTTGCCGAGCCGCCTGAACAAGCCCTTGTTCCCATTTGGTTTCTAGGAAAGCATGCAAAAGCTGGCGGCTGCGCAACGCGCGAAGATAGTCCTTCATGGCCTGCGCTTCTGCCTCGGTGTTTTGGCATGATGCCCTCAGACTCTCAGAGGCATTGAGCAAGCAAAGAAGGTCCCGTGCGCTGTGCCGACCGGACAGGCTGTTCTGCCGTACCCGTGCCACGTAGCCGATCTGTGGCATCAGGCGGAACCGGGCACCTTTGGCGAGCATCTGGACATAGAGTTTGAAATCCTCGCCCAATCGAAGGTCCGGGTCGTAGGCCAGCCCATGCGAACGCAGGAAGTCACGTGACATCAGGGGTTTGAGGAAGCCGAGTTCTCCCCTTTGCGCATTCTTGTCGGGAATGTTGCCGCGCAGGAATTCTGCGATTCCAACTGAAGTGGTTGCAGGGGAGGTCGGCTTGTCGACCTCGGAGGACAGAAGGATAGATGCGCGGCTTTCGGGTACAAATACGATGTTGTCGGCCACGATATCCCAGTTTGCCTCCTTGAGAAGCGGGGCAAACCGGTCGGGAAGAAAGTAATCATCCGCATCCAGCAGGGCGATCAGCGGAGTTGTGCCCCGCGCAATGGCAAGGTTGCGGGCGCGTGCCGGACCGACGTTGCGGTTAAGTTGGAGGAGTACCAGGCGCGGGTCTCCCTTGGCCGCAGCCAAGGCCTGCGCCGGTGTGTCGTCATGCGACGCGTCATCGACGACAATCACTTCGCCGACAGCAGCCTGATCGAGGGCGGACCGGACGGCGATCCCGATGGACTGCGCCGCATCGTGCGCCGGGATGATGACCCCGACCGGCCGTGTTGTGTCTGTGCTCATCTTGGGCTCCCAGCGAGGTGACGTTTGACATCGAGACTCCGACGCAACACTTCCGAGGCGACGAACCTCGCATTCTCAACGCGATACCGCGCCCGCTGCGTACCGCAAAGCTCGTACAGAATCTGCCTGCGTCGCGGCCAGGGCAGGCCTGCGATCCAAGGCGTCGCAATCATCCTCTGCAGCGAGTTTTTTCCAATGTTCTCGAACGGATGAGGTGCAATCCCCAGACCGGGCGTGTCCGGAAAGAAGGCGGCCACGACGCTCAGGGCCAGACCAAGAACGTGATCCTGACGCGTCGTCTTGGCTAACTGGCCAAGCGCCGCAGTCTCGTTTTCAAGCCCGTTCAACGCCTGCCGGATGTCGATGACGGTACTCAGAACCGGCTCCCGTGCCAGGAAGGCTTTGGCCAAGGCATGGGACATCAGGAGCACGCGCCCTGCGGCGTCCGGGACTGGCATGCGCATGTCCCCCACGACCATCGTTGTTGCCGTTTCGAAGAAAATGTTCAGGTTGTGGGATAGGGGCAGGCCAGGTTGACGAAGCGCGTGATGCAGATCGATCATTGCTCCGGTTTGGGGGTGGCGGAAGTGCTGCTCGCCTAGGAACCGGGTCCACCAGAATGCGTTGTGCGGCTCCAACGTTCTGTAGCCTTCTGCATAAAGGCATTCGGCGGCAGCGCGGCGTTGGTGAGGGCGTACCAGGATGTCCGTGTCGGCGCTGGGTTTCCGATGGTAATGGCCGTACAGGGCAATCTGTTGCAGGGGGCCTTTAAGGTGCAAATGCCCTATTCCGCGCTCATTCAGCTTCCGCGTGATGTCGATACCGGACAGCAGGCCCTTGTGGTTCATCGAAGCCGTGGCCAGCGTCACTCGCGCGAGTGTGTTTTGCAGGTCGGAACAGCTGTCCGGCAACTCGGTGGCACGGGCAGGGAGCAAGGGAAGGACCTTGTTCAGCCGGGCGAGTTCGAACAGCCGTGTCGGAGATATATGACTTTCGGAAGGGTCACAGGGCTGCCGAGCGCCCACAAGAGATAGCAGGTATTCAAGCTCCGCAGCACAGTCATTATCATGTAGCAGAGAATATTCCTCTTTCGAGAATGCCACGACGACCTCTTTCTGCATGATTGCATCTCCTGCTTGGCCAAGAAATGTCTCAAGCTGGATGGAATCACTGGAAATATGAGATTCAAACTATAAACACGGGGCGAGACTAACAATTTAATGCAATCTCAAGTTGTTATGGGTTCGGAAAATTTTGAACGTGCTGCCATATTTTGAGACGGTTTGCCCAATTAGGTGGCGAACATCGACGCTTCTGCGCTCATATGATCTTTGCGAATGCGGATTTTGAAATATAAATTTCGGGTTTGTTGACTCGTGCGCCATTGCCCTCATCATCTGTTATGGCAGTCCGCCAAATCTGATTTGGAGATACGTGCATGAACAGAAAACCTTACTCTGCGCCGCAGTTGATCGCGCATGGAAAACTTGAAGATCTGACGCATGGCAGTGTGACCACGCCGAAGAGGACGGACATGGCTTTTCCGTCCGGAACGCCGATCCATTCGTTTACTTTTACGTGATTTGCGCAAGCGTCAGCGGGGTCTTTTCAAAGGAGCCTTCCGGGGCGTTGATCGCGCCCCGGATCCGAATGCGACCACTTTCGAAAGGGGGTAGCCAATGATTTATCGAGCCAGTGCACAGTCCGTGGCATGCGCCTATGGAGATGGGGTTGCGATCCTGAGTCTTAAATCCAACCGCTACTTCAGCTTGGATCCGGTCGGAACCGTTGTCTGGACGCAATTGGAAAAAGATGCGGATATCAACGGCTTGGTGGAGGCCGTTACACAAGAATTCGACGTCGAGCCTGAAGTCTGCCGAGAGGATATCGAGCAGTTGCTGGCCTCGATGCTGAATGCGGAGCTGATCGAGAGCAGGGCCTGATTGTGCTTTTCGGGCGTGGATTTCCGTCCTTACACGCTCAAAAACTGTTGCTAGAGGCCGCAATGGTGCTCGTGGCCGTTCGCCTGTTGCTGACGTTGCGGCAAATTTCCCGGTTGAACGCGCGTATCGCGCGTCTGCAGCGACAAGGGGCTGTCCCTGATCGTCGGTGGCACGATCTGCGAGAGATCGCTTGGTCAGTTCGTGCTGCATCGGTTTTGGTGCCGGGTGCCACTTGTCTGACGCAAGCCATGGCAGGCGCGTGGCTTCTGGCCCGACGCGGTCGGAATGGGGAGGTCCATTTGACGCTGCCTGCGTCCTCAGCCTTCGATGACACGGCTTTCCGACCACATGCCTGGCTTTTCTGCGGCGAAACGATTGTATTGGGCGGCACGCCTGAAGACTTCGCAGCCCACAGGCTGTTTGCGAGGCCATCGGACCGCACCCAACTTCCGCAAGGCCTTTTTTCGGTGGGGGAACCACCCGAATGACCGGATTTGCCGCTGCCCTGTCTTTCAAGCCGCGCCTCGGATCCTGTATGCACCTGTTGCGGGACCCGATGGCCGCGATGGCCTATCGAGCCACCGGCCCAAGCAAGTCCTTTTCGGATCAAGACGCGTGCTTCACTTCCTTTGATGCGTTGGCGCATGCCCGCCCCGGTGGCCCGGTCCTCTGCGGCGATCTGTTCATCCTGAACGGACCCGAGCTGGCAGCTGCAGCCGATCAGCCTTACGTCAATGACGCACACGCCATCCTGGCCGCCTATGATAAATGGGGGGCGGGCCTTGGCGACAAGATTGAAGGCGAGTTCGCCTTTGTAATCTGGGATCCGTCGCGACGGCGGATGTTGGCGCTCCGTGACCGCTTTGGCGTGAAGCCTCTGGCGTACAGCGCCACGAAGTCAGCCGTGCTGGTGGCGAGCGAAACGCGTGCCTTGGCTCGGGACGACACCGACATCGATCCTGTCTGGGTGGCGCAATACCTTGCCGCGGAAATGAATGACGCAGGCCGGACTCCTTTTCCGACGGTGCGGGCGGTGCCACCGGGGCACATGCTGATTTGCGAGAATGGGGCCGCAAAAGAACAGGAATGGTATCGGCTCCGACCGGTGACGTTGTCAGAACAAGAGGCACCCGAGGCGCTGGCAGAGGCGTTGGAGCGTGCGGTCAAGGCACGATTGGATTCAGGGACCGCGACGTTGCTGAGCGGCGGGATTGACTCCGGTTCAATCACCCGATTGGCCGCAAGCGCCTCTCCAAAGCCGCTCAGGGTTGTTTCGATGCGGTTCCCTGCCCACGCGATGTTGGATGAAGGGGCCTATATCGCGGCTGTTCGGGCAAGAGGGAATATCCTTGGTCTTGATATTCCAACGCAAGCCAAAGCGAGTTTGGACGACATAGAGTGTATGCTTCGCTGGCAAGGGCAACCTGTGTTCGCGCCGAACCATGCATTGCTCTCAAACGCGTATCGGTCAGTCGCCAGCAGTGGTGCGCGAAATCTATTGGACGGTCATGGTGGCGACGAGGTCATCGGGACCGGCGGTTGGTACTTCAGCGAGTTGGCGCACCAGCGCAGGTGGCGTACGCTGTGGCGCGAGGCGCGCCGGTTCGAGGCTGCGGGAACGGCGGACTTTCGGGCGTCTGATATCATCTTCGCCGCGCTGGCTCAGTACGGACCGCGACCCTTGCGGGGGCTGGCTGGTCGGGTGAACCGTTCCGCCGACCCGCCATGCCTCCTTTCCTTCGAAGCGCAACGTCTTCTTCAGGACGTCGGCGAGGGGGGGGCGCAATTGCGGCACGATCATCTTGAGCCTTACACTCGGGTCCACGCCCGGCTTTTGCTGAATCCCGGCACGTCGGTCGCTTTTGAATTCCTTGATCGGGTGGCAAGACGGCACGGGATCGAAGCCCGCTTTCCGTTTTACGACCGAAGTGTCGTGGAAATTTGCATCGGGCAGCCGACAGCGGTGAAGATCGCGCCGGGCCTTCCGCGAATGCTTTTGCGAAATGCCATGAAGGGCGTCCTGCCGGAAAAGGTCCGTCTCAGGCGGGACAAAACCGATTTTACGTCTGCTGTCGTGTCTGAGTTCAGGTCGGTGCAACTGCCGTTCTTGCAGGCCTACGCCAACAAAATACCCGACCGGCTGCGTCCCTACGTCGATCAAAGCAAGCTGCAACGGGTCGTGACGGATTTCGACAATCTGGAGATACAGCCAGAAGCCATGGCGCAGCTGTCGCGTGTTCTTTCCCTCAATCTTTGGTTGGCCCAGCGTGAGGGCGCAGCTGTCACGGCAAGGAGCATGGAAGCTTGAATTCCCTTGTGCACAAGACACTTGCCTACACGGCATACGGTATGCCCATCCATTCGCAGCTGGCGTTGCCCGAACTCGGCGCGCCAATGGCGCTGCGGACGAATTCAGTGCCGCTGAGAATAGTCAATGCGACGGTTGATGTCCCCGACGACAAAGTGACGCCGCACGGAGGCTACTTCTTCGATGAAACCGGGTCCACGTTCTGGTGGGACCAGGTCGGAAAGTTTCACGTTTCGACCGATGGCACCATCGTGCGGGTCGAACGGGCGGACGGTGTCTCGGACGAGCTTCTGGCGTTTCCGCTTCTTGGGCCTGTCTTTTCGGAAGTTCTGCGCTACCGCGGATTTTTCGTTCTGCATGCAAGTGCCGTGTCGATTGACGGTATCGCAGTTGCGGTGATGGCAGACAAAGGTGTGGGCAAGTCCTCTTCGGCGGCGGCCTTGTTGCGCGGCGGGGCCGCCTTGCTGGCAGATGATCTTGTCGCAGTCGATGCCGACCGTGGCGACATTGTGCCTGGGTTTGCACAGATCAAGCTGTCGGAGGGCAATCTGGGCCACCAGTTGCGCGGAACGGACTGGGTCGTGCGCCCACATGTCCACGACCAGATCGACAAGGTGCGGGTCCGGGTGCCATCCGGAACGGCTCTGAAGCACGCACCCTTGCGCCGTCTCTATGTCCTTGAGCGGGGCGAGGGGCGGTGCGCGACCTTCGTGCGTGTCCCGCCGGAGGAGGCCCTTCCGTTGCTGCTACGGTTCGCATATGCGCCGCGCTTCGGTGATCAGGCCTTGCGGGGGGAGAATGCCGCCCGCCATTTCCGCGCTGCAGTGAAGCTTTGCAGCAAGGCCGAGGTTCGTCGCCTGCAGGTTTCGCAGGGGATCGAAAAGTTGGATCATCTGATAGACGCCATCAGGGCTGATTTGGTGGCTGAGTGACAGATCTGACGGATCCCAGCGTTCAGGTGTCACGCGAGACCTCCCGACAACGGGAAGGGCGAAAGCGGCTCACGGAAGATCTGCGCGAAATATTGTCGGCGCTGCGAGACCAAGGTCCGGGGCGGCTCCGCATCGCCATGGTGCTGGTGGTCGTTGGAGGGTTTACGGAGGGCATTTCAATTCTCATGCTCCTGCCGATCCTGCACGTACTTCTGGAAGGGCAGGGCGCCGCTGAGGAGATGGGGCACCTCGAAATGCTCGCAGTTCAAGCCGGCTTGCCGGTGCTTCTGGCGGGGATGGTAGGCTTGGTGCTGGCGCAGGTTGTGTTCGCACGGGTCAAGGCGACCTATCTCAACGACCTTTTGTTCGATTTCACCAATGCGGTGCGCTTGTCCCTTTTCCGTGCGCTGGCCCGGGCGCGATGGGATCGCATCATGTGCATTCCGGGCAGCGAGTTGGAACACGCGCTGACGAGCGAGGCGGAGCGCATTTCGACCTGCGCCTATTTCATCCTTGCCATTGCTCAGGCGGTCCTGATGCTCGCGGTCTACTCTGCGCTGTGCATCTGGGTTTCCCCGCTCATGACGATCGTGATCCTTACAGCAGGTGTGACAATCCTGATCCTGATGGCTCCGTTCCGGCGTCGCGCTGCCAGATACGGCGAGCTTTTACAGAGTGCACGGCAACGCCAGTTCGCCACGGTTTCGGATTTCCTGGCGGGGCTCAAGATCGCGCGGGCCACCAACAAGGAGGACCGATTTTATAACGAATTCAAAACCCATCTGTTGGATGCAAAGCAGGACACCACGGCTTTTGTCCGGGACAATGCCGTGGGGACCGGGATCTTCCAGGTGCTTGTCACCTTGGGTGCTGCGCTGTTCATTTACGTGGCTGTGGATGTGATCCAACTGCCATTTGCCTCTCTGGTTGTCATGTTGCTTATCGCCATGCGCATTGCACCTCGGTTCATGGCTTTGCAGATGCAGATCCAGCAGCTGCTTCCGGATCTGGCGGCGTGGCGGCAGATGCAGCGACTGGAAGGCAACCTGCGACAGGCAGAAGATGCTTCGGCCCGTGAAACGCAGGAGATCGCACGCATGAAGACAGGCGTGAAACTGGAGCGCGTGAGCTACCGTTACGAAAAAGCGGCTTCCCCCGCGCTCGACGGTTTGAGCCTGGACATTCGTGCCGGGCAGGTGACAGCCCTGATCGGCACCTCGGGGTCAGGGAAGAGCACGGTCGCGGATATCGTCACAGGGCTGCTGCATCCGGCGGATGGGATGGTCCGCTTCGACGGCAGACCGCTGTCGCCGTCGGAGTTGCGCGGTTGGCGGGATCAGGTGGCGTACGTCGCGCAGGACAACTTTCTATTGAACCGGACCGTGGCCGAGAATCTGCAACTGATGGTGTCTTCGCCGGTGTCGGACGCAGAGATGTGGCGCGCACTCGAGCAGGCTGCCGCTTCGGAATTCGTTCGGGCCCTGCCGGACGGATTGCACACTGTCATCGGACGCCGTGGCGTTCAGCTGTCCGGTGGCCAACGCCAACGACTCGCGCTGGCGCAGGCCTTCATCCGCAGCCCTGCGCTTCTGGTGCTCGACGAGGCCACCAGTGCGCTGGACTGGAAGACACAGGATCAGGTGGCCCAGGCGGTGAAGGCACTGACGCGACAAGGAATGACCGTGCTCACAATCGCGCATCGCCCGTCAATGGTGTTGTTTGCTGATCACGTGTATGCGCTGCAGGGCGGAAAGGTGGTCGAGGAAGGACCATTGGATGCACTGCGTTCTCGGCCCGGCGGACTCCTGGCGAACATGCTGCGGCACGAGCAAGGGGATATCGTGCAAGAGGGTTCGATGCCCTCGGGGCAGTCCGCGACTGAAAACGGGTCAGGCGCTGTTCTCGTCCAGCGCCGGATCGATGGGACGACGAACGGCCTCGTCGTCCGCAGCCGCCGATTTCGGCGTCGCGGCTTGTTCCTTTCGAACCATGGCGGCGATCACAACCAGGTAGCAAACCTGCGCAAGGACCAGGGCGAGTAAAGCCAGCCCGAGGATCGTCCAGCCTCCGAAACCGAAAGCCCACGCCCCGACCGACTGCACGGCCAGATAGCAAATCAGCCCGACAACGAAGGATTTGAAAGTCACAGTAAGCCTCCCGATAGGGAATACTTACTGGTTCGACCTGCCGGGTGTAAACCTCAAAGCCCCTCTCAAACTGTGTCAGGCCGCCGTTTCCGGTGGTTTGGCATGACATCATCCAGAGTAGTATTCGCGGTAATCCTCACTGTAGGCCGCACTGTCGCCTTCATCGGAATAGGCACGCAGCCGCCGCAGGTTCACGCGGTTCAACACGACCCCCAGAACCTTTTCTGCGACGCGCGGATCTGAATGGATGAGCTTGTCGAGCAGCAGTTTCCGCGTTTTGCCCCACTCTGCAATCATGACGACATAGTCGATGTCGTCGATCATCGCCCGGACGTCAGATACCGCTCCCATCGGAGCCAGATCCACGATGATGAAATCGTAGAATTCCCGCAGGTCATAAATCAACTGGCCAAAAGCCGAGCTGGAGAGCAGTTCTTGGGGATGCAGGAACTCTTTCGGCATTTGGCCGGGGATCAGATCCACGCCGGTTTCGCCGACTTGCTTGCGGGCTTGCATCCAGTCCATCTGTCCGGTGAGCACTTCCAGAAGGCCGGTCCGCCGGCGTGGACCAAAGAGCCGCGACAAACCGCTGCGATGCGGGTCTGCGTCAATCAGCATGACGGAGTAGCCTCCTGCGGCGATGGATGTCGCAAGGTTGTAGGCCGTCAGCGTCTTCCCCTCGTTGGGCCGCGACGAACATATGCCCAGGACCACCGACTTCGAGCCTCGCCCAACAATCTGGCTGCTCAGTCGGATGCTGCGGAGGGTCTCCGAAAATGGCGAGCGCGGATACTTGAGCGCGTAACTCGGGGGCGTGTCGAGCACTTCGACACAGCCGTCAGTTTGGTCGGGCGAGGGTGTCAGTTCGTCCTGGATCACCGCGCGCATCCGGCTGCGTTGCGCCACGGCTGCCGCGGGAAGTTCAGGCAGGTAACCAAGAAAGCGCACGCCGATCTCATCTGTGGCCTGCTCGGCCGAGTACAGGAAACGATCGCGCCATTCACGGATCGCTGCGAGGCACAGGCCCGTTATCAGGCCGAGGATGATGCACAGCGCCAGTGCGGTTTTTGCGCTGGGGCCGGCAGCAAACTGCGGGATCTGTGCGGCATTCAGCACCCGGACATTGGAGACCGGAAAGCTCTTTTGCTGTTCGATTTCCTGAAATTTCGTCAGGAAGTTCTGATAGAGCGCGGTCAGCGTGGCGGCGCGGTCTTCCAGCGCGCGAAGATCCACCTGCATCCGGCCGGCCTCGACATCATTGCTGACCGCGTCGTTCAGACTCTCTCGCAGCGCGTTCGCCCGCGCTTCGAACAGCGAGGCTTCGCCCCGTGCCTGTTCCATCTGGATCTTGATCGCAGAGAACAGCCGTTCTGCCGCGTTCTGAACGCGGACTTCCCAGCTGCGGATCGTGGCTGGCGAGGCGTCCGGAACCCGGCGCACGCGTTCGAGGTTTGTCACCAAGTTCGTCAATTCGTTCTGGATCTGCTGGAATTCCGGATCACCAATCGGTGGCAGTCCCGCGGGAACACCGTCGCTCACGAGGGAGCCCAGGCCTCGGTCGACGACCTGTTCCAGCGCGCTGACACGTGCGCGGGCGCGGGCTGTATTGGCAATGGCGTCAGTCAGGTCCGTGTTGAGGGCAGAAACAGCGTTCTGGGACATGCTGGTGTTGTTGGTATTCACCAATCCATTCTCTGCGCGGAACGCCTCTGCCGCGCGGGCAGCCGCACGGGCATCGGACTCGAGCATGTTCAGACGGTCCTGCATCCATGTCGTCATGCGCTCCGTCGCCTCGAAGTTGGCGTTGAGCACGTCAGAGACGTAAACCTCGGCAAAAGCATTCACCACGGCGGCCGCCAGGTGTGGATCGGTCGACCGATACGTTATGGCAAAGGCCGAGCTCTGGCCGATGCGGTAGACCCAGATTTCCGATTGCAACGCCTGGATGGCCAACGCGCGCTCCTGCGCGGCGATCAGCTCCGGCGAAATATCCATTGGGGCCTGCGCGGTCGCCCCGGTCAGATCGAGGTTCGTCACCTGCTCGGATTGTGCCCGCAGCCAGACCATCGGCAGTCGGGCATAGCCGATTATCGTGCCAAGGATCTGTGCCGTCATGGAAATCGGTGGGTTCATGAAAGCTGCGTTGGTCTGCAGGTCCAGTTCGTCAACCACGCGCCCGGCAATCTGGTCCGACGCGATCACAAGCCGCGCGCTTTCCATTGTCGAGTCGGTGATTGTCAGATCGGTGGTCGAAGTGACCTGTGACAGAGTGCGCCCGATGTTGGCATCCAGCATGACCTGAACGCTGGCGTCATAATATCGCGGCGTAGTCAGGACATAGAACAGGCCAAGAAGGCACCAAACACCCACGGCACCAAGGATCGTCCAGCGGCGCCGCCTGAGCGCGTTCATGACCCGCGTCAGGTCAAGGGTCTGGCCGTTTTGGGTCAGGTCTTCGCGCAGTTCCAGCGGTCCATCGTGAAATTTCAACATATTGGTCATAACTCCGCAGGTCAGCCCTTGTCCGTTGTCGGGGCAGGCGCGGTGCCGGGAGCACCGTAGATTTGCAGGTGTTGGCCACCAAGGCAGCCGGAGATTGCGCCGACGTGAAGCGCTCCGCGCATCAGCGCGCGGTTGCGTTTGAGCGCATCCGGGGACGCCGCAGTGATAAGGCAGTAGCCTGCTTTTGCGGTGGCCAACACGGATTGCCGGATAATGCCGGCCAGCCCCAGCCCTTCGCAGATCAGCCCGCCATGCGTTTGCCCCATGCGGTAGCGGCGGCGCAGCAGCCACGACAGGCGCGCGCGATCCTCCGGGACAGTTTCCCGGACCACTGCAGCTGGGGCAAAACCAATCTGCCCGCCCGCCTTCAGGTATCGCGCGAAATAGGCGGTGTCCTCGCCGCCGCTCTGGCCTCGATCAAGGTCGAAACGCAGGGCACGCAGGCGCGCATCCGAACGGTCCAGCAGCAGGTTGCAGGTGTAGCCCGTGTGCGCGCGCGCTTCGGTGTCGATGTCCGGCTCCGTGTCATGCACGTTGCCGTGCCGCATCCACTCCGGTGCGCCGGGACCGTAGTCCGCGCGCACGGGACCGATCACGGCACCGCAACCGGTGTCTTCGTGGCAGGCCAGCAGGGCCTTGAGCCAACCGGGCGTGACAGTCTCGTCATCGTCGATGAAAGCGAGGAATTGCGGATCGACCTGCTCCGCATGGTCGAGGATCGCATTGCGCGCAACCGAGATATTGCGTTCCGGCGCATGGAGGTAGTCTACCCGGAAAGGCAGGTTGCGTGCATACTCGGTCACGCGCGTCCGCGCGACGGGGGTGGTGTCGTTGTCCGCTATCACGACTGAAAGTTCCACATTCTCCGGCAGGTCAAGCTCGGCAAGCGATGCGAGCGTTGCCCCCAATGTGTCGCGACGATAGGTGCAGATCCCGACGAGGACATTCGTGTTCATGGCGTGCCCCGCCCGGTTGCCGGTGCAAGTTTTTGCCGCCAGAATCCCGCCGACCATGACAGTTGCATGAGGCCCGCCACTGGTCCGGCCAGAATATTGCGCGGGCTGCGGCTCTCGCGGATAATCAGGACCCCCGCAGCAATACAGCCCAATATCCAGAACATCAGCGGCAAGGCAAAGACGGGATGGACCGGGGTCAGCAAAGACAGAAGCAGCGCCGGAGCCAACGCCGCCACGAGGGACTGCCTTCGGGCGGGTCTTGCGTGATGTTTGGCTAGGTTACGGGCGCGACCACGGCCAAAGCGGAAATATTGCAGCATGAGCCCGGATAGGGTTGCGCGCGGGAAGTATTCGATCCCGGTTTTTGCTGTGAGCCAGATGCGGAATCCAGCCTGACGCAAACGATAGTCCAGTTCGGCGTCTTCATTGTGGCTGAAGTCGGGATCATATCCGCCCACTTGTCGAAATGCGGCGATCCGCATCAGCGCGTGGTGCCCATGATCGACCCAAGCGCCTTTTGTCCGGTTGCGATGCGCCGAAGCGCCGTTGCCAAATCGCGAGTTCTGCGCGGCCGCAACGATGCGTTGCAGCGGTCCTTGCCCAATCGCATGCATGGTCACGACGACTGAGTCTGCCCCGGTGGTGGAAGCCTCCCGAAGCAGGACCTCGCAGAAGTCGGAGGGGTAGGCGGAATGCGCGTCGAGGCGGATCAGCATCTCGCAATTTGTGCCATGGGTCTCGACCGCGAGATTGACTGCTGCACTCTGGAAACGAAGTGGATTGTCCAGAAAGTGAAGGTGCTCTGTTTGCAAGGCGCGCTCGGTCACGATGGCACGGGTGCCGTCGGTCGACCCCCCATCCGCCACAACGATCCGCGCGTCGTGAGAGGCAGCGAAACCGGCAATCCCGTCGAGGACCGCGCCTATATGCGCTGCTTCATTGAGTGTGGGGATTACGATGAGGGTGGTCATGAGGTCGGCTCCTCGCGAAGGGAAAGCTTGCCTTTTTGCGCTTGGCTGTGCAGCGCTCCCAGCCCGCGCAAGGCGTCAACGAGCGCGTTGCATTCTTCTTTATCCGTTTGCCAAAGGCTGCGGGGGAGAGCCGCGAGGCACTCACGCATGGCGCTCAGGGTTTCGGCAGAGAGAGTTGACAGACTGGCGGTCACTGCCGCGAGCTCGGGTGTCGCGACATGCAGGCCACACCCCATATGCGCGGTGCGGCGGTCGACCTCCGTGTTGCAAAGGGTAATCGGCACGGCGCCATGCAGGCCACCTTCGTAAAGGCGATTGGGCAGCAGCCAGTCTGAATTGGCGCCTGCGTCGTATCGGTCGATCAGCCATGCCAGATCACAAGCACCGTAAATGTCAGGCAGATCTTCAGGCCAGCGGTAGGCGCCGCCGAATTCCATGTCGGGATTTGCCGCCACGACCCGGTCGAAATCGGGCAGGACATCCATTTGCGGTCGGCCCCTGAGCAAGATCCGGTATCGACCGGGCGCGGCACGGGTCAGAGCGTCCAGCGTGTGCAGCGACCAGCGGCAGCGCAGGATACCAAACCAGCCGATCGTGATCCGCCCTTTCTCGGCAGGGAGCAGCCGGGTCGTCACCACTTCGGTGGCAAACGGCTTGTTTTCCACCAGCCGCCTCGGCGTGTGCGGCAAACGGTAGGGCCGCAGGTATTGGCTGTCAAAACCGGGCGAGGAAATCCACACCTCGGCGGCGTGGCGCATCAGTCGCGCCTCAAGCCCGCGCAGCATCCGCGACGGCAGCCGGTCGCCCAGCATGACCCGATGGACATCGAGCAGCTCGTAGACCAACGCCGGTTGCGCGCTGAAGGCCTGCATGCAGGCACGCCCCAGTAGCAACATCTCGAGATTGCGCGCCAGAATGACCTGAGGGGCTGCATCGGCACAACGTTCGGCCAGGATGCGCCCGATCTTCGGCAACCA
Source organism: Sagittula sp. S175 (assembly GCF_049800975.1). Lineage (NCBI taxonomy): Bacteria > Pseudomonadati > Pseudomonadota > Alphaproteobacteria > Rhodobacterales > Roseobacteraceae > Sagittula > Sagittula sp. S175. The sequence continues at coordinate 21,157 of NZ_JBNAGB010000009.1, forward strand.
GCGGGCGACGCTGACGGCCCGTGCCACCAGCTTGCCATCTTGGGTCTGGCCAAGCGTCAACGCCTCCTCCCCGAGCGGCGCGGTCCCGCGTCGAAACCCTGCCAAGGTCACGTGCGCGCCACCTTGGCGCAGCATCCGCACCCTTCGCCAGATCGCGGCATCGTCGAGGTCATGGGCAAGGTAGAGGATGTTCATGCAACCACTCCTCGAAAGCGGACTGCGCGCGATACGGATACCGGCGGTCGCAACACGCGGCGCGCGTAGACAGCGGCCATGATGGTCAGGATTGAAACCGGCTCAAACTGTGTGAAGAACACGACCTCCGAATTCAGCAGAGCAAGCTGACGGATCATGAAACCGGCCAGAAAGAGCGATTCTGCCGACGGCTTGGCGATGGCCCAACCGATCAGAACGAAGCCGGCTCCTCCGACGATGGCGATCTGGAGGGCGACACCGATCAACCCGATCTCGACCGCGTTGGAGATCAGCGAGTGATGAAAGTGAAAGCCGATCTTTGAATCGATACCGAATTGTGTCCAAAGCGCTTCGGCCGTCGGGTTGCCAGGAACCCAGAACCCCTTGAACCCCTGCCCAAGCAGCGGATGAGCGGCGATTTCCTGAAAGGCGATGCGCCAGAGGTCAGTGCGTCCGGTCAGGGTCAGGTCCTTGCCCGTGGCTGCGAGGAATGCCCGTGTGAAACTGTCGAAAAACCCCGCAATCAGGACGATCAGGATGGCACACAACAGGGCGGCCATCAGGATGCCAAACAGTTTCTGCCAGCCGCTCAGACGACGCATCAGAGAGAAGCTTACCATCGCCAGCGCGGTCAGCATGGCCGCCAGAAGTGCCCCGGCGGACCCGGCCTTTACCAGTGACAGGACGCCCAGCGCCACGGTCAGTACCCCAAGCAAGCGCCACGCACCGCGCCAGCGAGGATCCAGCAGAACCGCCAGACCCGCGATGACGCAAACCGTGCAGAATTGTGCAAAGGCATTTTTCGATGCGTAGATCCCGACCCAATGACCTACGGGCGTCTGACGACCAATGGCCAACGACAGAAGGAGCGTCAGGAAAGACGTTACCAGAACGACCCGCAATACCGAGCTGATCGACAGTCGCGACGCCGCAGCGACAGCAATGGCAAAGGTCAGTGTCAGCTGAATGGCATTGCGAAGCGTTTGCCCCGGTGCATATGACCAAAGCGTCGACAGAAGGCACCAGAGCGCCAGCGCCCAGATCAGTCCTGCCGCCTGTGTTTCGGCCAGCAGGTTGCCGGGACGCCGCAGTACCAAGGCAAGACATGCTATGAGAAAGATCAAGGCAGCTTTTGAGCCGCCCAGCGTCACGACGTTCAACGCCATGAGCGCCACTCCCAGCCAAAGCGCCGTCGGGCGCAGCAGTATATCGCCTGTCCGGCTGGTCACGGTGCCTCGCAGGTAATCGACCCGGGGAAAACGCAACGTTGACCCAATGGCGTGAACGAAAACTGCGCCACGGTCATACGGTTTGGCGTGGCACTGGGCGCGTATCGCCCCATCCATCCGGGAAAGCTGTCACTGCCCCAATGGCTGAAATAGACTTTCATCGGATGTGTCGGGATGTGCTCGGTTTCCTCGCGGGCCAGCACGCCATCGACGTACCACCGCAGACGACCCGGTTCCCAGCTGATGGCGAGATGGTGAAATCCGTCAGCTGTCGGTTTCGCCTGATATGCCTGTCCGGCGCCCAGATCATTGCCATCCACGTAGCGGTTCAGCCAGACAAGATCCGGTGCTTTTGTCAGAAGCTCAAAGTCTATCTCGTCATGTGGCTGGTCATGGACCTGCCCGGTATACAGGAAAAACGCGGCATTCAGACCCGGCCCTGCATCGTTGGCCCGGATATGAGCCTCGAAGGTGCCGTACTGGTAAAAAGCCTTTGTCTGGAATTCGCCACACAGGGCTTCTTGTCCGTCCGCTTCCGGCAAGTATGTCAGCACCGCCCCGGTGCCGGGAACGGCCTCAATTGCCTTTCTGGACCAGGTGCAATTCTGATGGTTCCCGTTGCGCCAGCCATCTGAGACATACCATGTCTTGCGATCCAGAACGGCCAGATCGGTCCAGAAGGCTTCTGTGGATGGCGTGATGTCGGCCGCAGAAGAGGGGCCGGACGAAAGCATCAGTACACCGGCCAAAGTCGCAAAAATCGTCTTCCAGTCGTGCATCGGCAGCCCTTTGCAGCGTGTCAGGTCTGAAGGCTAACACGCGCCTTTGCTGATGCTGCATTGCAGAACGGAATGCGGTGGGTTTCCTGCCGAATTCGCCGTGGGGTGCTTAAAAACGCGCCAAATGCCTGAAAATGCGCAGGGCTTGGGGGTGAGCGAGGCTTGCCGCACACGCAAAAAGGCTGTTTCGATTCGATTGGTCTATGGAAGGGCGAACCGATGACGATCTCCGTAATCATGGCCAACTATCGTGGCGCAGCCTTTCTTGATGCGGCCATTGGCTCGGTTCTTGGGCAGACCGAGGCCGATCTGGAGTTGCTGGTGGCAGACGATGCATCTGGCGATGGCTCCGTCGACATCATAAAGGCATGGCAGGCACGCGACGCTCGTGTGATCCTGCTCGAGGCGCGGACCAATGGCGGTGCAGCTGCCGCCCGCAATCGCTGTCTGGATATCGCACGAGGGGACTGGATCGGCGTCGTGGACAGCGACGATATCCTCCATCCGGATCGCTTTCGGCGGTTGCTGATTGCTGCGGGGCGGCTGTCAGCGCAGATGATCGCCGACGACATGGTATTCTTCTCCACGGCGCCGGATGGGGCCGGCCGGACGCTGCTTCAAAGTCTGAACCTGACCGCGCCGCATTGGTTTACCGCCAATGATCTCGTGGTGTCCGACATTCCCGGTAGCGCACTTCCGCCGTTCGGCTACCTGAAACCCTTGATCGCCCGCGACCTGATTGATGACCTGCGCTACGACGAAAGCCTTCCTGTCGCCGAAGATTTCGACTTCTATCTCAAGGTGCTGGCGCGCGCGGGGAAGGCTGTTGCCTTGCCCGATCCGATGTATCTCTATCGCCGTCACTCCGCCTCGCTCTCACACCGTTTGAGCGTCGATGCCGTGCAGCGGATGATCGACGCGCAGTCGGTCATGGAGAAAGACTGCGCCCCCGAATTGGTCGCAGCCTTCCAAAGCCGGGCAAAGGCATTGCGACACAAGCTTGCATTCGAACAGCTCGTCGCGGATGTGAAGGCGCGCAATCCCGGCAGGGCGTTGTCCGAGGTGCTGCGGCGGCCCGCGTTGGGTCTTGAACTGGCGCGCAGCCTGAAAGAGCGCCTTGCACGGCGCAGCGCGACATCTGCGCCCCGGACGCCGCTTGCGCTGACGCTGGGGCATGGGCCGGCGGGCGGTGCGACCATAAGTTTCCCGCAGGTGCCAGAGCCTGACGGCGTCTGGACGACACCGGTCGCACCTTTCGCGGCTAAACTCACGTCACTCGCGGCACAGCACGAACTGGCGATCACTGCAGAAGGTCCGGAGGCTCATTGGGCGCTCTGGTTGGTTCCGGATTGGGTCAGCGTCTCGCTGACGGACGGAAGGGACGATCTGCCCCAACCGCCGCGGGAACGGTCGGATCAGGCTGCACGTTTGGAACCTAATGCGATGGCGGTGGCGTAAATCCCCGCAACCACGATCGACGCCGCAAGCATCGACAACAGCACGGCGATGGGCATCGGCCAGCCGGGAAGGGTTTGGGTCAAGAGGGCAGGCAGTTGACCGGTGGCAAGCCAGACCCAAAGCAGCCCGAGCTCGGTCAGGACGATTGTGGCCAGCGCCACTGCGGTGGCGGTCCGAATTGCAAATGGCATTCTTCTTCCGCCCAGCGCCCGCCGCAAGCTGCCCAAAGCGTGACTCGCATCTGACTGGATGACCAGAAGGGACGGCACCAGGAACAGCACGACAAAAAAACCGACCGACAATCCGTAGACCAAGGTGACCACGGTTGGCTTCAGAAACAGCGACTGGCGGCTTTCCTCGTACATCAGTGGCGCAAGGCCCAGCACTGTCGTCAAGGTCGTCAGCAGGATCGGGCGCAGGCGATCGCTGGTCCCCTGTACGACGGCCTGAACGATCGGCAGACGCTTTGCATGGTCGCGCACAGTGGTCACCAGAACGATTGCATCATTGATGATGATGCCGGACATGCCAATGAGTCCGATGATGGTGAACAGCGACATGGCAAGACCGAAATGGGCATGGCCCCAGATCGTGCCGATCAGGCCAAACGGAATGACGGCCATCACGATCAACGGCTTCAGCCAGCTGCCGAAAACCCAGGCCAGGACCATGTATATACCGAGGATGCACAGCATCACGCCGCCCATGACGTCATCGAAGAAGTCATCCTGCTGCAGCGCCAGCCCGCCGAGGTCCCATGACACGTTGTGGCGACTGGCGATGGCAGGAAGGATCTCGTCACGCATTTGGGCCGCGATCTCCGCGGCACGGACAGGGTCGTCCTCGGATAGTGCGCCGGTGACGCTAACCAGCCTGCGACCGTTCTCGCGAGTGACGGTCGAGAAGGCACCGGTACTGTCTATGTGGACGATCTCGCCAAGAGGCACCCAGTCTCCGGACGGCGTGCGCATCAGGGTGGTGTCCAGGAAATCTGCGTGCAGTTCCCCTTCGGGCAGTTGCACAGTGACCGCAGTGGTGCGCGTGCCTGCCGGGAATTCCACTGCCGTGATGCCATTCAGCCGACCAAAGAGCTCCGCCCCGATCGCTGCTGTTGTAAAGCCCAGCGCCTCGCCTTGCGGAGTCAGTTGCAGCACCATGTCGTCTTTGCCCCAGGGGAGACTGTCCTGAAGGCCTGTCACCTCGGGGTAAGCGCCCAGTGCGTTCGTCAGGTCAGTGGCCGCAGCCTTGAGCGCTCTGCTGTCGGTCCCATAGAAATTCACCGCCAGCGAGTCGCCCGACGGCCCCATGCCTTGCGTGCGAAAACTGAGCACCGCGATCCCGGCTGGCCGGTCAATCTCGGCATTGAGGTAGCGGACGAAATCTTGCGCCGAGAAATCCCGCAGATCGGCGCCAACCAGCCCGATGTCGATTGATCCAAGGGTGTCTGGGTCCATCGTCTCTTCGCCCGGGATGCCCTTGGCGGCGGTGCCGCCGACCTGTGTCAGCACATGAACAACAGGATAGATACCCGTGTCGGTCTTGATCTGTCGGGCCACTTCCGCGACCGCGCGTTCCAGTTCCTGCGCCATGGCCAGGGCATCGCTGCGTCTATGGCCCGGTAGAAAGGCAAAGTTGCCGGTGACGGAGGCGCGTTCGGGTGCCGTGTAAAATGCCCAGGGGACCTCTCCCGTGATGGCTTTTTCCGCGGCGAGGGCCAAAAGCAGCAGCATTGCCGCCACCACGGGGTAGCGTAGCCGGATGACCCAGGTCATGAGCGGTCGAAACACCGTCTGCACCATCCAGGCAAAGCCACGGTTGAACTGCCGGGATGGCCAGTCGTACCAGGCCTCCCGAGCGCCTGCATGCAAGGCGTGTCGCATGTGGTTCGGCAGGATCAGAAAACTCTCGATCAGCGAGGCTGCCAGAACGGCTGTCACCACCACGGGAATGTCACCGACAAGCGAGCCGAACTCGCCGCCGATCAAAAGAAGCGCGATGAAGGCAAGCACGGTCGTGATGGTCGAACTGAACACCGGCCCCAGCATCTTGCGCACGGCAGAAACCGGTGCCACGTCGGCGCTTTCGCCCATGGTCCGGTGCCGATAGTCCGCGTGCTCCGCCACCACGATAGCATCGTCCACAACGATCCCAAGCGTGATGATAAGTGCAAAAAGCGACATCATGTTGACTGTGTATCCTGCGAGATACATCACGCCCACGGCGGCCAGCATCGAGACAGGGATACCCATGGCCACCCAGAACGCCGTGCGGGCCGACAGGAAAAGAAACAGGACCACAAGCACGAGGATCAGGCCGGAGAATCCATTGGACATGAGGATGTTCAGACGGTCGGTGATGTCTTGGGCACGAGCGTTGATCAGGGTGATCTGCACCCCTTCCGGCAGCTCGGTCTCCATGGCGGAGGCGAGTGCGCGAACCTCCGCCTCCATCCCGATGGCATCGCCTTCGGCGGTGCGGTCCACGCGGATCAATACCGCCGGTTCGCCACCCATGTAGTAGGCCTGTCCGGCATCGCTGCGCGTCACGCTGACGGTGCCGAGGTTGCGCACGTACAATTTCGAACCGTCCGGGTTCACCTTCACCGTGATATCCCGGATGGCGTCGGCTTCGCGGGTTTCCACCCCGGCGCGCAGGCGGGCATTGGCTCCGGCGACATCTCCGGCCGGGCTCGTGTCGACCTCGCGTGCGACGGCCAACGCAATATCCTTCAGGGCCACGTCGTGACGGACCCGGGAGGCTTCTGGGACAGTGATCTCGATCTGCGGTGCGGCTATGCCTGTAACTGTCGTGCGCGTGATACCGGCGCGGAAGAGCCGGGCGACGAAGTCGTCGCCGATCCGGGCGATCTCGTCGGGCGCAGCCGGGCCGTGAATAACGACATCCGTCACCTTGTCGCGCCAGACGCCACGCCGGACGACCGGTTCCTCGGTGCCCTCGGGCAGGGTGCGCACGCTTTCGACCGCGCTTTTGACATCCTCGGTGGCGCGCGCCATGTCCCAGCCGGGTTCCAGCGTCAGGGTGATGGTGGTGGCGTCTTCCTTGCTCACGGCGGTTGAAGTCGCCACTCCTTCGACGCTCTGCAATGCTGGTTCCAGCAAGGCGACCACGGCGCTGTCCATCTCCTCCGGTCCGGCGCCGTTCCACTTGACGCTGACCGTGACAGTGTTGATGACCACGTCCGGAGAAAACTGTGATCTGATCTTGGTCGTCGCGGCAAAGCCAAGGATCAGCATCAGCACCATCACGAAACTGGCCGCCGTGCGATGCGTGGTGAAATAGCCGAGGACGCCGCCGGTCTTCTCGCTGCGCATTTACTGGCCCTCCGCCATCTTGGCTTCGAACTTCTCGACCGTGGCGGCGGGCACCAGCGGGCGGCGCATTTCCTCGAGGAACTTCTCGCGCATCTCCGGCTTCATTTGCTCCGAGCCTTCGATGAAGGCGATGATTGCGGCGCGTTTCGTGTCATCAATCTCGACACCGTCCGGTTCTGCGGCAACCTCTGGCAGAGCAGCGACTGCGCGAGCCTCAGCCTCGGTGGCGCTTATCGGCGTGACCGTGATCCCGGCGTTCAGCTGCACCGCCCGGGCGGTGACGTATGACGCCCCAAAGGGGACGTCGCCCACAATGACCCGATCACCCTGTCGTCGCAGCATGCTTGCCTGCACCTCCTCCAAACGGTTCTGGTCATCGAGCACCAACAACCGCCCATCCGCCGTAAGCGCCGAGGCGGGAATCTCCGCCACGCCGTCCATCGGCCGTTCGGGAATGCTGACCGTGACGAAATCCCCCGGACGGACCACAGTGGGATCTGCCTCGACCATCTTGGCGTAGACCAGCCGCCCGACTGTCGTCGCGTCGGTCTCGGCGCCAACACGGTCCAAGGTGGCCGAGGCCTCTATCACTTTGCGTCCCTGCTGGATGCCAATCACGGCTTCGGTCTTGCGCAGGTCCCCGGCACCATTCAACAGCCGCGCATATTGCGTCGGTGTCACGCGAAAGACGACCTCCATGTCGGTGGGATCTAGCAGAATGGCCAATTGCTCGTTTGCCGTCACCAGCCGCCCTTGCACTACTGTTACAGAGGCCAGAACCCCGGCAAAGGGCGCTGTGATCTTGGTGTCCTCCAGAGCCTTCGTCGCGTCATCGCGCTGAATGAGGCTGCGCGCCAGAGTGATGTCGGACTGGGCCAGCCTCGCTTCGGCACCCGCCACCACCTGTCGACGGTTCACAAGCGTTTGCTGTGCCGCGGCCCGCGCGAGTACAGCGCCTTCCACATCTGCCTCGGTCGCTACGCCGCGGTCCTTCAACCCTTTCTGTCGCGCCAAAGACTGGTCACGGATCGCCAGCTGATCCTCGGCGGCAGAGGCCTCCAACCGGGCCAGTTCCAGCGCCGACGCGGCTTCGGTCACCCCGGCTTTCGCCTGTGCAACGTCGATTTCGGCCATCGCCAAAGCGGTTTCGAACCGCGCCGGGTCGATGCGATACAGCAGGTCGCCTGCGGCCACCATGCCGCCGTCGCGCATCACGGGAGAAAGCTCCACGATTTGCCCCGCAAGGGCCGCGCGCAACTCCAGCACCTGACCGCTGGTGGTGTGTCCATAGACCTCGATGCGCGGCGTAACGGACGCCGCTGTCAATGTATCGACCTCGACCGTGTAGGCCTTGACCTTTGGCGTCTTCGCAGCCGCCCCGGCGGTGCCGCCATCGCGCCATGCGGTGTACGTGATGCCTCCAGCCGTCGTCAGCAAAGCCGCAGTCGTTCCTGCCAGCAAAAGGCCCACTCCGGCCCGCACCAAGGTCGCCATGCCCGGTTCTCCATTCCTGTGACGGCGCGCGCGCCGCATTTGGTCAAACCGACGGTGCGTCTTTACAGACATTCAAACAATGGACTATGTCAAAGTCCGCTCTGGCGCGACGTTCTGCCTCAGGTTGCTGCGGGACATGCACGTCTGACGTGACCTCTTGACGACCGGGTGACAGAGTGTCCTGCTTGGGTGGCTGGAGGCAGTATGGTCAGGGTCAACATCATCGGAACAGGCAAGGTCGGTCGGACCTTGATGATGCTCTTTGGGGCAAGCCAACATGTCGAGGTCATCGACGTGCTGGCTCGTACACCCGAAAACGTCGATAGGGCGGTCGCTCAGACGGGCGTGGGCAGGGCTGTCCATGACCTGGCGGACATGCGCGCCGCCGACGTCTGGATACTTTCGGTGCCGGATGATGCCATTGCCGATGTGGCACAGGGATTGGCCGAAACGGTCGTCCCGACAGAGGGCGCGGTTGCCGTTCACTGCAGCGGCTTCCTGTCTTCCGAAGTTCTGGCGCCGTTGCGCTCAGAGGGCTGGGCCATCGCCAGCTGTCACCCTGTCCTGAGCTTCGCCGACCCGGTGATCGCGGCGCGCATGTTCCCCCGCATCTGTTGCGCGGTAGAGGGCGATGAAGGGGCGGTGGCTGTCGTGTCGGACCTGGTGCGCCTGTTGGAGGCGACGCCTTTCGTCGTCGATACTGCGCAGAAGGCGCTGTATCATGCGGCGGCGGTGTTCTCCAACAACTTCACCACGGTCATGCAGGCCGTCGCGCGCGAGGCTTGGGAGGCTGCGGGCGTCTCACCGGAGATCGCGGATCGGCTGGGTTCCACGTTGCTGGACGGCACGGCAGAGGCGGTTGCGCAGTTGGGGCCCGCGGCGGCGCTGACCGGCCCGGCGGCGCGGGGCGATCGGGAAGTGATGGAGAAGCAGCAGGCCGAGGTGGCAGCCTGGCATCCGGAGGCGGGGGCGCTTTACGAGGCGCTGAGCGCGCTTGCGGTGCGGCTGAAGGCAACCGGCATGACGCGGCCCTAGCTGCCCGGTTTGCGGAACAGGCGGGTTTCCTCGAACAGGCCGTCGAGCTTTTCGAACCGTTCGCGGGTGACCGGCCATGCCTCCTCCTGCGCGGCGGCGATGAGCGCCTCGAGCAGCATCATGGTGGAGATGTTCGAATCCCAGGCCGAGGGGATTTCCACCCAGCAGTTGAAGCTGCGCGTGGCGACCTCGGCGATGGGGCTGGACCACTGGTCGGTGATGAGGATCACGTTCACACCCTTGTCGCGCGCCATCTGCGCCAGCCGCAGCAGGCTGGATTCGTAGCGGCGGATGTCGAACATCAAGAGGGTGTCGCCCTCGGCCATGTCGAGCATGTAATGCGGCCATGTGGCGGAGGAGGACGTCAGGTGGATGACGCGCGGGCGCACCGCCTGAAGATGGGTAAAGGCGTAGTCGGCCAGCGCATGGGTGATGCGCCCGCCGACGATGTAGAGCGTGTGTTCCGTGTCGGCCAGCAAATGCGCGGCGGCGTCGAAGCTGTCCGATGAGACGTTGGAAAAGGTCGTCTGGATGTTCTGCGTCACGGCCTGTGCAAAGCGGTTCAGCAGGTGACCCTCGGGCGCCTCTGACGCCCAGTTGGCGCGGCGTTCGGTCGGCCCGGAGACCTGCGCCTGCAACTCCTGCCGCAGCGCCTGATGGAACTGCGGAAAGCCCTTGAACCCCAGCTTCTGCACCATCCGCGCGATGGTCGGCGTGCTGACGCCCGCCTGTTCGGCCACGATGGTGATCGAGGCGAGGCCGGCCGCCGGGTAGTTCTCCAGCAGGGCATTGGCGACCTTGCGTTCCGAGGCGGTCAGGGCGGCGTAACCCTCGCGGATCAGCTCGCGGACGGTAGGGGTAGGTTGGGTCATGCGCGCTCCCTGCGGTCCTCTGCACAGCTCTTGGGCAGGGGTTTCCTATCGGCAACGGGAAATCACCGATACCCCCTTGAAGAGATATTGACACAACAGGGGTGGATGTGGAGAGTTTTTTACAGAACGGGGAGAAATGAATGTCTGACGGTCCGCGCGAAGACCTGGATCAGGCGGTCGAAGTGGTGAATGCACAGGGGCAGGGCGGTGTCCTGATACTGTGCGAACACGCGTCGAACGCGATGCCGGAACGCTACGAGGGGCTTGGCCTGTCCGAAGAGGTGCGCGTCAGCCACGCCGCCTGGGACCCGGGCGCGCGCGATCTGGCGGTGGTGCTGTCGGCGGCGCTCGATTCGCCGCTGGTGGCGGGGCGGGTGTCGCGGCTGGTCTACGACTGCAACCGTCCGCCAGAGTCCGAGACGGCCATGCCCGCGCGGTCGGAGGTCTTTGACATTCCCGGCAATGCGGGGCTGGACGCGGCAGAGCGGGCGGAGCGGACCGAGGCGGTCTATGTGCCGTTTTGTGCCGCCGTCGACGCGCAGGTGGCGCAGGCGCGCGCCCTGGTGACGGTGCACAGTTTCACGCCGCTCTGGCATGGCACCCCGCGCGAGACCGAGATCGGCATCCTGCACGACACGGATTCACGGCTGGCGGACGCCATGCTGACGCGCGCGCCGCAGGGCAGGGCGGTGCACCGCAATCGCCCTTACGGGCCGGAGGATGGCGTGACCCATTCGCTGAAGCTGCACGCCCTGTCGCGCGGTCTGCCCAACGTGATGATCGAGGTGCGCAACGACCTGCTGACGACCCCCGAGGACATCCAGACCGTCGCTGCCGAGCTGCTGGCGATGCTCTCCCCCGCGCTGGAGGCTATGGATGCCTAAGGCGCTGATTTCCTTCGTCCGCGCGATCGAGGCGATGAACCGCGTGATCGGGCGCATGGCCATGTATCTGATCTTTGTCCTCATCGGCGTGCTGATGTGGTCGTCGATTTCCAAGGTCGCCTTCCTGCCGTCGCTCTGGACGCTGGAGACCGCGCAGTTCGTGATGGTTGCCTATTACATCCTCGGCGGGCCGTACTCGATCCAGCTGGGTTCGAACGTGCGCATGGACCTGTTCTACGGCAACTGGTCCTACAGGACGAAGGCCTGGGTGGATGCCTTCACCGTGCTGTTCCTAATGTTCTACCTCGGCGTGCTGATGTACGGCGCGCTGGGGTCGCTGGCCTACGCCATGGGCTACTTCGGGATGCAGCCGCTGGAGTATTTTGCCGAGTTCTTCGGCGCGCTGTTCACCGGCGGGTTCGAGGCGGCGGGCGAGAAGCTGGGCTACCTTGAACGCTCGTCGACCGCATGGCGGCCCTTCCTGTGGCCGGTGAAGCTTGTCCTCGCCTTCGGCATCTTCCTGATGCTTCTCCAGACACTTGCCGAGTTGATCAAGGACATCGGCCGCATTCGCGGGGTAGACCTCTGATGTCCTATGAAATGATCGCCGTGGTGATGTTCGCGGGCATGATGCTGATGCTCATGACCGGGCAGAGGGTGTTCGGGGCCATCGGCTTCGTGGGGGCGCTGGCGGGTCTGCTGCTGTGGGGGACGGGCGGCGTGGACGTGCCCTTTGCCGCCGCGATGAAGCTGATGAAGTGGTATCCGCTGCTGACGCTGCCGATGTTCATCTTCATGGGCTACGTGCTGTCGGAATCGAAGATCGCCGACGATCTGTACAAGATGTTCCACGTCTGGATGGGGCCGGTGCGGGGCGGTCTGGCGATTGGCACGATTGGCCTGATGGTACTGATTTCCGCCATGAACGGCTTGTCGGTCGCGGGCATGGCGATCGGCGCGACCATCGCGCTGCCGGAACTGCTGCGGCGCGGCTATGACAAGATCATGGTGACCGGGGTGATCCAGGCGGGGTCAAGCTTGGGCATCCTCGTGCCGCCCTCGGTCGTGCTGGTGCTTTACGCGATGATCGCGCGGCAGCCGGTGGGGCAGTTGTGGCTGGCGGGAGTGATCCCGGGCCTGATGATGGCCGCGATGTTCATCCTGTATATCTACGTGCGCTGCCGACTGGACCCGAAACTCGGCCCGCCGCTGCCCCCGGAGGAACGCGACATTCCCCGCGCCGAGAAGTTGCGTCTGCTGCGCGCGGGGGCCCTGCCGCTGGTGATCTTCTTCGTGATGATGTTCCCCTTTGTCAAAGGCTGGACCTCGCTGGTCGAAAGCTCTGCCATCGGGGCCATGGCGGCCTTTGTCGCGGCGGTGCTGAAGCGGCGCATGACGCGCGAGGTGTTCGAGAACTCGGTGCGCAACACGCTGGCGATTTCCTGCATGTTCATGTGGATCATCCTCGCGGCGCTGGGCTTTGGCGCGATCTTTGACGGCCTCGGCGCCGTGCGCGCGATCGAGAACCTGTTTACCGAGCAGCTGGGCCTGTCCCCCTGGATGATCCTGATCCTGATGCAGCTGAGCTTCATCATCATGGGGACGTTCCTCGACGATACCGCCATGCTGGTGATCGTCGCGCCGCTGTATGTGCCGCTGGTGGGGGAACTGGGGTTCGACCTGATCTGGTACGGGGTGCTGTATACGATCACAACACAGATCGCCTATATGACGCCGCCCTTTGGCTATAACCTGTTCCTGATGCGCGCCATGGCACCGCCGCAGATCTCGTTGACGGATATCTACCGCTCCATCGTGCCCTTTGCGCTGGTGATGGTGGTGGCGCTGGCGCTGGTCATGGCCTTCCCGCAGATCGCGCTTTGGCTGCCGGATTACGTCTACGGAAAATAACCCTGAAGAGCCTCGTGACAGGGGCCGCCCCATTCAACAAGGAGAGAAGATATGACGACCTCACGCAGAAAGTTCCTGAAGACCGCCGGCGTCGGCATGGCTGCCGCCCCGCTGGCCGCCCCGGCGCTGGCGCAGTCCACCATCACATGGCGCATGCAGACCTACGCGGGCGCGGCGCTGGCCGAGCACGTGGTGAAGCCCGCCATCGACACCTTCAACGCCATCGCGGGCGACCGCATGCAGATCGAGCTGTACTATGCCGACCAGCTGGTCCCCACGGGCGAATTGTTCCGCGCCATGCAGCGCGGCACCATCGACGCGGTGCAGTCGGATGACGACTCCATGGCCTCGCCGACCGAAGTCACCGTGTTCGGCGGCTACTTCCCCTTCGCCTCGCGCTACTCGCTGGACGTGCCGGTGCTGTTCAACCAGTACGGCCTGAACGAGATCTGGGCCGAGGAATACGCCAAGGTCGGCGTCAAGCACATCAGCGCCGGGTCCTGGGACCCCTGCCACTTTGCCACCAAGGACCCGATCAACTCGCTGGCCGACCTTCAGGGCAAGCGGGTGTTCACCTTCCCGACGGCGGGCCGTTTCCTGAGCCAGTTCGGCGTGGTTCCGGTGACCCTGCCGTGGGAAGACATCGAGGTCGCGGTGCAGACCGGCGAGTTGGACGGCATTGCGTGGTCGGGCATCACCGAGGATTACACCGTGGGTTGGGCGGATGTGACCAACTACTTCCTCACCAACAACATTTCCGGCGCGTGGATCGGGCATTTCTTTGCCAACATGGGCCGGTACGAGGAACTGCCCGAGGATCTGAAGCTGCTGCTGAAGACCTGCATGGAGCAGTCGCACTACTACCGCCAGTGGTGGTACTGGGGCGGCGAGGCGTCGCTGCGTGTCGACGGGACCAAGATGCAGCTGACCTCGATCCCCGATGCGGAATGGCAGCAGGTCGAGGATGCGGCCCACAAGTTCTGGGACGAGATCGCCGCCGAGTCCGAGACCAAGGCGAAGGTCGTGGAAATCTTCAAGAAGTACAACGCGGACATGGCCAAGGCTGGTCGTCCCTACCGTTACAGCTAATATCGCGCCGAACCATGCCCCGGCGCAGCCTTTGCGCCGGGGTCCCTTGTATCTGAAAGGACACTGAAATGCCCGGCCCCCTTACCTTTGACGCCCTGAAACAGCAGGTGAGCGAAGGCACCGTCGACACCGTTCTGGTGTGCGCCATCGACATGCAGGGTCGCCTGATGGGCAAGCGATTCCACGCCCAGCATTTCGTCGACAGCGCGTGGGAGGAAACCCACTGCTGCAACTACCTCTTCGCCACGGACCTCTCGATGGCCACGCCCGAAGGGTATGCCTCGACCTCGTGGGAGAAGGGCTATGGCGACTACGTGATGAAGCCTGACCTGACCACGCTGCGCCCGATGCCTTGGCTCGACGGCACGGTGATGGTGCTGTGTGACATCCTGGACCACCACACCCACGAGGAAGTGCCGCATACCCCGCGCGCCATGCTGAAAAAGCAGGTGAAGCGGGCCGAGGCGCTGGGCTTTACCCCGATGATGGCGACGGAGCTGGAGTTCTTCCTCTTCGAAAAGTCCTTTGACGCGATCCGTAAGGGCGGGTTCCGCGACCTCGAGACCCTGTCGGGCTACAACGAGGATTACAACATCATGCTGACCTCGCGCGAGGAGCATGTGATGCGGCCCCTGCGCAACCACCTGTACGCGGCGGGCCTGCCCATCGAGAATTCCAAGGGCGAGGCCGAGACCGGGCAGGAAGAGCTGAACATCAAATACGCCCCGGCGCTGGACACGGCAGATTTCCACACCATCGCCAAGCACGCGACCAAGGAGATCGCCCACCAGCAGGGCCACGCGGCGAGCTTTTTGGCGAAATGGCACCAACACAAGGTTGGCTCGTCCAGCCACGTGCACATGTCGCTGTGGCAGGGGGATGCCCCGGCGTTCTTCGACAAGGACGACGCCCTCGGCATGTCCGGGCTGATGAAGCACTACGTGGCGGGCCTGCTGAAATACGCGCAGGATTACACGTACTTCCTTGCCCCCTACGTCAACAGCTACAAGCGGTTCGTGGCGGGGACCTTCGCGCCCACCCGCGTGATCTGGTCCATCGACAACCGCACCGCGGGCTTCCGCCTGTGTGGCGACGGGTCCAAGGCCGTGCGCATCGAGTGCCGCATCGGCGGGTCGGACCTGAACCCCTACCTTGCCATGGCGGCGCTGCTGGCGGCGGGCCTGAAGGGGATCGAGGACAAGCTGGAACTGGAACCGGCCTTTACCGGCGATGCCTATGCGGGCAATGCCGCGCGCATCCCCGGCACCCTGCGCGATGCGCGGCGGACGCTGCTGAACTCCGACATGCTGAGGGAGGCCTTCGGCGAGGAGGTGATTACCCACTACGCCCGCGCCGCCGAGGTGGAGATCGACGACTACAACCGCGTCGTGACCGATTACGAGATCGCGCGCGGCTTTGAAATGGCCTGAGGGCCGATTGTCAGAGGATACCATGACACACGTTCTGAAATGCATCTCGCCGATCGACGGATCGGAGTTTGCGACCCGCGAAACCCTGTCCCTGGATGCCGCCCGCGACGTGGCGCGGCGGGCGCGCGTGGCGCAGGCCGACTGGGCCGCGCGGCCCTTGCAGAAGCGCATCGACCTGGTGATGGCGGGCGTCGCCGCCGTGGGCGCGATGAACGACGAGATCGTGCCCGAACTGGCCCATATGATGGGCCGCCCGGTGCGCTATGGCGGGGAATTCAGGGGGTTCAACGAGCGCGCCAGCTACATGGCCGAGATCGCGGAAACCGCGCTTGCGAACATTGAGGTGGGCGAGGACGCGACCTTCAAGCGCTACATCCGGCGCGTGCCGCTGGGCGTGGTGTTCGTGATCGCGCCATGGAACTACCCCTACATGACGGCGATCAACACCGTCGCGCCCGCCCTGATCGCGGGCAATACCGTGGTGCTGAAGCACGCGACGCAGACCCTGCTGGTGGGCGAGCGCATGGTGCGCGCGTTCGTGAGTGCGGGCGTCCCTGAGGACGTGTTCCAGAACGTGTTCCTGTCGCATGACACCACGTCGGAGCTGATCGGCTGCAAGGCCTTCGATTTCGTGAACTTCACCGGCTCGGTCGGCGGTGGTGCTGCCATCGAACGCGCGGCGGCGGGGACCTTTACCGGCACGGGGCTGGAACTGGGCGGCAAGGACCCGGGCTATGTCATGGAGGACGCCGACCTCGACGCCGCCGTGGACACGCTGATCGACGGGGCGATGTTCAACTCGGGCCAGTGCTGCTGCGGGATCGAGCGGATCTATGTGCATGAATCGCTGTACGACGCCTTTGTCGAAAAGGCCGTGGCCATCGTGAAGGGCTACAAGCTGGGCAACCCGCTGGACGCCGAGACCAGCATCGGGCCGATGGCCAACGTGCGGTTCGCCGAGGAAGTCCGCGCCCAGATCGCCGAGGCCATCGACATGGGGGCCATCGCGCATATCGACACCTTCCCCGAGGATGACGGCGCGGCCTACCTCACGCCGCAGATCCTGACCAATGTCACCCATGACATGCGGGTCATGCGCGACGAATCCTTTGGCCCCGTGGTGGGGATCATGAAGGTCGCCAATGACGAGGAGGCGATTGCCCTGATGAACGACAGCGAGTTCGGCCTGACCGCCTCGCTCTGGACCGCCGATCTGGCGCGCGCGCAAGCGGTGGGCGGCCGGATCGAGACGGGCACGGTGTTCATGAACCGCGCCGATTACCTCGACCCCGGCCTGTGCTGGACCGGCTGCAAGCAGACCGGGCGCGGCGGTGGCCTGTCGGTGATCGGCTACCACAACCTGACACGTCCGAAATCCTACCACATGAAGAAGGTGACCAAATGAGCCTGACAGGGAACTGGTCCTATCCCACGGCCATCAAGTTCGGCGCTGGCCGTATTTCCGAACTGCCCGGTGCCTGCGCGCAGGCGGGCATCACGCGGCCCCTGCTGGTCACGGATCGCGGTCTGGCGAACATGCCGATCACGGTGCAGACGCTGGACATCCTCGAACAGGCGGGCCTTGGCCGCGCGCTGTTCGCCGAAGTCGATCCGAACCCGAATGAGAAGAACCTCGACGCCGGTGTCGCGGCCTACCGCGACGGGGGCCATGACGGGGTGATCGCCTTTGGCGGTGGCTCGGGTCTGGACCTGGGCAAGATGGTCGCCTTCATGGCGGGGCAGACGCGGCCCCTGTGGGATTTCGAGGATATCGGCGACTGGTGGACCCGCGCCGATGCCAGCGCGATTGCGCCCATCGTTGCCGTGCCGACCACCGCCGGGACCGGGTCCGAAGTGGGCCGCGCCTCGGTCATCACCAACAGTGAGACGCATGAGAAGAAGATCATCTTCCACCCCAAGGTACTGCCTTCGGTCGTGATCTGCGACCCGGAGCTGACCGTGGGGATGCCGAAGTTCATCACCGCAGGCACGGGGCTTGACGCCTTTGCCCATTGTGTCGAGGCGTTTTCCAGCCCCTTCTACCACCCGATGTCGCAGGGCATCGCGCTGGAAGGCATGCGGCTGGTGAAGGACTACCTGCCGCGCGCCTATGCCGATGGCACGGATATCGAGGCCCGCGCGCAGATGATGAGCGCGGCGATGATGGGGGCGACGGCGTTTCAGAAGGGCCTCGGCGCGATCCACGCCATGAGCCACCCGATCGGGGCGCATTTCAACACCCATCATGGCACGACCAACGCGGTCTGCATGCCCGCGGTGCTGGACTTCAACGCCGATGCGATCCGTGCGCGCTTCGACATGGCGGCGGCCTATTTGGGGATCGAGGGTGGCTTTGACGGTTTCCGGGCCTTTGTGCAGGAGCTGAACGACTCGCTGGGTATCCCGCGCAAGCTGTCCGATCTGGGCGTGACCGAGGAGGCCATCCCGGCGCTGGTCAAGGGCGCGATTGTCGACCCGTCCTGTGGCGGCAATCCGGTGGAACTGACCGAGGACAATCTGACGGCGCTGTTCAAGACGGCGCTTTGAGAGGCATATGTTTGGTTCGGCCCGGCCTGTGATGGGCCGGTCCTCTGCGCGGCATTGCAACCGATGTGAGGCCGCGCCACTCTGCCCTGACAGGTAGAGGGCAGGCACATGACATTCGATCTGATCGTGAAGGGCGGGACGCTGGCGGACGGCACCCGCGCCGATATTGCCATCACGGGCGACCGCATCGCAGAGGTCGCACCGGAGATTGACGCGGAGGCGCGCGAGGTGATCGACGCCTCGGGGAGGCTGGTCACACAGCCCTTCGTCGACTGCCATTTCCACATGGACGCCACGCTCAGCTACGGCACGCCGCGGGTGAATGCCTCGGGGACGCTGCTGGAGGGGATCGCGCTGTGGGGCGAGTTGAAGCAGCTACAGACGCGCCAGGATATCGTCGCCCGAGCGCTGGCCTATTGTCGGCAGGCTGTGGGCAAGGGGGTGCTGGCGATCCGGTCCCATGTGGACGTGACGGATACCTCGTTTCGCACGGTGGAGGCGCTTCTGGAGGTGCGCGAGGCGGTGCGCGATGTGTTGGACCTGCAACTCGTGGCCTTTCCGCAGGACGGCTGGTTCCGCGCCGAGGGGGCCGAGGGGCAGGTGATCCGGGCTTTGGACGCTGGTGTCGACGTGGTCGGCGGCATCCCGCATTTCGAACGCACCATGGCGGATGGCGCGGCCTCGGTCCGGGCCGCTTGCGAATTGGCGGCTGAACGCGGCCTGCGGGTGGACCTGCATTGCGACGAGTCCGATGATCCTCTGTCGCGGCATATCGAGACGCTGGCGGCGGAGACCATCCGTTGTGGCTTGCAAGGGCGGGTGGCGGGGAGCCACCTGACCTCGATGCATTCCATGGACAATTATTATGTCGCGAAACTGCTGCCCCTGATCGCAGAGGCGCAGGTGGCGGCGATCCCCAATCCGCTGATCAACATCACGTTGCAGGGGCGCATGGACACTTACCCGAAGCGGCGGGGGATGACACGGGTGCCGGAATTGCGCGCCGCCGGGGTGACGGTGGCCTTTGGGCAGGATTGCGTCATGGACCCGTGGTATCCGCTGGGCTCGGGTGACATGCTGGACGTGGCGCATATGGGGCTGCACGTGGCGCTGATGACCGCGCCCGACCAGATGCACGCGGCGTTCCAGATGGTGACGGAGACCGCGGCGCAGGTGATGGGGCTGGAGTTTGGCCTGCGGAAAGGGGCGCGGGCGAGCCTCGTGGTGCTGGACGCCGCCGATCCGATCGAGGCGCTGCGCCTGCGGCCAGCGCGGCTGGCCGTGGTGTCGCATGGCCGGGTGGTCAGCCGGACGGTGCCGGCGCAGGTCGGGGTGGACTGTGGATTTTAAACCCTCAGAAGCGCCTTCAGCGGTGCGACGTCCCCGGCGGTCAGGCGACCGTCCCGTTCGATGAAGACCCCGCGCCGCTCATGGCCCTCAAGAAGCAGGCGTTCGCCCACACGGGCGCTGTAGGCAATGTCGAAGGCGCGGCCCGACCATGTGATCGCGTCGATGCTGTAGGTCACTGTCTGCCCTTCGAGACCGGGGGAGCGGAAGGAGAGCTTGGCTTCCATCAACCCGATCCCGCGCGAGCCAAGTTGGTCACACAGCGTCGCGTGACCCCCGGCGCGATCCGCGAGGAAGGTGTGAAAGCAGGTGTCCATCCATTTGAAATAATTCGGATAATATACGATCCCCGCCGGGTCGCAATCGCCGAAGCTGATCCAGTGGTCGCGGGTGAAAAGGCTCATGTCTGTCCAATCTGGTGCACGCGCGGGGCGACGGCGCAGACCTCTTGCGCGATGTCGACCACGTGGCGGTGGTGGGTGAGATAGATCGCCTGACCGCTGCGGCCGATGCGCTCCATCAGGCGGCAGGCGGCGCGGGTGCGGTCCTCGTCGAAGGTCTCGAAGATGTCGTCGCAGAAGAACGGCAGCGTGACCCCCTGCGAAACAAGTTGTTCGTAGGCAGCGGCGCGCAGGGCAAGGTACAGCTGGAAACGCGTGCCCTTGGACAGGTCGGCCACTTGTTTCGCCGTGCCCTGGGCGTCGATCACCTGAAGCACCTCGCCGCTTCCTTCGGGACGGGCCAGAAGGCGGGCATAGGCTCCATTCGTCAGCTCGGCAAAGGCGCGCTCGGTGGCTTCCATCATTCCGCTGCGGTGCGTGTCGCGGTAGCGGCGGATGGCCTCGTCAGCGAGGCGCAGGCCGAAGTCCAGCTCGAGATAACGCCTCGCGGTGTCTTCGATTTCCAGTTCCAGCGTGGTGCGGCGTTCGACCAGAACAGCAATCTCGGCGTCTCCGGTGACGGCGTCCAGATCGCGCTGGGCGTTGGCGCGGGCGGCCGTGGCTTCGGTCATGGCCTGTTCCGCGCGTTGCAAGTCTGTGACCAGACCGGCGGCCTCCGCCTCCAGGGCTGCGGGCGTCAGGCCCTCCAGCCGGGTACGCGCGACGTCAAGATCCGGAACGGCAAAGTCCGCCAGCAACGCCCGATCGAGCTCGGCCAGCCGGGACCGTCGGTCGTTCACGTCGCGTGCCGTGGCGAGTGTACGGCGCAGATCGTCGAGCGTCTCTGTCGGCACGTCCTCGGGGAAGGACCTGGCAATGGCGCGCGCTTCCTCCGCGATGGTGCTCAGCGCCTCGCGGGCGGCATCCCGTGCCTCTGCCTGTTGGTCGCGCTGCGCTGTCAGGGACGCGCGGCGCGCCAGGGCCGCAGCCGCCGCGTCGGCCTTCTGGCGCAGGGCGTCGAACGTTTCGAGAGGAGCATCACTTGCTCCCCCGGCAAGGATCGCCATCTCCTCGGCAAAGGCTTTCTGGTCGGCCTCCATGGCCGTGATCTGGCGTTGTGCCTGCACACGGTGGGCTTCGTGTTCGCGCAGCGTCTGAAGCGGTGCCAAAGAGACAAGCAGCGTCTCGGGCCTGAGCGCACCGTTGAAACACGTCGCGACGCGCGCTTCCCAGGTGGCACGGGCGGCTTCGGCCCGAGCCTGAACGCGGTCATGCGCAGCGCGACGGGCTTCGCGGTCGGCAATGAGACGTTGCAGCCCGTCCTCGGCACTTGCAAGCCGTGTCGCATGGCTGCGCAAGTCATGGGCCAAGGCGCGCGCATGGTCCAGCGCACTGGACAGATCCGGATCGTCGAGCGGTAGCAGCGGGCGCAGGAGTGTCAGTAGCTTATCAGCGCGCTCAAGCACCGGGGCGTGATCATGGGTGACGTGCTCCAGCGCGCGTTGTGCATCGGTGGCGGTGGCGTGGTGTGCCATCCAGTCATGCAACGCCGCCGGAGCCATGGCGGGCAGGCCCGCTGTCGTACAAGCGCGGCGTATGCGCTCCGTGATGTCATCTCGCCGCGCGAGGAGCGTTGCACAGCGTTCGGCAGCCTGCCGGGCGCGGGTCTCGGCATCGACCTGTGACCGGGTGATCTCGCGCAGTTGGGCCAGGGTGTTGGCGTGGTTCAGGCGCGTGTCCGAAAGCTGGTCGTGGCGTGCCATGGCTTGTGCAAAAGCCGTGGCCGTTGCTTCTGTCAGGGCGGTGCGATGCGTGACCCAGCGCGAGTCCCGCTCTGCACGCGCAGTCTGCGCCTCGGCATCGCTGGCTGGGCCGTTGGCGGTCAATACGTCGGCCTGTGCCGCATGCCGCTCAGCGTCTTCGAGGGCGCGGAGACGGTCCTCCTCGGCGCGGTCAGCCTTGTCTGTCAAGGCCTTGTGCTCCTCTGCGAGGGCTTGGGCCGTGGCGCGGTCCATCGGGGCATCGGGGAGGGTGTCGAACCGATGCGCCCCCAGAGTGAGCGCTGTGAGGGCGTCATCACGGGTGCGTGTCGCGGCGCGCAGGGCGGCCATGGCGCTGGCATGGGCCGGGGCGAGGCGGTCGGCCTCGTAGCGGGTCAGCAGGTCGGAGACGGCCGCGTGCGGCGGGGCGCTGGCGGCCAGCGCGTCGCGTGCCTGTTGCGCTTCGGTCAGCCGCGCATCCATGTCCGCGACCTCGCAGGCCTCGCGCTCTGCGGCGGCGATGGCATCGCGCAGGTCTTCGCGCGCGGCCTCCAGCCCGGCGAGGTCGGCGGGGCTGAGGACCAACCGCTGCGGATCGGTGCCCTCGGGCGCGCCAAGGTCGCGGGCGGCGCGGGCCATGTCAGCCTGCGCGTCCGCAAGGGCTCGTCGACGCTTCGGCAAGTCAGGTGTTTCCGAGACGTGGCGGCTGCGTAGCGTGTCCAGTGCATCGAGCCTCTCTCCAAGGGCAAGGTCCGCCGTGTCCACCGTCAGCGCGTCAAGTGCGGCCTGCGTATCCGCGATCGCTGCTGACAGCCGGGTCAGGTCGGCTGCAGCGCGGGCTTGCCGCGTGGTCAGGTCAACCAGATGTTCGGGATCGAGGTCGAGCCGCTCCGGGTAGGCGTCGAAGGCCGCCAGTCCGTCGGCCAGAGTGTCCCGTTCCGCAAGCCGGGGCAGGGCCCGGCGGAGTATGGCCACTTCTGCAGCGCGGGCCTGAAGGGCATCGCGGGTGGCGCGGGCCTCGGTTTCAGCGGCCTGCGCTGTGGCCAGCGACTTCTTCAGGGCCTTCCATGCCGAGGCGGTGGTGTCCTTTTCGCGGATGCCCCTTTCAACGTCGGCGAGTTCCTTTTTCAGCGTGGCCATCGCGGTGGTGCTGGCCCGCTTGCGATACAGCGTGTCGGCCTCGCTGCGCGCCTGATCGAGCACGGCGTTCAGGTCAGCGATGCCCGCCGCGGCAGAGAACAGCAGCTTGCCTATGTCGCCGCGCGCGTTGGCGATGTCTTCGCCGCCGGTCTCGATGGTTTCGTCGTCCAGGCACAAGAGTGCACGGTAGTCCTGTTCGGTCAGCCCGCCGAGGTGGGCGGACAGCGCGCTTTCAGGGATCGGGATGCCGCTGGCGTCCAGGAGCGGTGCCTTGCGCGACGGTACGCGGGTGAAGGTCTGAGGCTTGCCATCAATGTCCAGCACGCCGGAAAGGCGCAGGTTCGCCTTCTGGTGCTGGAAGTCATAGGGGTCGCGGTGTGGAAATCCGTAAAGAAGGCGCAGCGCGGCCTCCATCGTGGTGGTCTTTCCCGCCTCGTTTGGACCGTAAATGATGTGAAAGTCGCAATCCGTGCCGTCGCCGAAATTGTAACGGCGGTCAGTAAAGTGTCCGAACAGATCAAGCGAGAGGGTGCGCAGGCGCATCACGACACCCCCTTCATGCGGGCGAGGATCGAATGCGCCCCGGCGCGGGCGATCTCGTCGGTGAGGCTCTCTGCCGTAGCGGCGTCTGGCAGCAGTGCCGCGCGGCGGCTGGCGGGAAGCTCAGAGAGCAGCGCCTCCATCTCGACGCGCAGCTGGCCTTGAAAACCGGGTTCCGCACGCAGGTCGTCCATGAGGCGCGCGAGGTCGTCGGTGGCACTGGAGGACGGCGCAGCCAAAGGGTCGGAGAGGTCGAACGCAACCTTCTCGATCCAAAGGGTGCCGGTATCGCGGGCCATCTCGCGGGCAGTCTCTTCCCAGACATCACGGTCTCGCACCATTTGCCAGCGCAGCGGCGTAGCGCCGGTAAAGGTGAGACGGAGTATCGTGATCTCTGCGTCCGAAGCAGCGGCCAATCGGCGGACGTGAGCGCGCAACGCGTCCCGAACTGCATCTGTCGTGGCGAGATCGGAGAGGTTAAAATTGTCAGCTGACAATCGTGCTATGGATGTGCTTATTTCGCTGACGCTCGTAATGCGGTTGTCGTGGTCGGAAATCTCGATCAGGGTCGCGGATTTCGGGCCGGCTTCGCCCATGTCGCGGCCTTGGGGACAGCCGGGCATGACGATCCACGGAGCCTCGGAATGCAACTGCCTTTTGTGGACATGGCCCAACGCCCAGTAGTCAAAGCCCATCGCGCTCAGGTCCGCCAAGGTGCAGGGCGCGTAGACGTCGTGTCCGGCGGCCCCTGCCAGCGAGGTGTGCAGCATTGCAATGTTCACTGCGCCGGGAACCGGGGCGGGAAATTTTGGCAAGAGGCTTTCTGGAGCGTGTTTTCCGGAAAAACTCACCCCGTGGACAAAAATGTTATGGGCAAGTTGGTCCTTTCCGCCGTGACCGGTGAAGACATGCACGTTGTCGGGCAGGGTGAGTTCGCCGGTGATGGGGTTCTCGGCGTCGTGGTTGCCCTTGATGTAGTAGACCTTGATCCCCGCCGCGCGCAGGCGGTCAAGCTGTGCGGTGAGGAAGGCGCCGGTGCGGGCGCTGCGCTCGGCCCCGTCAAAGAGGTCGCCCGCGATCAAGACGGCCGCGACCTCTTCGTCCAGCGCCGCATCGACGATGCGCGCGAAGGCTGTGCGGGTCGCGGTCATGACGTGCTCGCGCAGGTCGGGGTCGCGCAGGGCCAGCGATTTCAGGGGGGAGTCCAGGTGGACGTCCGCGGTGTGGATGAGTTTCGTCAAGGGTCTGCTCCTGGCCTCGGGCGACTATGGCGCGGGGGCGGGGCAGGTGCAACGTGTGGACGATTCGCTGCGGCGGGAATCGCCGCGTGCTCCGGGTGCCGCGCTGCGGCGGGGGCAAGGGTTGTCTGCTCAAGTTTTGCGCAGGTTTTGCCTGGGTGGGTGCGATTTTCCGAAAATCGCAGGGGTTCGGCGCGGCGGTCATTGCGCAGGCGCAGCATTCGCGGCTAACGATTCGAACAAGGCGACCGTGAACGCACAGGTCCCAGCCGCAACGGCGCGGCATCTTCCGTCAAACGCCCCTGAACGGGGTCGCAGCAATGGCGCTGCTTGTTCACCCCGAACGGGGTCTATGAGCGCGGGTCCATCCGCATCTGACTGAATTTGCCGCGAACCGCTCTGCCGGTTTCGCAAGGAACCGGAGGGACGACATGTCCAAACAGAAACTGGTCATCATCGGGAATGGCATGGCGCCGGGGCGGATGCTGGAGCATCTGTTCGAGGCGTCGGACGCCTTCGATGTGACGATCTTCAACGCCGAGCCGCGCGTGAACTACGACCGGATCATGCTGTCGCCGGTGCTGTCAGGCGAGAAGTCGTTCGACGATATCGTCATTCATGACGACGCCTGGTACGCCGACCACGGCATCACCCTGCACAAGGGCGAGAAGGTCGTGCATGTGGACCGCGAGGCGAAGACCGTGCGGTCCGAGGGCGGGATCGAGGCGTCTTATGACAAGCTGGTCTTTGCCACGGGGTCCAATCCCTTCATCATCCCGGTGCCGGGCGATCAGCTGAAAGGCGTCTGCGCCTATCGCGATCTGGCCGATGTGGACCAGATGAAAGCGGCGGCGGCCAAGGGCGGGCGCGCCGTGGTGATCGGCGGTGGTCTGCTGGGGCTGGAAGCGGCGGCGGGCCTGCGGATGCAGGGCATGGAGGTGACGGTTCTGCACCTGATGCCGACGCTGATGGAGCGCCAGCTGGACCCGGCGGCGGGCTACCTGCTGGAGAAGGAACTGGCGGGCCGCGGCATCGACATCCGCTGCAAGGCCAACACCAAGGCCATTCACGGCGTCGATCATGTCGAGGCGGTGGAGCTGGAAGACGGCACGATCATCGAGGCGTCGCTGGTGGTCATGGCCGTGGGCATCCGTCCGAACGTGGCGCTGGCGCAGTCCTGCGGGTTGGAGGTCGGGCGCGGAATTCAGGTCGGCGCGGACATGGT
The DNA here is from genome assembly GCF_049800975.1 of Sagittula sp. S175. Taxonomy (NCBI): domain Bacteria; kingdom Pseudomonadati; phylum Pseudomonadota; class Alphaproteobacteria; order Rhodobacterales; family Roseobacteraceae; genus Sagittula; species Sagittula sp. S175. The sequence goes on from NZ_JBNAGB010000009.1 coordinate 47,042, forward strand.
GACCTCGGACCCCGATATCCTGTCGGTGGGCGAATGTGCCGAGGTCGACGGGATGGTCTACGGCCTTGTCGCGCCGCTCTACCAGATGGCGCGGGTGGCGGCGGCGACGCTGACCGGGACCGAGGCGGCGTTCAAGCACAACGAGACCCCGACGAAGCTGAAGGTGACGGGGGTCAACCTCTACTCGGTCGGTGAGTTCGGCGAGGATCCGGCGCTGGAAGACATCGTCCTGCGCGATGCCAAGCGCGGCACCTACAAGCGCGTGATCCTGCGCGACAACAAGGTCGTCGGCGCGGTTCTGTATGGCGATGTGGCAGACGGTGGCTGGTACAACGAGTTCCTGAAATCGGGCGACTGTGTCGAGGAGATGCGCGAGACGCTGATCTTTGGCCAGGCGCATCAGGGGGGTGCTGCGGCGGACCCGCTGGCGGCGATTGCGAACCTGAGCGATGATGCGGAAATCTGCGGCTGCAATGGCATCTGCAAGGGGCAGATCGTGCAGGCGATCACCGACAAGGGGCTGACGTCGCTGGGGGAAGTCCGGGCGCATACGAAGGCCTCGGCCTCCTGCGGGACCTGTACCAACCTCGTCGAGGGGGTGATTGCCCTGACGCTGGGCGATGCCTTCGAGAAGAAGGTCGAAGGCATGTGCGGCTGCACCGACCTTGGCCATGGCGACGTGCGTATCCTCATCAAGTCGAAGGGGCTGAAGTCGATCCCGGCGGTGATGCAGGAGTTGGAGTGGAAGACGCCCGAGGGCTGCGCCAAGTGCCGCCCGGCGCTGAACTACTACCTCGTGTCGGACTGGCCGGGTGAATACGTGGATGACCAGCAGTCGCGCTTCATCAACGAGCGGGTGCACGCGAACATCCAGAAGGATGGGACCTACTCGGTGGTGCCGCGCATGTTCGGCGGCATGACCACCCCGGACGAGCTGCGCGCCATCGCGGACGTGGCGGACAAGTACAAGATCCCGAGCGTGAAGGTGACGGGCGGCCAGCGCATCGACCTGCTGGGCGTCAAGAAAGAGGACCTGATCCCGGTGTGGAAGGACCTCAACGATGCGGGCATGATCTCGGGCGCGGCCTATGCCAAGGGCCTGCGCACGGTGAAAACCTGCGTCGGCACGGACTGGTGCCGGTTCGGGACGCAGGACTCGACGGGTCTGGGGATCAAGCTGGAGAAATACCTCTGGGGGTCCTGGTCGCCGGCCAAGCTGAAGCTGGCGGTGACGGGATGCCCGCGCAACTGCGCGGAGGCCACCTGCAAGGACATCGGCGTGATCTGCGTCGATAGCGGGTATCAGATCGTCTATGGCGGTGCGGCGGGGCTGCACATTCAGGGCACGACCGAGTTGGGGCTGGTGAAGACCGAAGAGGACTGCATCCGCACCATCGGCGCGCTAACGCAGTATTACCGCGAGACGGGCTTCTACCTCGAACGCATCTACAAGTGGGCGGATCGACTGGGTTACGACCACATCAAGGACGTCATCTTTGACGACCTCGACAGCCGCAACGCCTATGCCGACCGCTTCGAGCACAGCCAGACCTTTGCGCAGATCGACCCCTGGGCCGAGCGCGTGCAGGGCGCGGAAGCCCATGAATTCACCCCGATGGCAGACCTGAAGCTGGAGGCCGCAGAATGAACCTTGCAGTCATGACCACATACGACTGGCGACTGATCGGACGTGTCGAGGACATCCCCCGCCAGGGCGCGCGCTGCGTCAAGAACGGCGAGATGACCATCGCGGTCTTCCGCACCTCGGACGACAAGGTGTTCGCCATGGAGGACCGCTGCCCGCACAAGAACGGGCCGCTGTCCCAAGGGATCGTGCATGCCGGATGCGTGACCTGCCCGCTGCACAACTGGGTAATCTCGCTGGAGACAGGCGAGGCCCAGGGGGCGGACGAGGGCCGGACGCAGACCTTCGAGGTGAAGGTCGAGGACGGCGAGGTCTACCTGAAGATTTAACCAATGACAGGCGCGGCAGGGAGAGGGTCGCGCCCTTGTTCTTTCATCCCAATCACCACCGCGACCCGGAGCCACGCGTTTCCGGGACCGGGACAGACTTGCCGGGCGACCGGCGCATCCAAATCAAGAAGAGGGACCAAACCATGTCATATGTCATGCCAAAGGAATTCGCGGCCAAGATGGTCGATGCCGGCGAATCCAAGATCTTCATGGCCACCAAGGACACGCTCATCCGGTCTTATATGGCCGGGGCGATCCTCGCGCTTGCGGCGGCCTTTGCGGTGACCATCGCGGTGCAGACGGGCAACTTCCTCGTCGCCTCGCTGCTGTTCCCGGTGGGCTTCTGCCTGCTGTACCTCATGGGTTTTGACCTGCTGACCGGCGTGTTTACGCTGGCGCCGCTGGCGGTGATCGCCAAGCGTCCGGGCTGCACCTGGAAGGGTGTCTTCCGCAACTGGGGCCTTGTGTTCTGCGGCAACTTTGCCGGGGCCATGACCACCGCCGTGCTTATGGCGATCGTCTTCACCACCGGCTTTTCGGCGGAACCGAATGCCGTGGGCCAGAAGATCGGCACCATCGGCGAGGCCCGGACGCTGGGCTATGCCGCTGCCGGCAGCGCTGGCCTGCTGACCGTGTTCGTCCGCGCCGTGCTGTGCAACTGGATGGTGTCGACGGGTGTGGTCGCCGCGATGATGTCGACCTCGACCTCGGGCAAGATCATGGCGATGTGGATGCCGATCATCGTCTTCTTCTACCTCGGCTTCGAGCACTCGATCGTGAACATGTTCCTCTTTCCCTCGGGCATCATGCTGGGCGGCAACTTCACCTGGTTCGACTACTTCGCCTACAACGAGATCCCCGTGGTCCTGGGCAACCTCGTCGGCGGTTTGACCTTCGTGGGCGGCATGATCTACGCGACGCACTTCCGCGAAAGCCCGAAGCGCAACGCGATCCCGGCGGCCGAAGCCACCCCGGCAGAATAAACAGACCGGAAGGCCCTGCCATGATGGCGGGGCCTTTCCCTTTCCCGGAGCCCACGCAATGCCAAAGGACACCATGGACAGGCTGACCGTCACTGTCGGACAGTATTCCTGTGCGGGGCGCAAACCGGAGAATCAGGATTTCCACGGGGTGAGCATCCCCGAAGGCGACGCACTGGCCCTGAAGGGCGTGGTGCTGGCCCTTGCCGACGGGATCTCGTCGAGCCGCATCAGCCGGGATGCCTCCGAGATCTGCGTGCGCGCGATGATGACGGATTACTACGACACGCCAGAGGCCTGGACGGTGCAAAGCAGCGCCGAGACCGTGGTGAAGGCAACCAATGCTTGGCTGCACGGGCAGAATTCCTCGGTCGATGACATCAATTCCGGGCGGGTGTGCACGCTGTCGGCCTTGGTGTTGAAGGGGCGGCGGGGGCATGTGATCCATGTGGGCGACAGCCGGGTGTCGCGGCTGGTCGGCGCGTCACTGGAGCCCTTGACGGAGGATCACCGGGTCGTGCTGTCGGCCGAGGAGAGCTACCTCGGGCGGGCGATGGGGGCGGATGCCACGGTCGAGGTGGACTACCGCGCGGTGCCGCTGTTCGTGGGTGACGTGTTCGTCCTGAGCACCGACGGGGTGCACGAGCATGTGACGGGGCGCGTGGTGCGCGAGGCGATCGCGGGTGCCGAAACGCTGGATGCGGCGGCGGAGGCTGTGGCGCAGGCGGCGCTGGATGCCGGGTCGGACGACAACCTGACGGTGCAGATCGTGCGGGTGGAGGGGCTGCCGCCCGAGGGCGAGGCGCTGGAGACCGACATGGCGCGGCTGCCGCTGCCGGTCCTTCCCAAGGCGGGGGGTATGCTGGACGGGTTTCGTATCTTGCGGCCCGTGCAGTCGACGGCGCGGAGCCACGTGTTCCTGGCGGAGGGGCCGAGCGGGCGGGTGGCGCTGAAGGTGCCGACGCAGGAGATGGCGCAGGATGCGGCGCATCTGCGGCGCTTTGCGCTGGAGGAATGGATCGCGCGGCGGGTGTCGTCGAGCCATGTGGTCGGGGCGGTCCCGTCAGGCGAGCGGACGGCGCTGTATGTCGTGACGGAATGGATCGAGGGCGTGACCCTGCGCCAGTGGATGGTGGACCACCCGCAGCCCTCGCTGGACGCGGTGCGCGGCATCGTCGAGCAGATCGCGCGCGGGCTGCGGGCGCTGCACCGGCGCGAGATGATCCATCAGGACCTGCGGCCCGAGAACGTCATGATCGACGCGGAGGGGACGGTGAAGATCATCGACCTCGGGTCGTGTTACGTGGCGGGGGTCGAGGAGGCCGCGCCGGGCACGCTGCCGCAACTGCCGGGGACCTTCCAGTATACCGCGCCGGAGTACCTCGCGGGGGATGCGGCCTCGGCCAGGTCGGACCAGTTCGCGCTGGGGGTCATCGCCTACGAGATGCTGACGGGGCGGCTGCCTTATGGCGCGCAGGTGGCTCGGGTGTCGTCACGACGTGACGTGGCGCGGCTGAGCTATGCGCCTGCGCGGGCCGAGGACAACGCCGTGCCGGACTGGATGGATGCGGCGCTGAAGAAGGCGCTGCACCCCGATCCGTTCCACCGCTACCCCGCCCTGTCCGAATTCGTCGCGGACCTGTCGCGTCCCGGCTCCGTCTACCGCGCCGGGCGGCATGTGCCGCTGGCGGAACGCAACCCGCTGCGCTTCTGGCAGGGCGTGTCGGGGGTGCTCGCCGTGCTGTGCGTGGTGCTGATCTACCTGCTCATCAACCAATAAGGAGGACTGACCATGAAAGACCTGATGACCGCCGAATACCTCGACAAGGAGGACGCCACGGCGCTGATCCTCGCGGCGAAGCGCAAGATGGGGCTGAGCTGGGAAGGCATCGGCGAAGCGATCGGCATGTCGCCGGTGTGGACGCATTCGGCCTGCATGGGGATGAACGCTTTTTCCGAGGAAAAAGCGGGGGCGCTGGTGGCGCTGCTGGAGCTGCCGGAGACGGCGGTGCCTGCCTTGGTGGAGAGCCCGACGAAGATCTGGGAACAGACCGTGCCGACGGACCCTTGCATCTATCGGTTCTACGAGATCGTGGGCGTTTATGGCCCGACGCTCAAGGCGCTGATCCACGAGAAGTTCGGCGACGGCATCATGTCGGCCATCGACTTCGACATGGAAGTGACGCGGATCGAGAACCCCAAGGGGGACCGGGTCGAGGTGAAGATGTCGGGCAAGTTCCTTGGGTATAATGCGTGGTGACGAGTGACCCTTCGGGGTATGGGTGAAGGGCCGCGCCGGGTGTTCCGGCGCGGTCTTTTCTTTGCGGGAGGACGTGGGATGGGGGCTTTGGAAGGATACGGGCCGTTGGGGCCGGAGGTGTGGCCCGAGGCGGTCGGCGACATGCAGGCGGGTTTTGCCGGGCGGCTGGATGTCTATCGGACCATGGCGCATCACCCGGCCTTGCTGCGCGCCTGGGGGCCTTTGCGCCAGCATGTGGTGCTGGACACGGCGCTGGGGGTTGAGCGGTCGGAGGTGGTGATCCTGCGCACCGGGGTCCGTTTGGGATCGGGGTACGAGTGGGCGCATCACGTGGTGCGCGGGCGGGCGGTTGGCCTGTCGGATGCGCGGATTGCGTCGTTGAGGGGGCCGTTGGAGGGGATGGCGGCGGAGGATGCGCTGCTGGCCGGCGCGGTGGATGCGTTGTTCGATGACAAGCGGTTGTCGGAGGGGCAGCTGCGCGAGGTGGAGGCCCTGGTGGGCAAGGAGGGGGTGTTCGACCTGATTGCGACCGTGGGGTTCTATTCCGTGCTGGGATTCATGCTGAACACATGCGGCACGGAGGTGGACGGTGACGTGGCGGCGGAACTGGCGGCGCGGCCGTTGAAATAGCGGTGCGCGGCGCGGCCGCGCGCTGGGTGTCTCGGCCCTTGCCGGCCTCGGGGTGCCTCCGGCGGAGGTATTTCCGAAACCAAAGAAGCAGGGGCGGGGGTCACAGGTCGTTGCGGTCGATGATGGTGACGCCGTCGCGCACGGCATCGCTTGGGTGCGTGACGATGAGGTCGCCTTCGGTCACGCCGTCGAGGATTTCGACCATGCGGCTGGAGCGGTGGCCGAGGGTGACGGTTTGTTCCCGGGCGAGGCCGTCAATGACGGTGAAGACGGCCCATCTGTCGCCGTTTCCGTCGGTTTTGCGGAAGAGGGCGCCGAGGGGGATTTGCAGGGTGGCGTCGGTTTCCCATTCCACGATGCGCAGGTAGACGGCGAAGCCATGGCCGAGGCCTGCGTGGGCTTCGATCGGTGAGGTGAAGGTGAAGATGGCGTCGACGCGCTGTTCTTCGATGCCGAGGGCGGAGACGCGGGTTTCGGCTGCCGGTTCGATGCGGTCCAGCGTGGCCTCGAGTGTTTCGGGGCCGCCCCAGCGTTCGACGCGGGCCTTGGTGCCGGGCGCGATGCGGACGGCGTCGGAGGACAGGAGGTCGGCGATGATCTCGAGGTTGTCGGGGTCGCCGATGGTCAGCAGCGATTGCCCGGCGGTGACGGGGTGTTCGCTGATCTGGGTGATGGACAGGACGACGCCGTCGGTGGGGGCTGTGAGGGTGACGCAGCATTGGCTGTCGGCCTCGGGGCCATCGGGGCCGAGGAGGGCCGCCTCGGCGCGGCTCAGCGTGCCTTCGGCCATGGTGACGGAGGCGCGGGCGGCGGTGACGGCGGCGTTGGCGAGGGTCACGGCTTGGGTGTCGGATTCCAGCTGGGTGAGGGTGGCGACGCCGCGGTTGGCCAGCGCCTTGGTGCGGTCGTATTGCATGGTGGCGAAGGTCTGCTGTTCCTCGGTGCGGGCCAGTTCGGTGCGGGCGACGTCGAGGGCGGCGCGGGCCTCGGCCACGGCGGCCTCGGCCTGGGCGCGGGAGCGGGCGTCGAGCAGCGAGGACGAGAGCGGTTGCAGGTTCGCGATGACGGTGACGCCCTGGGCCACGGGGTCGCCAACGGCGACGGGGGCGCGCTGGGCGGTGCCGGAAATGGGGGCAGAGATCTCGTAAAGGTCGCGGATGCGGGTCTTGCCGTCGGCGTCGATGGTGACGGCGAGGGGCGCGCGGGTGACGGGGACGAGGTCCACCGGGACGGGCGTGTCGCGGAAGGCGACCCATGCGAGGCCACCGATCATGGCGGCCCCGGCGGCGGAAAGAAGCGTGGTGCGCGTGGTCCAGACCATGGGTCTACTCCCTTGTTTTCATGACGGCCACGAGGTCCATCCGGTCGAGGCGGCGGCGCACGACGAGGACGGAGGCGAGGCTTGCGGCCAGCACGATCAGGCTGGCGCGGGCGAAGTTTGCGGGCTCCAGAACAAGCGGGATGCCGTAGAGGTCCGAGGTGAAGCTGTTCGACAGGGCCTGTGCGATCCACGCCCCAAGCAGCCAGCCGATGGGTTGGGCGGCGATGGCGAGGAGCATGGTTTCGGCGATGAGGACAAAGGAGACCTCGGCGCGGGTGAAACCGAGGATGCGCAGCGAGGCCAGTTCGCGGGCGTTTTCCGACAGCTGGATGCGGGCACCATTGTAGGCGACGCCCACGGTGATGAGGATGGCGATGGCGGCGTAGACGCCGTTGATGACCGAGACGTTCTGGTTGATCGTCTCCTCGAAGGCGCGGCGGTTCTCGTCCATCATGATGAGGCCGGAGAGGGCCGGGGTGTCTTGAAGGGCGGCGTGCAGTTCGGGGAGCTGCGTGTCGTCCAGCAGGAGGTTGCCGACGTTGATCTGCGGGCTGCGGCGCAGCAGGCGGTCGAGCGTTTCGGTGGCGACATAGGCGCCAAGGCCGAAGTATTGCTCGACCCGCCCCGCGACGGGCATGTCGTGGGTCTCGCGCAGGCCGGTGAGGAATTCGACCTCGATGGTCTGGCCGGTCTGCACATCGAGCGCCGTGGCGAGGCGGTCCGACAGCAGGATGCCGCCCTCGGGCGGGGTGATCGGCTGACCATCGGTGCCAAGCGCGCGGGAGAGGTCGGCCCCCTCGGGACGGGCTTCCAGCGAGACGCGCTTTTCCAGCGGGCCGTGGCGGAGGATGACGGCGTGGAACTGCTGACCTTCGACCATGAGCACGCCGGGCAGGCGGGAGAGGTCGGTCAGCGCGCTGTCGGGCACGTCCTGGGTGAACAGCACCATGGCGTCCTGACGCATGGACTGGTTGAAGGCGGTGTCAACGATCTTGCCCAAGGCATCGCCCATGAAGCCCGAGGCGATGACGGAGGCCGTCGCCGCGCCGAGGCCAGCGGCGGTCAGGGCGGACCGGATTGGCCAGCGCAGCAGGCGGCGCAGCACCATGATGGTGGTCTGCTTCAGCCGGAAGGCGGTCATCAGCACGTCGAGCAGGCTTCGGCGGAACACCGGGGGCGCGGGCGGCTGCATGGCGATGGCGGGGGCGAGGCGCGCGGCCTTGAGCGCGGCGTTCAGCGCGCCGAGCATGGTCGTCAGCAGCGCGGCGAGGCCGGAGGCGGCGTAGACCCATGCGGGGACGCGGAAGATCAGGTAGGGGAATTCGAAGAATTGCGCGTATTGCCAGGCCATGAGGCGGGCGAGCAGCGTGCCGAGGCCCCAGCCAAGCGCGATGCCGATGAAGGCGATGAGCACGGCGAGCAGTTGGTAATGGATCGAGATTTCAAGATCGGAGTAGCCGAGCGCCTTCAGCAGTCCGATTTCCGACCGTTCGAGGGCGACGATGCGGCTCATGACCATGCCGACGAGGAAGGCGGAGATGGCAAAGAAGATCGGCGGGACGACGCGGGCCATTCCCGCCAGTTGGTTGATCTCGGACGTCACGAAAGCGTCGGACATTTGCAGGTCGCGGCCATGGGCGCCCTGTCCGCCGTAGGGGTCGAGCAGGTCGTCGAGGCGGTCGAGCACGTCCGCCTGCACGGCATCGGCCGAGAGTTTCAGCGCGAGGTGGTTGAAGGCCCCGGCCATGTCGAAGGCGGCCTCCATCTGCGATTCAGGCATCCAGATCACGCCAAAGCCCTCGTTGTCGGGCATCAGCGCGCCGGGGCCGATGGTGTAGATGAACTCGGGGCTGAGGGCTGTGCCGGTGATCGTCAGGGTCCGTCTCTGGCCGGAGAGGTTGGCCGAGAACTGTGCGCCGATGTCGAAGGCATTGGCCTCGGCGAAGCTGGTCGTGACCATGACCTCGCCGGGTTTTTCGGGGTAGGTGCCGGTCTTCAGCAGGGGGACGTTGAGCAGCGGGTCGTTGTCGGCGGGCCAGGACAGGAACTGGCCCATGGCGACCTCGTCACGGTTCGGCAGGTCCAGCGTGGCGAGGCCCTGCACGCGGGGCTCCACGGCGTAGACGCCGGGGAGGGCGGCGATTTCCGGCAGCAGGCTGTTCGGCGCGCGGCGGGCGTCGGCAAAGACATCGGCAAAGCGGTTGCGCTCGTAATAGGCGGCGCGGGTGTCGGTCAGGGCGGTGTGCATGCCAAAGGCGGTGAGCAGGATCGCCACGCCGCAGGCCAGCACCACGGCGATGGCCACGCCCTGTATCCAGAGGCGTTCGAAGTCGCGCAGGAGCTTTATGTCGAGCGCCTGCATGGGGTTACCACGCGATCTCGTGCGGGGCGATGCGGGTCTCGTTGACTTCGACCCCGGCGATGCGGCCATCGGCGAACCGCACGACGCGGTGGGCCATTTTGCGGATGCCTGCGTTGTGGGTGATGACCACGGTGGTGGTGCCGAATTCGTCGTTGATCTGTTTCAGGACCTCCAGCACCTGCACGCCGGTCTTTGAATCCAGCGCGCCGGTGGGTTCGTCACACAGCAGCACCTCGGGGCGCTTGGCGATGGCGCGGGCGATGGCGACGCGCTGCTGTTCGCCGCCCGACATCTCGGCCGGGTAATGGTTCAGCCGGTGGCCGAGGCCGACACGCTCCAGCGCCTCGGCGGCGGGCATGGGGTTGGGCGCGACGTCGGTGACAAGCTGCACGTTCTCGCGCGCAGACAGCGAGGCGACAAGGTTGTAGAACTGGAAGACAAAGCCCACGTGGTCGCGGCGATAGCGCGTCAGGGCGCGGTCGCCGAGGGTGGTCAGCTCGGTCTCGCGGAACCAGACGCGGCCCGCTGTGGCGTGATCCAGCCCGCCGAGGATGTTCAGCAGCGTGGACTTGCCCGAGCCGGAGGCGCCTAGCAGCACGGCCAGTTCCCCGGCATAGAGGTCGAGGTCCACGCCGGCGAGGGCGTGCACCTGCACGGCGCCGGTGGTGTAGACCTTGGTCAGGCCTTGGGTGCGAAAGACGGTTTCGGGCATGGGGCCTCCTGTCGTCTCCCGTATCGCATAAGGCGAGTCGGCGCTGCATGATCTGGCGCAAGGTGCCTGCCTTTGGGGCGCATGGCTGCCATGCACGTTGCACTCGTTCCCCGGACGGGTGATGGTCTGCCGAACCGATTTGGAAAGGACCCTTGGACATGGCGAAACGGCACGGCGGGCGGCTTTTGGTGGAATGCCTCGTGAACCTCGGGGCGACGAAGGCCTTTGGCGTGCCGGGGGAGAGCTACCTCGCGGTGCTGGATGCCCTGCACGACACCGGGGGCGCGCTGGACTATGTGCTGTGCCGCAACGAGGGCGGCGCGGGCTTCATGGCGGCGGCCTGGGGCAAGCTGACGGGGCAACCGGGCATCTGCATGGTGACGCGCGGGCCGGGGGTGACCAATGCCTCGATCGGCATTCACACGGCGATGCAGGATTCCGCGCCGATGTTGGTCTTTGTCGGGCAGGTGGGCACCGACATGAAGGGGCGTGAGGCCTTTCAGGAGATCGACTATCGCGCGGTCTACGGGACGGTCGCCAAGTGGGCGGTGGAGATCGACCGGGTCGAGCGCATCCCCGAGATCATCGCCCGCGCCTGGGTGACGGCGACCACGGGGCGACCCGGACCGGTGGTGATCGCGCTGCCCGAGGACATGCTGTCGTCGGAAACCGATGTGCATGCGATCAGTGGTCCGGCGCGGATCGCCGCGCCTGCGGTGGCCGTGGATGCCGAGAACGATGCCCGCGATCTGCTGGAGGGGGCGAAGCGCCCGCTGATCGTGTTCGGGGGGAGCAACTGGAGCGATGTCGGGCGGCGGGCGTTGCAGTTGTTTGCCGAGGAGAACGAGATCCCGGCGGTGGCGGTGTTCCGCTACAACGACCAGTTCGACAACCACTCGCCTGCCTTTGCCGGGCACGCGGGGGTGGGGATGTGGCCCTCGACCAGAAAGCTGATCGAGGAGGCGGACGTGATCCTCGCGATCAACATCCGGTTCGGCGAGAATTCGACCATGGGGTACACGCTGCTGGACGTGCCGGAGCCGAAGCAGCGGCTGATCCATGTGCATGGCAGCGACCGCGAATTGGGCAAGGTCTACCAGCCCTTGCTGGGCATTCAGGCGGACCCGTCCGAGTTCATGATGACCATGGTCGAAGGCGGGCCGCTGGAGCGTGAGGATGACGGCTGGTACGGAGCGGCGCGCAAGGCGTTCGAGGCCGGGTTCGAGCTGCCGCCGCAGCCCTCGCCCGTGGACATGGGGCAGGTGATCGCGCATTTGCAGGAGGTGCTGCCGGACGACGCGATCCTGACCAATGGCGCGGGGAATTTCGCGGTCTGGCCGGGGTATTTCTTTCGCTTCGGGCCGAAACAGCGGCTGCTTGCACCGCAGTCGGGGGCCATGGGGTATGGACTGCCCGCGGCGATTGCGGCCAAGGTCGCGGACCCCGAGCGCTGCGTCATATGTTTTGCCGGGGACGGCGATTTCCAGATGAACTTGCAGGAACTGGCGACGGCGCGGCAGGCTGGGGCGACGCCCATCGTGCTGATCCTGAACAACGGGATTTACGGCACGATCCGCGCGCATCAGGAACGCCATTACCCGGCGCGGGTGTCGGGGACGACGATGGTCTCGCCGGATTTCGCGGCGCTGGCGCGGGCCTATGGGTTCCACGGCGAACGTGTTGAAAGCACGGCGGATTTCGCGGCGGCTTTTGCGCGGGCGCTGGAGTCCGGGACAGGGGCGGTGCTGGACCTCAATATCTCGGAAGAGGCGCTGACGCCGAGGGTGACGCTGAGCCAGATGCGCGAGGCGGCGCAGAAGGCGGGCAAGTAGATCGCCCAAGGGTTGTGGCGCGAAGCAAGTTGATTTTTTCCGCGCGACAAGTAACGGTAAAGCCAATGGCAAAGAAAAAGGTGCCGCAGGCAAGCGGCGCGGAGGACGACTGTACGCATGAGCGACGTGAAGATCAGGAATATGGAAGAGTTTGCGGCGGTCAGCGGCATCTCGCGCCCGACCGTCTCGAAATACTTCCACGATCCCGAGAGCGTGCGCCCGTCGACCCGCGCCAAGATCGAGGCGGCGCTGGAGCAGTATGACTACCGGCCCAACATCTTTGCCATCAACCAGAACCGCAAGCAGACCAAGACGGTGGGCATCCTCGTGCCCTACCTCGCCGACCCGGTGTTCGCGGAATTCGCCCGCAACATCGAACAGCGCTGCGTCGAGATGGGGTATCGGCCGACGATCTTCTCGGCCCATGGCGAGACGGCGACGGAGAACGATATCCTCGACAACCTGCGTGCGCTGAAACCGGCGGGGGCACTGCTGGCGCCCTTGGGGCGTGCCTCGGACGTGGCGGCGGTGAAGGCGTTCTGCGACGAGGTGCCGACGGTTCTGTTCGATTCCAACATCGTCGATACGGGGCTGGCCTTCGTGGGCTCGGACAACCCGCAGTTCACACGGCTGATCGTGGATTACCTGTGCCGGACGGGCGAGCCGCCCTGTTTCTTCGAGATGAAGACGCCCGCGAACCCGAACGCGCGCAAGCGTCGGCAAAGCTACATCGACGCGATGGAGAGCGTCGGGCTGGAGCCGCAGATCTTCAGCGTCGAAGGCATCGGCTGGCATTTCGAGGAGATCGGGCGGCAGGGCGGTCACCGCGTGCTGAAGTCCGGCGAAATGAAGACCAACACGGTGCTGTGCTCGAACGACCGACTCGCCATCGGTTTCTTAACCGCTTGTTATGAGTCGGGGCTTAGCGTCGGGCGAGCCGAGGGCTGCGCGATTCGAGTGGCCGGTCAGGATGACCACCCGTTCTCGCGGTATACCTGCCCCCCGCTGACGACCATCGCGCAGGACTACGACAGCGTGTCGAGGGAGGCGGTCGCCACCCTGTTCCGGGCCATCGAGGGAGAGGAATTTTCCTACGAGGTCAAGCTGTTCGAAGGCAAGCTTGTGATGCGGGAGTCCGCGTGACCTGCGGCTTGCTCATGTGAATTGCTGCGAGTGCAAAATAGAAAATTATCGCGCGTAAAAATTTTATTGACGGCGCGGCATGTCCCCGGCTAGGGTCCTTTTGTCACATCTGAACCAAAGGGAGGAGCCGGATGTACCTTCGTAACGCACTTCGTGCGGCGACTGCGCTTACGCTTATTGCGGGCGCATCTCACGCAGAGACCATCACCATCGCGACCGTGAACAACGGCGACATGATCCGCATGCAGGGTCTGACGCAGGACTTCACCGACAAGACCGGGCACACGGTCGAGTGGGTCACGCTGGAAGAAAACGTGCTGCGCCAGCGCGTCACCACCGACATCACCACCAAGGGCGGTGCTTTCGACATCATGACCATCGGCATGTACGAGACCCCCATCTGGGGTGCGAACGGCTGGCTGGTGCCGCTGGACGACCTGTCCGAAGGCTATGACGTCGAGGACATCCTGCCCGCGATGGCAGGCGGCCTGTCGCACGACGGCACGCTGTACGCGGCACCGTTCTACGGTGAATCGTCGATGATCATGTACCGCACCGACCTGATGGAGAAGGCCGGTCTGTCGATGCCCGAGGGCTCGCCGACCTGGGAATTCATCCGCGAGGCCGCAGCGGCGATGACCGACCGCGACAACGACATCAACGGCATCTGCCTGCGCGGCAAGGCCGGTTGGGGTGAGGGCGGTGCCTTCATCACCGCGATGTCCAACTCCTTCGGCGCACGCTGGTTCGACGAGGACTGGAAAGCCCAGTTCGACCAGCCCGCATGGAAAGAGACGCTGACGTTCTTCTCGGAGATGATGAACGAGAGCGGTCCGGCAGGCTATGCCACCAACGGCTTCAACGAGAACCTCTCGCTGTTCCAGCAGGGCAAGTGCGGCATGTGGATCGACGCCACGGTGGCGGCGTCCTTCGTGACCAACCCCAACGACTCGACCGTGGCGGACAAGGTGGGCTTTGCCCTCGCACCGCACAAGGACGGCGTGAACAAGAACGGCAACTGGCTGTGGGCATGGGCGCTGGGCATTCCGGCAGGCACCCAGAAGGTCGATGCGGCAAAGCAGTTCATCGAATGGGCAACCTCGAAGGACTACATCGAGCTGGTCGCCGCCAAGGAAGGCTGGGCCAACGTTCCCCCGGGCGCACGCACCTCGCTGTACGAGAACCCCGAATACCAGAAGGTTCCCTTCGCTCAGATGACGCTGGACTCGATCCTGTCGGCTGACCCGAACAACCCCACGGTCGACCCGGTTCCCTACGTCGGCGTGCAGTTCGCCGCGATCCCGGAATTCGCAGGCATCGCCACCGAGGTGAGCCAGGAATTCTCGGCGGTTTACGCGGGCCAGCAGTCCGTTGACGAAGCGCTGGAGAAGGCGCAGGCCATCACCACCGACGCAATGGAAGCAGCCGGATACTAAGGGCTCCTCCCGGGCCGGGGGGCGGCAGGTCTGCCCCTCGGCCTTTTCTATTCCGCATGGGTAGTGACGGTGTTCATCGCCTGTGTGAAGACCACGGAGACCCGGTGCCGCGCACCGCTGCGCTCCGGTTCATTCGAAAACAGATCAAACCTTTGAAGGCGGGCGTGCAAGGTCCGTCAACAGGGAGGAAGCCCCCGATGGCCACCCAGCATTCCCGCTCGGCCGCCCGGCTGATGATGGCCCCCGCGGTCATCCTGCTGCTCGGTTGGATGCTCGTCCCGCTTACCATGACTTTGTATTTCTCCTTCAAGAAATACCTGCCGCTGCGCGGCGGCGACCTCGGGTGGGTGGGCTTTGAAAATTACGTCCGGTTCGTGACATCCTCGGCCTTCTGGCCCTCGATCCAGACGACGCTGGTGATCGTCGGCGGCGTGCTGATCATCACCACGGTGCTGGGCATCCTGCTGGCGCTGCTGCTGGATCAGCCGATGTGGGGGCAGGGGCCTGTCCGCATCCTGGTGATCGCGCCGTTTTTCGTCATGCCCACCGTGTCGGCGCTGGTCTGGAAGAACTTCTTCATGGACGCCAACTACGGCCTGTTCGCACACCTGTGGACCTTCTTCGGCGCGCAACCGGTGGAATGGGTCAGCCAGGCGTCGTTGCAGTCGATCATCCTGATCGTCAGCTGGCAGTGGCTGCCCTTTGCGACGCTGATCCTGCTGACCGCCATCCAGTCGCTCGACAGCGAACAGCTGGAGGCGGCGGAGATGGACGGCGCGCCGTCGCTGAAGCGGTTCTGGTACATCATCCTGCCGCACCTTTCGCGCGCCATCTCGGTCGTCATCCTGATCCAGACGATATTCCTGCTGGGGATCTTTGCCGAGATCTTCGTCACCACGGGCGGTGCCTTTGGAACCAAGACGCTGACGTACCTGATCTTCCAGCGCGTGCTGGAAAGCCAGAACGTCGGACTGGGGTCCGCGGGCGGTGTCTATGCCATCATTCTCGCCAACATCATTGCCGTCTTCCTGATGCGCATCGTCGGCAAGAACCTGGACAACTGAGGTAGACCATGGCTCGTTCCGTTACGACACAACGCAAGGCGGTCAACACCGTCATCGCCTGGGGGATCGGCCTGCTGATCTTCTTCCCGATCCTCTGGACCATCCTGACCTCGTTCAAGACCGAGGCCGTGGCCATCGCCGATCCGCCGGTGTTCTTCTTCTTCGACTGGACGCTGGAGAACTATTCGGTGGTCATGGAACGGTCGGACTACGGCAAGTTCCTGTGGAATTCGATCGCCATCGCCGGTGGGTCGACGCTGCTGGGGCTGATCATCGCGGTGCCCGCCGCCTGGTCGATGGCCTTCGTGCCCTCGCGCCGGACCAAGGACATCCTGATGTGGATGCTCTCGACCAAGATGCTGCCGGCGGTGGGGGTTCTGTATCCGATCTACCTGCTGTTCATCAAACTCGGGCTGCTGGACACCAAGCTGGGCCTGATCGTGGTGCTGATGCTCATCAACCTGCCGATCATCGTCTGGATGCTGTATACCTACTTCAAGGAAATCCCCGGCGAGATCCTCGAAGCGGCGCGTATGGACGGGGCCGGTCTGAAGGAAGAGATCCTTTACGTGCTGACGCCCATGGCACTGCCGGGCATCGCCTCGACGCTGCTGCTGAACCTCATCCTGGCGTGGAACGAGGCCTTCTGGACGCTGAACCTGACGGCGGCCAAGGCAGCACCCCTGACGGCATTCATCGCCTCCTACTCCTCTCCCGAGGGGCTGTTCTTCGCCAAGCTTTCGGCGGCGTCCACCATGGCCATCGCGCCGATCCTCATCCTTGGCTGGTTCAGCCAGAAGCAACTTGTCCGCGGCCTGACATTCGGCGCGGTGAAATAAGGGGGAATTGACCCATGGGACGCATCGTACTTGAGAAAGTGGTCAAGCGCTTCGGCGAGGCCGAGGTCATCCCGCCGCTGGACCTGACCATCGAAGACGGCGAATTCACGGTCTTTGTCGGCCCGTCGGGCTGCGGTAAATCCACGCTTTTGCGGCTGATCGCGGGGCTGGAGGACACCACCGACGGGCGGATCGTGATCGACGGCACGGACGCCACGGCGCTGCCGCCCGCAAAACGCGGTCTGGCCATGGTGTTCCAGTCCTATGCTTTGTATCCGCATATGTCGGTCCGCAAGAACATCGCCTTTCCGATGAAGATGGCGGGCATGGACCAGGCAGAGCAGGACCGGCGCATCGCCAAGGCGGCCGAGGCGCTGAACCTGACCGACTACCTCGACCGCAAGCCGGGGCAGCTGTCCGGGGGCCAGCGCCAGCGGGTCGCCATCGGGCGCGCCATCGTGCGCGAACCGCAGGCCTTCCTGTTCGACGAACCGCTGTCGAACCTCGACGCGGCGTTGCGGGTGGGGATGCGGCTGGAGATTTCCGAGCTGCACAAGCGGCTGAACACGACGATGATCTACGTGACGCACGATCAGGTGGAAGCCATGACCATGGCCGACAAGATCGTCGTGCTGCGCGCCGGTCATGTGGAGCAGGTGGGCAGCCCGCTGGAGCTGTACCGAACGCCGCGGAACACCTTTGTCGCGGGCTTCATCGGGTCGCCCAAGATGAACCTGATCGAGGGTGCAGAAGCGGCCAAGCACAATGCGCATACCATCGGCATCCGCCCCGAGCATATCGACGTCTCGGGCGAAAACGGGCTGTGGTCGGGGGTCGTGGGCGTGGCCGAGCATCTGGGCAGCGACACGTTCTTCCACATCCACGAGACGGGTTTGGCAGAGACCATCACCGTGCGTGCCGATGGCGAGGTCGGTCTGAAGCACGGCGACCGGATCTACCTGACGCCGCGGTCGGACGTGATCCATCGTTTCGACGCTCAGGGGCTGCGGATCGCATGACGCGGCTGGCCGGGAAAACAGCGCTCATCACCGGTGCCGCACGCGGCATCGGTCTGGCCTTTGCCAAGCGTTACGTGGCCGAGGGCGCGCGGGTCTGCATCGCGGATATCGACATCGACCGCGCCCTGCGTGCGGCGGAAGAGATCGGCGCGGCGGCGATCGCAGTGCGGATGGACGTCACCGATCAGGCCAGCATCGACGCGGCGGTGGCCGAGACGGTCGAGCGTCTGGGGCAGATCGACATCCTCATCAACAACGCGGCGCTGTTCACCGCAGCGCCCATCACCGAGATCACCCGCGCGGACTATGACCGCGTCATGGCGATCAACGTGGCGGGGCCGCTGTTCACCTTGCAGGCCGTGGCGAAGCACATGATCGAACGCGGCATCAAGGGGCGCATCATCAACATGGCCTCGCAGGCGGGGCGTCGCGGCGAGTCGCTGGTGGCCGTCTATTGTGCCTCCAAGGCGGCGATTATCTCGCTGACCCAGTCGGCGGGCCTGAACCTGATCCAGCACGGCATCAACGTGAACGCCATCGCGCCCGGCGTGGTGGATGGCGAGCATTGGGACGGCGTGGATGCGTTCTTTGCCAGGTATGAAAACAAGGCCCCCGGCCAGAAGAAGAAAGAAGTGGGCGAAGCCGTCCCCTTTGGCCGCATGGGGACTGCGGAGGACCTGACCGGCATGGCGGTCTTCCTCGCCTCGGATGACGCCGCGTATATCGTCGCCCAGACGTACAACGTCGACGGCGGCAACTGGATGAGTTAACGGGGCCAACCCGTAAAGGACACTGATATGAACCTCTCGAACGCCACCCTCGACGACCTGCCCAAGGGCATCAAGCGCCCGACCTATGACCGGACGGCCCTGACCCCCGGGATCGTGCATATCGGGCTTGGCAATTTCCACCGTGCGCATCAGGCGTGGTATCTGCATCGACTGATGCAGCTTGGGCGGGCGCAGGATTGGGCGATCCTCGGCGCGGGTGTGCGGCCCTATGATGCCGCCATGCGCGACCGGCTGAAGGTGCAGGATTGCCTGACGACGCTGATCGAACTGGACCCGAAGGGGCAGTCGGCCGAGGTCACCGGCGCGATGATCGACTACATCGAGATCGTCGAAGGCAACGGGCCGCTGATTACTGCCATGTCGCGCGAGGAGATCCGCATCGTGGCGCTGACCGTGACTGAGGGCGGGTATTACGTCACCGCTTCGGGGGCGTTCGATTCCGCGCATGAGGATATCCAGCACGACGCTGAGAACCCCGATACGCCGCGCACGGCCTTTGGGGCCATCGTGGCGGCGCTGAAGGCGCGCCGGGCCTCGGGGGCAGGTCCGTTCACGCTGCAAAGTTGTGACAACCTGCAAGGCAATGGGGAGGTGCTGCGGCAGACGGTCGTGGGGCTCGCGCGCCTGTCGGACCGCGATCTGGCGGCTTGGATCGAGGAAAGCTGCACCTTCCCGAATTCGATGGTGGATTGCATCGTGCCTGCCACCGGGCCGAAGGAAATCGAGCTGGTGCAGGGGCTTGGGATCGACGATGCCGCGCCGGTCACGCATGAGAACTTTCGCCAGTGGGTGATCGAGGATACGTTCTGCGCAGGCCGGCCCGAATGGGAACTGGCGGGCGCGACCTTTACCGACGATGTGCATTCCTACGAGACGATGAAGATCCGCATCCTGAACGCAGGTCATCAGGTGCTTGCGAATGCCGGGGAAATCCTTTCGCTGCCGACGGTCGCCTCCTGTATGCAGGACGCGGATGTGGCCGCCTTCTTTGCCAAGGTCGAGAAGGATTGCATTGTACCTTACGTGCACGCGGTGCCGGGGATGGAGCCGGGGGCCTATGCCGAGCTGATCGCGCAACGCTTTTCCAACCCGATGATCCACGACACCGTGCGACGCGTGGCCTTTGACGGGTCGTCGCGGCACACCGGCTTCGTGCTGCCGATCCTGCGCGATGCACTGGCGGCGGGCGGCACCATCGAGGGGCTGGCGCTGGTCGAGGCGCTTTGGGCGCGGATGTGCATCGGGGTGCGCGAGGATGGCACGAATATCGAGCCGAACGATCCGGTCTGGGGCGCGCTGTCGGACGCGGCGCTGGCCGCCAAGAACGAGCCCGCGGCCTGGCTGGCGCAGGAGCAGATCTACGGCGACCTCGGGCAGAACAGCGCGTTTGTCGCGGCCTTTGACAAGTGGCTGACGATGCTCTGGGCCGATGGCACGCGCGCAACGCTGCAAGCGTATCTGGCGGGCTGAACTGTATCCTCCCCTGCCGGGTCCAAGGCACGCCCCACAGAAGTGAGGCGTGCCTTGGCGTTTCTTTGGCGCTAATGTGTCGGGATGAACGACACCAGTTTGTCCGTGATTTCCGCCTTCAACGCCGCGCTGTTCGATGCGGGGGGCGGCACCTTTCCCGTCGAGGCACTGGCCGCTCTGCCGGATGCGGCACGGGTCGTTGTCGTGTCCGACCGCAGCGGTTTCCTGCGCGGGGTGCGGGCGGCGTTGCGGCTGAGCCCCGCCGAGATCGCGCTGGACCAGGAGCGGTTCAGCGCCGAAGCGGTGTCGGCGGCGCTGCGACGCTGGGCCGGAGAGGGGCCGACGCGGCTATTGCTGGACATGCGCTGGGTGTCGCGGCTGCCGCAGGGGGCAGAGGGGATTGCGCGGTGGGGCGAGGTGGCCCAAAGCCTGTCGGCGCAGGAGGTGTCCGTTGTCTCGTGCTATGACGGGACGATGTTGATCGACGCGCAGGTGCCTGTCGCGTTCCGCGCACATCGCCAGTTCCTTGCGCCATCGGGGCTGTATGAAAACCCGTACTGGATGCCGCCGGAGCAAAGGCGCGCTCCGGTGGGCGAGCAGATGTCATGGCTGCTGGGCCGGATCGTGCCGGATTACGAGGGGCAGGGGGTCTTTGCCCGCGATGACCGGTTCGCGGCCCATGGCGGGGCGCCGGATTGGCTGGGGCAGGCCCAGAGCGTGTCGACCGAGGCGGGGGGCGAGAGCTGGCAAATATGCTGTCTTGGCCAGCTGCGTGTTTATCGCGGTGGCGAGCGGGTGGACTGGAAGCTGAAAGGCGGCGCGCCCAAGAAGACTCGGACGCTGTTCGCCTACCTGCTGACCAAGGGCGAGACTGGGGCGCATTCGGACCGGTTGGCAGAACTGCTCTGGCCGGGGGAAGGCGACGAGGAGGGCAAGCGCGCCCGCCTGCATCACACGGTGGCCATGCTGCGCAAGACGCTGGGCGATCCGAAATCCATCCTGCGGACGGGCGATTTCTACCGGCTGAATGCGCCCGAGGGGTCATGGGTCGACATCACCAGCTTCGAGCAGCTGTGTCGGCGAGGTATGTCCCTGTCGCGACGCGGGCAGCGCAAGGAGGCGCTGGAGGTCTATCACACGGCCGAGCAGCTTTATACCGGGGACCTCTTTCAGGACCTGCCGGTGGGCTATGTCGAGGACGAGCAGGAGGACTGGTGCCTGCCGCAGCGCGTCTGGCTGCGGGAGATGGCTCTGAAGCTGCACAGCCAGATGTCGGCACTGTGGCGCGAGGAGGGGCGGCTGCGGCGCGCGCTGGAGCATTGCCAGAAGGCGCTGGCCATGGACCCGCTGTCCGACGATGCCCATGCCGAGACGCTGCGGGTCTACCATGCGCAAGGCCGCATGGATGCCATGGCGCGGCAATACCGGGCCTACAAGACCGCGCTGGCGCAGATCGATTCAAGCGTCGAGGGGACAGAGATTCAGGCGCTCTATCTCGCGTTAACAAGGCGTTAAGAGAAAACCAAAGAGGGCCAAAGAAAAACCAAAGCGGTTTGTCTACCTTGATTCGAAAGCTCTCGAACAGGGCTTCCCGCCCGAGGAGGGGCGGGCAAGGGAGGACAGCATGACCGTTATGGAACCCGTTCGCGGGACGGATGCCTTTGATCCGTTCGATCTGAACACGCCGCACGCGCAGTGGCACGAATTCCGCGAGGAAGCGCCGATTTTCTACCACGAGCCCTCGGGCTACTGGGTGGTGTCGCGTTACGACGACATCAAGGAGATCTTTGACGATTTCAAATGCTTCTCGTCGGAGAACGCGCAAAAGCCGATGCGGCCCATGTGCGAGGCAGGGCGCAAGGTGCTGACCGACGGGGGCTTCACCGCCTACAGCGGCCTGACCGCCCGCGTGCCGCCGGATCACACCCGCATCCGCAAAGTGGCGCAGGGCTGCTTTGGCCCGCGCCGGTTCAAGTCCATCGCGCCGCAGATCGAGGAGATCGTCGCGCGCCATCTGGACAAGCTCGAAGCAGCGGGCAAGGCGGGCCAGCCGGTCGACTTCTGGGAAATCGTCGCCTTCCCGGTGCCGGCCTTCGTGCTGTTCACGCTGATGGGCATCCCCGACGAGGACGTGCCGAAGATCAAGCAATACGGTGCTTCGCGGCAGAAGATGACCTGGTCGGACCTGACCGACGAGGAGCAGATCCCCGTCGCCCACGACATGGTCGCCTACTGGAAGTACATCCACAACCTGCTGGACATGCGCTCGGAAAACCCCGGCGACGACTTCCCGTCGGACCTGCTGAAGGCGCAGGCCGAAGGCGCTGACATCACCCGCGACGAGATCGCCGGTATCCTCTATTCTACGCTGTTTGCCGGGCACGAGACGACCTCGACCTTCATGGGCAACTACGTGCTGGCGATGATGCAGAACCGGTCCGCATGGGACGCAGTCATCGCGGATGAGAGCCTGATCCCCAACGCGGTCGAGGAAATGCTGCGCTTCATGCCCTCTGTCGTAGGTTGGCGGCGCAAGGCGCGCTATGCCCGCACCGTCGGCGGCGTCGAGCTGCCCGAGGGCGCGGAGGTGCTGATGCTGACCGGCTCCGCCAACCGCGACGAGCGCCAGTTCGAGAATGGTGAAACGCTGGACATCACCCGTCAGAACGCCCGCACGCACCTGTCGTTCGGCTATGGCATCCACTACTGCCTCGGCTTCCAGCTGGCCAAGATGGAAGCGGTCGCGCTGGTCAAACAGCTCTCGGCGCGTTTCCCCAGCTTGCGCCTCGCGCCGGGGTTCGAGCCGCATTACCTGCGCTCGATCACCTTCCGCGTGCCGGAATCTGTCATGGTCGAATGGGACGGGATGGCTGACAAATGAGCCTTTATACGCTGAACTTCAACGAAATCTCCCATGCCGACTTCAACCGCGTGGGGGGCAAATGTGCCTCGCTGGGCGAGATGACACAGGCCGGTGTCGCGGTGCCGCCAGGCTTTGCCGTGACCACCGAGGCCTATGCGGCGATGCTGGACCATCACGGGCTGAAGGCGGAAATCACCCGCCATTTCAATGCCATCGACCCGGATGACATCGACAGCGTCGACAAGGCGGCGCAGGCGATCCGCATTCGCATCCGCTCGCACCACCTGCCGGCGGAGGTCGAACAGGCCATCCGCGAGGCTTATGCGGCGATGGGGAGCGTTCCGGTTGCGGTGCGGTCTTCGGCCACGGCCGAGGACCTGCCGGATGCGTCTTTCGCGGGACAGCAGGACACCTACCTGTGGGTGCAGGGCGCCGATGACGTGGTCTCCCACGTCCGCGATTGCTGGGCCTCGCTCTATACAACGCGCGCGGTGGCCTACCGGGCGAAGAACAAGATCGACCAGCTGAACGTGCTCATGTCCGTGGGCGTGCAGAAGATGGTCAACGCCAAGGCGGCTGGCGTCGCCATGACGTTGGACCCGGGCACAGGCGACCGCACCCGCATCGTGATCGACGCGGCATGGGGTCTGGGCGAGACGGTCGTTTCGGGTCTGGTGACGCCGGACAACTACACGGTAGAGAAGGTTCTCGAAGAGATCCTGAACCGCAAGATCTCGGACAAGCACGTCGAACTGGTGGGGGATCCGGAGGCCGGTGAGGCCATCGAGCGCGAGGTGCCGGAGGATCGCCGCAAGGTCTCCAGCCTGACGGATGCGGAGGTGATGGCCGTGGCGCGACTGGCGAAGCGTCTGGAAAAGCAGAACAAATGCCCGCAGGACGTGGAGTGGGCGATTGACGCCGACCTGCCCGAGGGCGAGAACCTGCTGGCGCTGCAATCGCGCCCGGAAACCATCTGGTCGCAGAAGAAGAAAGAGGCCCCCAAGTCCTACATGACGGGGATGCTGGGCATCGTGAACACGTTGAACAACCCGCTGGCCGCGAAGGGCTGACCGGACCCGAGTACCCCGGACGCGGCAGGAGGAGCCGCGCCCGGGTTTGCCCCGTTCGGGGCCAATGCCATTCCCAGGGAGGAAACAAGAATGGACGTAATGAAGCCGATGTTCCCCAGTGCCTTCGAGGTGCCGACGCCTGCCGGTGCCGAAGGCTGGGAGAGCCTTTACCCCTATTACACGCACTTCCAGGCCGCGCGCCGCGAGCAGGAAGACAACACCTTCTGGTTCTGCAACTCGCAGCACTGGCCGACGCCGTTCCGTCCGTTTGACACGGTGATGCTGGACTTTGCGATCAAGGGTCTGGGCCAGTACAACACCCGTCACCTGCTGGTGCCGCCCGCCAATGGCGTCGATTACCGCATCCTGAACGGCTACGTCTATTTCTCGCCGGTCGCCGTCGCGCCCGAGAAGATCGAGGCACGGGTTCCGCAGTTCATGGAGCGCGCGGGCCATTACTTCATGAACTGGGGCGACCTGTACGCCCAGTGGAAGGACAAGGTTCTGGCGAAGATCAAGGAGCTGGACGCCCTAAACTTCGCAGAGCTGCCCGAAGTCGAGGACATCGACGTGGTGACCGGCGGCGTCGGTCTGGATTCGACGAACCAGTTGTTCGACCAGTACGACAAGGCGATCGAACTGGCCTACAAGATCTGGCAATACCATTTCGAATTCCTGAACCTGGGGTACGCTGCCTACCTCGACTTCTTTGGTTTCATGAAAGAGCAGTTCCCGACGATCCCCGATCAGGCCATTGCCAAGATGGTGCAGGGCGTCGATTCCGAGCTCTTCCGCCCCGATGACGAGATCAAGAACCTCGCCAAGCTCGCCGTCTCCCTCGGCGTCGCCGACGCGCTCAAGACCGGGACCGTGGACGAGGCGCTGGCCGCCGTCGCCGCACAGCCCAGGGGCGCGGAATGGATCGCGCGCTGGGAAGAGGCCAAGGACCCGTGGTTCAACTTCACCTCCGGCAACGGATTCTACTCGACCGACAAGTACTGGATCGATCACCTGGATATCCCTTTCGCCTACCTGCGCGACTACATCGAGCGCGTGGAAGAGGGCGAAGAGATCATGCGTCCGACCGCCAAGCTGTTGGCCGAGCGTGACCGCATCACCGGCGAATATCGCGACATGATGGACGAAGAGGCGCAGGCGGTCTTTGACGGCAAGCTGGGCCTTGCGCGGACGGTGTTCCCCTACGTGGAAGACCACAACTTCTACATCGAGCACTGGGCACTGGGCGTCTTCTGGCGCAAGATGCGCCAGCTGTCGTCGCTGCTGGCCAAGCAGGGCTTCTGGGAGAACGAGGACGACATGTTCTTCCTCAACCGCAACGAAGTGCGCGACGTGCTGTGGGATTATTCCTCCAGCTGGGCGATCGGCGTGCAGACGCGCGGGGCGATCCACTGGCCGGACGAGATCAAGCGTCGCCGCAAGATCTACGAGGCCCTGTCGGCGGAACGCCCGCTGCCCGCGCTGAACAACCCGCCGGAAGTCATCACCGAGCCGTTCACCATCATGCTCTGGGGCATCACCTCGGACGCGGTGAAGCGTTGGGTGAAGACGGACGATGCCTCGGGCGACCTCGAAGGCATGGCGGCGGCCCCGGGCTGCGTCGAGGGTGTCGCGCGCGTGCTGTCCTCGCCGGACCAGCTGGGCGAGCTGCAGAAGGGCGAGATCCTCGTGACGCCGGTGACGGCACCGTCCTGGGCGCCTGTCTTCGGCAAGATCGGCGCGGCGGTCACCGACATCGGCGGCATGATGAGCCACGCGGCCATTGTCTGCCGTGAATACGGTCTGCCCGCCGTGACCGGCACCGGCAACGCGTCGTCGCGGATCAAGACGGGCATGAAGCTGCGCGTCGATGGCAATGCGGGAACGGTGACGATCCTCGACTGATCCTCCCCGGGGAGGGGCCTTCGGGCCTCTCCCCACATTCATACCGGACCACTCCTGATGATCGATCTGACTCGCTACGACCCCGTCTGGCGCAGGGCCGAACCCTACATGCGCGCGCGCAAGAACGACGTGCACATCCCCTTGAGCTTCGCCTGGGCGGTGAAGCTGGTGGAGGCGCACCCGGAGGCCGACCCGGACGTCTGCCTGCTGGCAATCCTGCTGCACGACATCGGCTGGTATGCCATTGATATGGAACGCATCGTGGCGGAGGGTTTCCGGTCGGAGAACCCTTTGCAATCGGACGTGCGGTATCTGCACGAGGCCGAGGGCGTGCGGCTTGCCGTGCCCGTGCTGAAGGACTGCGGCTGGGCCGAAGAGGTCATCGCGCAGGTTTGCGAGATCATCGACGGCCATGACACGCGGCCCCATCCGCACCACCTGAACGACCGCGTGGTGCGCGACGCGGACAAGCTGTGGCGGTTCGAGGTGACGGGGATTTCCGTGGCCTCGGATTGGTTTGGCATGACACCCGGTGACTACGCCCGAAAGCTGGCGGGTGAGACCGGGAAAGTGGAAACGGAACAGGGGCGGCGTTGGGCCGCCGAGACGCTGGCGGACAGCCACAAGTGTCTGATGTTGCACGTTCTTTAGGAGGCAGGGATGGAGATGTTCATCGACGGCGCCTGGCACGCCAGCGACGCGCCCCGGATGCCGGTGACGAATCCGCGCGATGGGTCGCAGGTCGATACCGTGCCCGATGGCGCGGCGGGGGATGCCGAGGCGGCGGTGGCGTCGGCTGCGCGGGCGTTTGAGGCATGGCGGCAGGTGCCGATGACGGAACGCGTGCGCATCCAGAAGGCCTGCGCCCAGGCCATGCGGGACAGCGCGGCCGAGGTCGGACAGCTGTTGCACCTCGAATTGGGCCGCCCGCTGGAGGCCTGCATCGGCGAGATCGCGCGGTCGGCGGACCTGCTGGACATCTACGCCGAGGAAGGTCTGCGCTTGCAGGCGACCATGCCGCTGGGGTCTGCGCCCGGTGAAAAGACCATCGTGACCCGTGATCCGGTGGGAGTCGTCGTGGCGATCACGCCCTTCAACTACCCGATTACATTGCTGATGTTCAAACTCGGCGCAGCGCTGATCGCCGGGTGTACCGTGGTGGCAAAGCCGCACGAGGACACGCCGCTGTCGACGCTGAAACTGGCGGAAGTGTTCCATGCGGCAGGCCTGCCGGCGGGCTGTTTCAATGTGGTGACCGGGACGGGGCGCGGGATCGGCGCGTCGCTGGTGGCGCATCCGGTGCCGCGCAAGGTGGCCTTCACCGGGGGTACGGCGGCGGGCAAGGCCATCGCCGCGTCAGCCGTCGGCACGATGAAGCGGTTGACGCTGGAGCTGGGCGGCCAGAGCGCCGCCATCGTCTGCGCCGATGCGGATATCGGGAAAGCCGTCGCCGCCATCGCGCGCCATGGTTTCGCCAACACCGGCCAATTCTGTTACCGCGTTAACCGTGTTTACGTGGAGCGGCCCGTTTACGACGAATTCCTGAACAGCATGGTGGCGGCAGTTGGTAAATATACCCTTGCCGCACCGGGCGGTGAGGGGGACCTCGGGCCATTGGTGAACGACCGCATCCGCGCCAATTCTGAAACGCAGGTCGCGGACGCTCGGGCCAAGGGGGCGCGGGTGCTTTGCGGCGGTGCGCGCCCCTCTGGGGCCGCGTTTGCCGGTGGGTCCTACTACGAGCCGACCCTGATCGCCGATGCCACGCACGACATGCTGATCCTCACCGAGGAAACCTTTGGCCCGGTGGTGGGCATCTGCCCGGTGGACAGTGCCGCAGAGGCGCTGCGCCATGCCAATGCCTCGCGCTACGGGCTGGCGGGCTTCGTGTTCACGCGCGATCTGGCACGCGGATTGACGCTTTGCGAAGGGCTTGAGGCCGGGTCCGTCTGGCTGAACGACATCCAGCGCTCGTCCCACCACGTGCCCTTTGGCGGGATGAAGGAAAGCGGTCTGGGCCGCGAAAAAGGTCGTTACGGTGTAGAGGCTTACCTGGAGTACAAGACCATGTACCTGAGCTACGAGGTGCCAGCATGACGTTCAGTGCGCGTGATCTGCCCCTATGGGAGGCGGCTAGACCCTACCTCGATGTGCGCAACAACGACGAGCACACGATCATCGCTTACGAGATTGCCAAAGTCCTTTTGGCGCAGATCCCGGAGGCGGATGAGAGCGTCGTGTTGCCCGCCATCTTGCTGCATGATGTGGGCTGGAAGCGGGTGCCATCGGAACTGCTGCTGCTGGCGGTGGGGCGTCGCCCGTCGCGGCCGGACCTAGTGCGGGATCACGAGCTGTACGGGGTGGAGATCGCGCGGGAGATCCTCGAACGCCTGCGCCCCGAGGGGGTCGATATCGACGCAGTCTGCGCGATCATCGACGGCCACGATACCGAGAAATTTGCCAAGGATATCAATGACGCCGTGGTGAAGGACGCCGACAAAGGCTGGCGGTCGACGCCGCACGGGATGCGGACGATCGCGGGCTGGTACGGAATCCCGTTGTCGGAGGTGATCCTGATGCTCGAAGAGCGGTCGAACCCCCTGATGCTGACGGCGGCGGGACGCGCGCTGGCAGAGGGGCAGACCCGGGCGGTAAAGGCAGAAGCCGAGATCATTCAATACCTTGGGCGTGGACCGGAGTTCCCGGTGGTGCGCGAGACGGAGAATACGTCATGGACCAGCTGAAACTGGATAGGAAACGGGTCGTGGTCACCGGGGCGGCCGGGGGGCTTGGACGGGCCTTTGCAGCGGCTTTCGTGGAGGCCGGGGCGCATGTTCTGGTGGCTGACGTGAATGCGGCGGGTGTCGCGGAAACCGCTGAAATGCTTGGGGAAAACTGCCGCTCGGCGGTGGTGGACGTGACTGACTTCGACAGCTGCGCGGCCTTGGCGGCGGAGGCGGGGGCGTGCGACGTCTTGGTGAACAACGCGGCGCTGTACGCGGGGCTGCCGAGAGGGCCGTTCGAGGAGATCGACGAGGCGGTTTGGGACCGGGTGATGCGGGTCAACATCAAGGGCGTGTGGCAGATGTGCCGGGCATTTTCTCCTTTGTTGAGAAAGAGTTCCGGGGCGATCGTCAACGTGGCGTCGGCGACGGTGCTGTCGGGGTCGCCGCAGTGGATGCATTATGTGGCGTCCAAGGGCGCGGTGATTGCGATGACGCGGGTGATGGCGAAGGAAATGGGGCCAGATGGCGTGCGGGTGAATGCGCTGGCGCCGGGGTTCACCTTGACCGAGGCGAGCCTCGATCATATTGATAATGCTAAGGAATATGGCGCGGATCGGGCGGCGTTGAAGCGCAGTGCAGAGGTCGCGGATATCGTCGGAGGGGCGCTGTTCCTGGCGTCGGGGCTGGCGTCGTTCACCACCGGGCAGACACTGGTGGTGGATGGCGGGAAGCAATTTATCTGAGGAAAAACAGATGGTTAGAGTGACGTTTGTCGAGGCGGACGGGACGCGGCGCGAGGTCGAGGCCAAGGAGGGCGAGCCGCTGATGTACGCTGCGCGGGACGCGGATGTGGCTGGAATCATTGCGGAATGTGGCGGGTCGGCGATGTGCGCGACGTGCCATTGCTATGTCGTGGAGGCACCCGAGGGGGCGCTGCCGGAGCCGCTAAATGATGAAGCGGATACGATCGAGTTCATGGCTCATGAACCCAAAGAAAACAGTCGGTTGATGTGCCAGGTGAAGGCCTCGGCGGCGCTGGAGGGCGCGGTTTTCGCGGTGGCGACGGGGCGCTGAGCAAGCTTTGTGACTTAATTGGTAACGGGGGCCTGCGGGCCCCTTTTTTCATGGCCGCCGCAAAGGTTACCCGACCGCGCGCCGCAAGATGTTGTGTGGGGCCCCGGGTGGGCCACTTCGCCCCGATGGGGGTTGGGCCCGGATTCATGGTTTGTCAGGGGGTGAACCGGCCGGTTTCAGGGGTGGTTCCGGCCGGTTGTTAAGGGTTTGGGGGAGGGAGGAGCGGGAGAGGATTGGTTAACGGTAAGGTTTGGCGTTAACCGGGGCGGTTCCGTGCGGATCAGGTGCGTGAGATCACGCACCCTACGGTGATCGGCAAAGATTATTATGCGCTTTGGCGTATAAATTCACAATATACGCTATTCCGTATAAGTTTGTTTTATGCGTTTTGGCGTATATTGACGAAATATTTGGTGTGGCGTATATTGAGGGCCATGGATGACATCGCCCGCACCCCCAAACAGATCGGCACCGCCATCCAGCGCGCCCGGAAGCAGCGTGGCTGGACACAGACGGAGCTTGCCCGGCGGGCGGGCCTGCGTCAGGGCACCGTGTCGGATATCGAAACCGGGGAGAAACCGGCCAAGATGGCCTCTGTCCTGTCGCTGCTGGCGGCACTGGAGCTGGAGTTTCGTATCGGTCCGCGTGACAGGGGCGGGCCGGATGACATCGCTACGCTGTTCTGATGGGGCGCAGACCGGCGTACCGTCCTTTGGCGGTCTTCCTCAACGGGCGTCGCGTCGGCACGCTGACGCGGGAGGCCAGCGGCGCGATCCAGTTCGCCTACCATGCGGACTGGCTGGGATGGGCGCCCGCCATGGCGGTGTCGCTGTCCATGCCCTTGCGGGAAATGCCCTATCGCGGCGCGGTGGTCAGCGCGGTTTTCGAGAACCTGCTGCCGGACTCGGAGGCCCTGCGCAGGCAGGTGGCGGAGCGTGTCGGCGCGCGGGGCATCGGTGCCTTTGACCTGCTGAGCCGGATCGGGCGCGACTGCATCGGCGCCTTGCAGTTCCTGCCGGAGGGCGAGGTGCCGGGCGTGCCGGGGGCCATCGAGGGCGAAACGGTCGACGGTGCCGCCATCGAGCGCATCCTGAACGGGTTGGCGCGCGCGCCGCTGGGGCTGCGGGGCGACGATGACTTTCGCATTTCGGTGGCCGGGGCGCAGGAGAAGACGGCCTTGCTGAGGCATGACGGGCAGTGGAAGCGGCCCTTCGGCACGACACCCACGACGCATCTGCTGAAGACGCGGGTCGGGCAGTTGCCCGGCGGGATCGACCTGACGGACAGCGTCGAAAACGAGTTCTATTGCCTGAAATTGGTCGAGGCCTTTGGTCTGCCGGTCAACGTGGCATGGATGGAGACGTTCGGCGAGACGCAGGCGCTGGTGATCGAGCGGTTCGACAGGCTCTGGGCGCGGGACGGGCGGCTGCTGCGGGTGCCGCAGGAGGATCTGTGCCAGTCCCTTTCGGTGCCGCCGACGCTGAAATACCAAGGGGATGGCGGGCCGGGGGCCGTGGACGTGCTGCGCGTGCTGGAAGGCAGCGACCGGCCGACCGAGGACCGGGAGCGGTTCCTGAAGACATTGGTGATCTTCTGGCTGATCGGCGCGCCGGACGGGCACGCGAAGAATTACAGCCTGTTCCTGAGGCCCGGTGGCGGCTATGCTGCGACGCCCGTCTATGACGTCCTGAGCGGGCAGCCTGCGCTGGATGCGGGGCAGGTTCGGCATGGCCAGTTCCGGATGGCCATGAGCCTTGGGGACCGGCGGCATTACCGTTTCGATGCCGTCACGGGACGGCATTTCGTGCAGACGGCGGTGGCCGGGGGCCTGTCGGCGGAGCGCGCGCGGGCGCTGGTCGAGGCGGTTGCCGAAGCGGTTCCGGAGGCGCTTGAAGGTGCGCGGGCGGTATTGCCGGCGGGGTTTCCGGAGGCCCTGGTGGCCTCGGTCGAGGCCGGGGTGCGGGCGCGGCTGGGTCGGTTGACCATCGCCGCGCCCTGAGGCGTCAGGACGCGCGTTTGGCTGCGAAATCCACGAACCAGTCCAGTGCCTGCGGGTTGCGGCAGGCGTCGCGGCTGGCGACTTTGGCGAGGGGGAGGCCGAGGAGGAGTTTGCGGATGGGGACTTCCATCTTTTTGCCGGTGAGGGTGAGGGGGATGGCGGGGGCTTCGATGATCTCGTCGGGGACGTGACGGGGGGAACGCTCGGTCTTCAGCCTTTGCCGGATCTCGGCGGTGCGGGTGTGGGTGAGTTCGTGGCCCGGTGCCATTTCGAGGAAGAGGGGCATGTAGAAGCCGCCGTCGGGCAGTTCGATGCAGACGATGAGGCTGTCGGCGATCTGGGGGAAGGTTTCGAGCGTGCGGTAGATCTCGGCCGAGCCGATGCGGACGCCGTAGCGGTTGAGCGTCGCGTCGGAGCGGCCCAGCACATGCGCGCCGCCGTGGTCGTTGAAGAGCACGCGGTCGCCGTGGCGCCAGATGCCGGGATAGGTGTCGAAGTAGCTGTCGGTGTAGCGGGTGAAGTCCGGGTCGTTCCAGAGCATCAGCGGCATGGAGGGCATGGGTTTCAGGATGCAGAGTTCGCCGGGTTCGTTGGTGACCTGCTGGCCGTCCTCATCGAGGGCCACGGCATGGGTGCCGAGTGCCGGGGCCTGGATTTCGCCTGCCCGCGTGGGCAGCAGGGGGGAGCCGGCGAGGAGGCCGGAGCAGACCTCGGTCCCGCCGGATTGCGAGGTGGGCCAGACGGTGGGCGAGACGTGTTCGAGCGTCCAGTCGAAGACCTCGGGCGTGGCGGGGGAGCCGACGAGCATGACGGATTGCAGGTGTTTCAGCGCGAAGCGGGCGCGGGGCGAGATGCCCTGTTGGCGCACGATCTGGATGTAGGTGGGGGAGACGCCGAGCGTGGTGGTGCCGGTCTTGTCGGTGATGTCCCAGAGGAGCGAGGCGTCCGGATGCGCCGGGTGGCCGTCGTAGAGCACGGCGCGGCCGTTCATGAGCGGCCCCCACATCAGCGTGTTCCAGACCATCCAGCCTGTCGTGGAGTAGAAGAAGAGCGCGCCGTTCTCGGGGATCTCGAAGTGGAAGGCGGCGGATTTGTAGTGTTCGACGAGGATGCCGTGGTGGGTGTGCGTGATGGCCTTGGGCAGGCCGGTGGTGCCGGAGGAGAAGAGGACCCAGAGGGGATGGTCGGAGGGCACGCGTTCGAAGCGGAAGTCCTCGGGCGGGATGGCGGGGCCGGAGAGCATGTAGCGCCAGGTGAGCGTTTCGCCGTGGAAGGTCGGGGTTTTGGCACAGTCGGGGTGGTAGTCGAGCATCACGAGGTGCTGGGTGTCGGGGAGGTGGGAGAGGATCTTGGTGAGGTCGTCGGTGCGGTCGAAGTCCTTGCCGCCGAAGCGGTAGCCGTTGGTGGCGAAGACGAGTTTGGGTTTGATCTGGGAGAAGCGGTCGATGACGGTTTGCGACCCGAACTCGGGGGCGGCGGAGGACCAGGTGGCGCCGATGGCCGTGGTGGCGAGCATGGCGATGACGGTTTCGGGGATGTTCGGCATGTAGGCGCAGACGGTGTCACCGGGGCCTATGCCCATTTCGCGAAGGGTGCTGGCGAGGCGGCGGGTGGCCTGTCCGATCTCGCCCCAGGACATGGTGGAGAGGGGGCGCAGTTCTGACTGGTGGTGCAGCATGGTGCGGGTCGGGTCGTCGCCCTCGTGGCGGAGGACGTGTTCGGCGTAGTTGACCCAGGTGCCGGTGAACCAGCGGGTGCGGGGCATGGGGTCGTCGGTCATGACCTGCTCGATCTGGCCGTCGTGGAGGATGTCGAAGTGGTCCCAGATGGCCTGCCAGAAGGCGGCGGGGTCTTCGACGGACCAGTGCCAGAGGTCGGTGTAGCCGGTGAAGGCGTGGCCGCGGGCGTTCAGCCACTGGATGAAGCGGGTGAGGTGGGAGGCCTGTTTGCGGGCGTCGGAGGCTTGCCAGATTATTTCACCGGATTGGGTCATGAGGCGCGGTCTTTCCTGTCGGGCGGGGTGTGGGGCCCCGGATGTTGGTATATTGTGCGGCTGTGCCGCGCTGGGTGTCTCGGCCTGCGGCCTCGGGGGCTGGATGTCTCGGCTGCGGCCTGCGGCCTTCGCTTCGGGGTGGGGGCGCTGCCCCCATTGTCTGCGCGACGCGCGCAGACCCCCCGCGGTATTTGTATCAAGATGAAGGGGCGGTGAGGCCCCGGGGCGTGCGTGGGGCGGTCAGTTGGTGAGCGTGTCGAGCAGCGCCGGGAAGGTTTCGAGAGAGGGCAGGACGTGGTGGGCGCGTTCGGCTTCGGGGGAGGAGTTGAAGGCCGCGGTGTCGGAGATGCCGGTGGTGACGCCGATGCAGAGGCTGCCTGCGCTGCGGCCCATGCGGATTTCGAGGTTGGGGTCGTCGCCGATGACGATCATGTCCTCGGGCTGCGTGCCGGTAAGGTCGGTGACCATGGCGAGCCCTTCGGTGGAGGGTTTGCCGAAAAGGGCGACCTCTTGTCCCGTAGTGTATTCGACCGCTGCCGAGAGCGCGCCGGAGATGCCCAACGTGCGGCCCTTGGCCCCGGCGAAGAAGGGGGCCTTGGATCCGGCGAAGGGTTTGGCGCCGTTCCAGACCGCCTGAATGACGGCCTCCAGCTGTTCGGCGTTGAAGTCGCGGGTGTAGCCCATCAGCACGGCCTCAACTGGGGGTGCGTCGGCTGTGGGTTTGATGACCTCCAGCCCGGCCTCTGTGCAGGGGACGGTGGTGCCGTCGCCGCCGAGGACCATGACGCGGCTGTAGCCCATGGCCTTCAGCCTTTGGGCCGCGACATGGGCGGGGGTGAGGATGTGGCCTTCGTCGAAGGTGATGCCAGCCTCGGCCAGCAGCGGGTAATAATGCGCGGGCGGGAAGAAGGTGCCGTTGGTATAGGCGACCGGGGTGATGCCGTTGGTGCGGCAATACGCAAGGGCGTCGAGCGCGCCGGGCAGGGCGGTGAAGGTGTTGGTCGTCTTGTCCATCAGGGCAAGCGTTCCGTCGATGTCGAAGACGGCGGCGGTGTGGCGGGGCATGGCGGGCCTTTCGCGGCGTGAGGGTCGGGGAGCGTGGCGTGAGGCCCCGGCGCGAGGCCGGGGCGTGGTCCGTGCGCGGGGTCAGGCGGTGCCGGTCTTGAGTTCCAGTTTGAAGCCGGGTTTGTCGATCTTCACGCAGCCCAGCCCCTTGCGGGAGGTCAGTTCGCGGATAAGGTCGAGGGCCGGCTTGGTCTTCGGATTGTAGCTGCGGCGCGCGGGGCCGGATTTGACCATGGCGTCGACCTGGTCGGCGGGCATGGTGGCGCGCAGCAGGAATTCCTCGTCGCTGTAGTGTTTGCCGATCTTGGCGCGCAGCTCCGAGAGCGGGGCCATGCGCGGCTCGTCCTCCAGTTCCCTTGCGCGTTTGCTGTCCCGGATGCGGGCTTCGACCTCCTTGTCCATGGGCATGGCGGGGGTGCCGAAGCGACCGAGGACGTAGCGGGTGACCTCGTCGGGGACGACCTTGTAGCGTTCCTCGGAGGTGACGTTCAGCATGGCCTGCGTGGCGACGAGCTGGGAGAAGGGCGTGACCATGATCGGGTAGCCGAGGTCGGCGCGGACGCGGACGACTTCCTCGAGCACCTGCGGGATGAGGTGGTCGCGCTTGGTTTCGCGCAGTTGGCGGATCATGGTGCCCATGACGCCGCCGGGGATCTGGTGGCTGAAGTAGCGCCGGTCGTAGTCGCCGGGGCCGCGGGCGGAGAGGTTTTCCGCCTTTGCCAGCGTGGTCATGTAGCTGTCGTAGGTTTTCACCGCCGCGTCGTCGACGTCGACGGTATGGCCCATGTCGCGCAGGTTGCCGATGGTGGTCAACATGTCCGGCTGGCCGGTGCCATTGGCGGCGGCGGAGGCGGAGGTGTGCAGGCAGGGGGCGTAATCGGCGGCTTCGAGATAGGAGAAGGCGGCGAGGCCGATGGTGGTGTGGCTGTGGAATTCCAGCGGCACTTGGCCTGCGGCCTGTTTCAGGGCGGGGAAGAGGGTCTTTGCGCGGTCCGGCGAGATGAGGCCGCCGGGGTCCTTGACGTAGAGCTTGTCGAATTTTCCGCTGGCGCAGAGGGTCTGGGTTTTCTCGACCCAATGGGCATCGTCATGCACCGGGGAGAGGGTGAAGGTGAGGGCGGCGACGATCTGTTCGCCGCCTGCCTTGCGGGTGATCCCGGCCATGTTGAGCATGGCGGGCGTGTTGTTCATCGGGTCCATGACGGCGAAGCGGCGGATGCCGTTCTTGACCAGCAGGCGGAAGGCGAAGTCCATCATCTCCTCAGATGCGACTTCCCACGAGATGAAGCGCATGCCGGTGGTGAGGAAGGAGAGGGGGGTGTTGGGTGTCGCTTCGGCAAACAGGCGCAGGCGTTCCCAAGGGTCTTCCCTGGTGAAGCGGGTGGCCACGGCCATGTGGGTCGAGGTGGTGAAGTCGATGGCTTCGAAGCCGATGCGGTCGATGGTCGGCGCGATTTCCAGCATCATGCCGGTGTCGAGGCCGGTGGCGCCCCAGTTGGACTGGTTGCCGTCGCGCAGCGTGGTGTCGATGAGGGTGACGTTGGTCATGATGCGTCCTTTGCGAGGAGC
The DNA here is from genome assembly GCF_049800975.1 of Sagittula sp. S175. Lineage (NCBI taxonomy): Bacteria > Pseudomonadati > Pseudomonadota > Alphaproteobacteria > Rhodobacterales > Roseobacteraceae > Sagittula > Sagittula sp. S175. Next base: position 83,136 of record NZ_JBNAGB010000009.1, read on the forward strand.
GTGGGCAGGTAGGTGGTGTCGACGCCGCCCTGCCGGAAGGTGTCGTCCGCCATGATGCGGGCGTGCAGCCCCGCGTTGGTCGTGATGCCGGTGAGGCTATGGCAGCGCAGGGCGGCCTGCATGGTGGCGATGGCCTCGGTGCGGGTGGGGCCGTGGGTGATGAGCTTGGCCACCATGGAGTCGTAGAAGGGCGGGATCATCGCGCCGCTTTGCATGTGCGTGTCGACGCGCAGGCCGGGCAGGGGCGGGAACCATGCCAGCGTGACGCGGCCCGGGGAGGGGGCGAAGTCGCGGTCGGGGTCCTCGGCGTTCAGGCGGCATTCGATGGCGTGGCCGTGCAGGTGGATGTCTGCCTGGGTCATCGGCAGCGGTGTGCCTTCGGCGATGCGGATTTGCAGGGCGATGAGGTCGAGGCCGGAGATGGCCTCGGTCACCGGGTGTTCGACCTGCACGCGGGCGTTCATTTCAAGGAAGTAGAAGGCGTTCCTTTCGACGTCGACGAGGAATTCGACGGTGCCGAGGGAGCGGTAGCTGATGTGGCGCGCGAAGGCGATGGCGGCGGCGTGGATCTCGGCGCGGAATTGGTCGGAGAGGCCGGGGGCCGGGGCTTCTTCGACGACCTTCTGGTAGCGGCGCTGGACGGAGCAGTCGCGTTCGCCCGCGTGCAGGATGGTGTCGCCGTCGGAGAGGATCTGCACCTCGACGTGGCGGCCGGTGGTGACGTAGCGCTCGATATAGACGCGGTCGTCGCCGAAGCTGTTGGCGGCTTCGGACATGGCGAGGTCGAGTTGTGAGGCCAGGTCTTCGCGGCGGTCGACGCGTTTCATGCCCTTGCCGCCGCCGCCCGCGACGGCCTTGATGAGCAGGGGGAAGCCGATGGCGTCGGCGATGCGGGCCGCGTCCTCGGGGGTCTCGGCGGTGCCGCCGGGGACGAGGGGAACCTGCGCGGCCTCGGCATGGGTGCGGGCGGTGAGCTTGTCGCCCACGGCGGCGAGGTTGTCGGGGCTGGGGCCGATGAAGATCAGATCGTTCTCGGCGCAGGCCTGGGCCAGCGCGCGATTTTCGGACAGGAAGCCGTAGCCCGGGTGGATGGCGTCGCAGCCGGTGCCCTTGGCGGCCTCGATCACGGTGCCGACCTTCAGGTAGCTTTGCATGGAGGGCGCGGGGCCGAGCACCACGGCGCGGTCGGCGAGTTGCGCGCCGAGGCTGTCGCGGTCGGCCTGAGAGACGCCGAGCACGGTTTCGATGCCGAGGGCGCGGGCGGTGCGGATGATGCGCACCGCGATCTCGCCCCGGTTGGCGATGAAGATGCGGTTGATTTTCGTCATGGAAATAACGGCTTACGCGGGCTTCACGCGCAGCAGGCACTGGCCGTGCTCGACCAGTTCGCCGTTGGAAGCGGTGATCTCGGTCACGATGCCCGCGATGCCGGCCTCGACTTGGTTCATCAGCTTCATGACCTCGATGATGCCGATGACGGTGTCGGGCTGGACGCGGTCGCCCACCTGCACGAAGGGCGCGGCGCCGGGTTTGGCCGCGTGGTAGAAGGTGCCGAGCAGCGGCGCGGGCACGTCGAGGCCCTCGGGGTTGGCCTTTGGTGCGCTGGCGGGCGCGGCGGGTGACGGGGCAGAAGGCGCTGCCGCCGCGGTGGGCGCGGCAGCAGCTTGCGCAGCGGGAGCAGCGGGAGCGGGGGCCGCCCCGGGCTTGCGCAGTTCGAGTTTCAGGTCGCCCATTTCCAGTTTCAGCTCGTCAAAGCTGCTGCCGTCGATCAGCTTCAGGATGTAGTCGATGTCGTCGCGTGTCAGTTCGCTCATGTGGCGTATCCTCCCGGTCGCGCTGTCGGCGCGTCTGTCCTTGCGCAGACCGTAAGGGGAGAGCGCCGCGCCGCTCAATCGCTGCAGGATCGGAATTTCATCTGGTGAAACATGTGCCGCGAGTCACGAGCGGACCGGTCGCGCGGCCCCCCTGCGTCCGTCGGCCTGCGCGGGGCGGTCCACCTTCGGCGCGCGGCCGGGTTTGCCCAGCAGCAGCACGCGGGTCGGCGCAAAGGCGTCAAAGACCCGATGCGCCGCGACGCACAGCACCACGGTCAGGATGAACCGGCCCCAGGGGCTGTCCAGCCCGGCGGCCAGCAGGGTCAACTGAACCGGCATGTGCAGGTACATGATCGTCATCGAAGCCACCCCGCAAGCGATCGCCGGGGTGGCAAGACCGGGTCGCGATGCGACGACGCCGCCGATTGCCGCGAGGCAGGTCGTGCAGGCGAGGGCGGCCAGCAGCGTCAGCAAGGGCACGCCATAGGCCGCGCGTTTCATGGTCATGGTCGGCAGGTCGACCAGTGCCACGGCGGCCAGCGTCGCCAGGGCGATCACGGCGCAGGCCCACAGTAGCTGCCGGTCCGGGCGAAAGATCCTTTCGCCGAAGGTGACGCCGATGTGCAGCATGGGAATGGACATGGCACAGACGTTGAGGGCCCAGGGCAGCCATGCGTCGGGAAAGAGCAGCTGGTTGGCGTAAGCCGCCGTCAGCAGACCAGCCGACGCGACCCAGATCGCGCGGGGCGACAGGCGACGGGAGAGGGCGTTGTAAATCACCACCGTCAGGAAATAGCAGGTGGGAAACCAGAAGACGGTGAGCGGAGAGACCAGCTTTTCGCCGCCAAGTGCCAGTTGCCGGATGCGCCAGAGGGCCTCGGAGAGCTGGGCCTCGCGCAGGGGCGCGATGAGGTTGGGCAGCGAGAACAGCAAAAGAAAGACGAGGTAGGGCACGATCAGCTGCCGGAAGCGGCGCAGCAAGAGTGGCCCGTCCGGGCTGCTGCGGAACAGGTGGCCCCCGACGAAGAAGAAGAACGGCATGTGGAAGACGTAGATCATGCTCTTGGCCGGGTCGGGGAAGATATGCCCGGCCACGACGGCGACGATGGCGATGCCCCGCGCCACGTCGAGGCCATGGTCTCGGCTCAGGTGCCGGGGCGCGTGGGGAGGGATGGTGTCCTTGGGCATTGCGGATCTCCCGAAGGGTTGGGCGGCCCTGCCGATGCGGGTCTGCGGTCGGCGCATGCGGAGGTGCGATGTCGGGCCGATTGCCCGGGTTAAGTTTTGGGTCCGGCTTCCCGGTCGATCCTGACGCGGTCAGAGCGGGACACGAGTCATTTCGCGGTAATGGTCGCGGCGGGCGAGTCGGACGCTGAATTCCTAGACCCGAGGCGTCTTGATGGCGTCAAAACAGGCAGGGGCGGGGCGTCAGGCGGATTTCTGCCCGCATGGCAGGGCGATGCAGGTCGCGGCATCCCTGGCCGTGTGCACGCAGGATCCTGTGGGCGGTCCATGGCGCCGCGCGCCTTTGGGGCGGGCTTGTCAGCGGATGGGGTGGTGCCTAGGGTCGCGCATGATCTTTGCCGTGTTTTTGCTTTTGGTATCCTTGGGGGCTGTCGCGGCATCCGTCGTCGTGGCTGGGGCGGGGGACCTGCTGCTTCTGGCCGGGCCGGGGGTGCTGGCGGCGCTTGTGCTGCTGTGGCGGGCCTGGCGTGGCAGGCGGGCGCTGCGTCCTGCCGTAGTGGATGGCTCCAACGTCCTGTTCTGGCGCGGCAACACTCCCCGGCTGGAGACGGTGCGCGAGGTGGTGGATGCGCTGGTGGCACGAGGCTGGACGCCCGCCGTCGTGTTCGATGCCAATGTGGGCTACAAGATCGGGGACCGCTTCCAGGGCGATGCGGCGCTGGCCCGCGCGCTGGGGCTGCCGCAGGACTGGGTGACTGTCGTGCCGCGGGGCGAACCGGCGGACCCGGCGATCCTGACCTTGGCCCGCGACAGGGGGGCGCGGGTGGTGTCGAACGACCGGTTCAGGGATTGGCAGGAGGCCTTTCCCGAGGCGGCGGGGAAGGGGTTTGCGCTGCGGGGCGGATACCGCAAGGGGCGGCTCTGGCTCGACCCGGCTTAGGGTGCTGAGGAACCCGTCAGCCGGAGCGCCACATCCGAGGCGGCCTGCCTCACCGCATCGGCAAAGGTGGCCACGGCCTTGTCGCGCGTGAAGGCGCGTTTCGTCCAGGTGATGTTGATCGCGCCGGGGCAGTGGTTGCCGAGGCGGATGGCGACGGCGAGGCTGTCGCGCTTGTCGTCCACCGTGGCGCGGCCCGCGTCGAAATCGCCGCCGAAGTCCGGGTCGCGCAGGGCAAACCCTTGGGAGCGGGTCTCGGTCAGGAGGCGGTCGATGTAGTCGGGGCTGTGGGCGAAACGGTCTCCGGGACGCCGGGACTGGCGCAGGCGGTTGAGGGTAGCGTCGCGGATCGGGTCTTCGCAGGCGGAGAGCCAGGCACGACCCGAGGCGGAGCGCAGCATGTTGACCTGAAAACCCACCGGCCCGAGCGGTATGGAATCGATGCGGGCGCGGGAGGCGTTGGTCTCGATCACCTCCATATGGGTGAGGCGCGGAACGGCCAGGACCGAGGGCCACTGCACCTGCTCGGACAGGCGGGCAAGGATCGGAGAGGCGGCCTCCACCAGTTCGGACTCGCGGTCCATGCGGGCAGCGAGTTCGGTGAGGGTGAACGATGCGACATAGGCGTTGTCCGCCATGCGCTGCCAGGCAAGGCCGTGTTCCATCAGGGTTTTCAGGATGCGCAGCAGCGAGGCCTTCGGGATGCCCGACAGCCGGTGCAGGTCGGCGAGGGTGAGGGCGCCGGAGGTTTGCAGCAATTGCAGCACCTCGAGCCCGCGGGCAAGGGCGCGGATGGATTTGACCTGTGGCGTGCGTGTCGTCATGGCGCGGACGTTATGGGGCGCCCGGGCGGGCGGCAATGGGGGAATCGGCGCGACGGGGATGCCGTTTGACCCACGCCGGGGGTTCGCGGGGCATCCCTGTCTTCTTTGGTTTCAAAAATACCGCGGAGAGCACGAGAGGCAGCGCCTCTCGTCGCGCCCGGCACGGGCGCGCCCCCGGTCGGCCTGTGCAGCAGGCCGAAACCGCTCAACTCGGCCAGCGCCCACCGGAGTTCTCGGTGATTTCGCGGGCGGCCTCGACGACGGTGGCCCCAAGCGACCATGCGCGGTCCGGGGCGAAGCGGGCGGTGGGGCCCGAGACCGAGATGCCCGCGCAGGGATGGCCTTGCTCGTCGTAGATGGCGGCGCCGATGCAGGACATGCCGGGGTGGCGTTCCTCGCGGTCATGCGACCAGCCGCGGGCGGCGATCTTTTCCAGGTCGCCGGTCAGCAGGTCGGGCGTGGCGAGGGTGGAACCGGTGTAGGCCTCGAAGGTCAGGCGGGCAAAGGTGCGGGCGCGGGCCTCGGGCGAGAGCGCCGCGAGGATGGCCTTGCCGGTGCCGGAGGCATGCATCGAGGTGCGGGTGCCCGGGGGAAAAAAGGCGCGGATCGGGTTCGGCGTCTCGACCTGGCCGATAAAGACGACCTCGGCCCCGCTGCCGGTCATGTCGGCCACGGCGAGGTTGGCGGTCTCGCCGGTTTCCTGCATGAGGCGGCGCATGACGGGGCGGCCGACTTCGGCCACCGAGGTGCGGGCGAGGAAGGACAGGCCGGTGCGGTAGGCCTCGATCCCGATGCGCCATTCCTGACGTTCCTCGTCGAAGACCGTGTAGCGGCTGTTTTGCAGCGTGGTCAGGATGCGGTGGGTGGTGGCGGTGGGGATGTCGGTTTCGCGCGCGAGGTCGGAGAGCGTGGCGGAGGTGCGCCGCGCCACCGTAGAGAGCAGCATCAGCGCGCGGTCGAGCGATTGCAGGGACCCGGCGGAGCTTTCCTTGAACTGCGATTTCGGGCGGCCGCGGGGCTTGGTCTCGGGCTTTCGGTCGGCGGGCATGGGGCGTCCTTTTTCCGGGGGCGGGGCGATTTTTCCACCGAAAAATCGCCTCTGCGCTGCGGCGTGGTTTGGAAATGAGAAATGGATTTCCTCGGTTTGACAGTCGGTTGCGTGTATTTTTCGCTCAGTGAAAATGTTTTTCAAGAAAATTGCAAGTGGCGTGGCCGGGGCGCATGCTGGGGGCAACGGAGGATTTATCATGACCCATCAGAACCCTGTGTTCATTCCCGGCCCGACCAATATGCCCGACCGCCTGCGGGTGAAGATGCTGGCCCAGACCATGGACCACCGCGCGCCGGATTTCGCCGGTGTGTTCAAGCCCATGCTGGAGGACACCAAGCGCGTCTTCGGCACCACCGAGGGCACGGTCATCACCTTCCCCGGTTCCGGCACCGGCGGCTGGGAGGCGGCGGTGGCCAACACGCTGTCCCCCGGCGACAAGGTGCTGGTGGCGCGCTACGGCATGTTCAGCCACAAGTGGATCGACCTGTGCCAGAAATTCGGCTTGGACGTGCAGGTGGTCGAGACGCCCTGGGGCGAGGGGGCCCCGGCGGACCGGTTCGAAGAGATCCTGACGGCGGATACTTCGCATCGGATCAAGGTTGTGCTGGTGACGCATAACGAGACCGCGACGGGCGTGCTGTCGGACGTGGGCGCGGTGCGTCGGGCGATGGATGCGGCGGGGCATCCCGCGATGATGTTCGTGGACTGCGTGTCCTCGCTGGCCTCCGTGCCGTTCTGCTTTGACGACTGGGGTGTGGACGTGGCGATCTCCGGTTCGCAGAAGGGGTTCATGCTGCCCGCCGGCATGGCGATCTGCTGTGTCTCGCCCAAGGCGCAGGCCGCGATGGAGACGGCAAAACTGCCGCGCTGCTACTTCGATTTCCGCGATATGGCGGCGAACAACGGGCGCGGGGGCTTTCCCTATACGCCGCCGCTGCAGCTGATCTACGGCATGGGCGAAAGCCTTGCCATGCTGTTCGAGGAGGGGCTGGAGAACGTCTATGCCCGCCACAACCGGCTGGCCGAAGGCGTGCGTCGGGCGGTGTCGGCCTGGGGCATGGAGCTGGTGGCGAAGCGGCCCGAGTTGTACTCGGACACCGTGTCGGCGGTGCGGGTGCCGGAGGGCTTTGACAGCAACGCGCTGACGGATCACGCTTACAACGCTTACGGCGTGTCCTTCGGCGTGGGTCTGGGCGAGCTGAACACCAAGGCGTTCCGCATCGGGCACCTTGGGTCCTTGACGGACGTGATGGTTCTGTCGGGGCTGGCGACGATCGAGATGGCCATGGCCGATCTGGACTATCCCGTCACCCTGGGCAGCGGCGTGGCGGCGGCGCAGGAGTTCTATCGGACCTCGCGGGCGCCGGCATTGGCGCAGGCTGCGGAATAAGGGGGCTGCGATGCTGGATGCACTGACACTGGCCGAGACGCTGACCATCGACGATGTGCGCGCCGCCTATGACCGGATCAAGGGGCATGTGCGCGAGACGCCGGTGATGCGGTCGGATTACCTCGACCAACTGACCGGGGCGCAGCTGTTCTTCAAATGCGAGAACCTGCAGGAGGCGGGGGCGTTCAAGGTGCGTGGCGCGTCGAACGCGGTCTTTGGCCTGAGCGAGGAGAAGGCGGCAAAAGGGGTGTGTACGCATTCCTCGGGCAACCATGCGCTGTCGCTGTCCTGGGCAGCGGGTCGGCGGGGCATTCCCTGCAACGTGGTGATGCCGCGCACCGCGCCGCAGGCCAAGAAGGACGCGGTGCGGCGCTACGGCAGCACGATCACCGAGTGCGAGCCCTCGACCAGCTCGCGCGAGGCGGTCTTTGCCGAGGTGCAGGCGGCGACGGGGGGGGAGTTCGTCCACCCCTACAACGATCCGCGCGTGATCTGCGGGCAGGCGACCTGTTCGTGGGAATTGCTGAAACAGGTCGAGGGGCTGAACGCCGTGGTCGCGCCGATTGGTGGCGGTGGCATGGTGTCGGGCACCTGCCTGACGCTGTCGAACCTCGCGCCCAACGTGGAGATTTATGCCGCCGAGCCGGAGATGGCCGACGATGCGGCGCGGTCCTTCCGGGCGGGGCATATCATTGCCGATGACGCGCCCGAGACGGTGGCCGATGGCCTCAAGGTGCCTTTGAAGGAGAACACCTGGCATTTCGTGAAGACCTTCGTGACCGATGTGCCGACGGCCTCGGAGGAGGAGATCGTCAACGCGATGAAGGTGACGTGGAAGCATCTGCGGGTGGTGATGGAGCCGTCCTCGGCGGTGCCCTTGGCGGTGATCCTGAAGAACCGCGAACGCTTCGCGGGCAAGCGCGTGGGGGTGATCGTGACGGGTGGCAACGTCGATCTGGACAGGTTGCCGTGGATGGCGGGGTGAAAGGTGGGTTGAAAACCCACCCTACGCATGCCGGTGGGTTTCAAACCCACCCTACGGATTGATGCGCCGGTTGGCGCGTGACGGACAGCAGGGAGATGATACGATGAAAGACATGAGCGATCTGGACGGGTTCGAAGTGGGGTATGACATTCCGGCGCTGCCCGGGATGGACGAGGCGCAGGTGCAGACGCCTTGCCTTGTGCTGGACCTCGATGCGCTGGAGCGCAACGTGAAGAAGATGGGCGATTACGCGGCGGCGCACGGGATGCGGCACCGGGTGCATGGCAAGATGCACAAGTCGGTGGACGTGGCGAAGTTGCAGGTCGAGATGGGCGGGGCCTGTGGCGTCTGCTGCCAGAAGGTGTCGGAGGCGGAGGTCTTTGCCCGCGGTGGCATCAAGGACGTGCTGGTGTCGAACCAGGTGCGTGATCCGCTGAAGATCGACCGCATGGCGCGCATTCCGCTGTTGGGCGCGCGGACGCTGTGCTGTGTCGATGATCTGGAGAACGTGGCCGACCTGTCGGCGGCGGCGCAGCGGCACGGCACCGAGATCGAGTGCCTTGTGGAGATCGACTGTGGCGCGGGGCGCTGCGGGGTGACGACGACTCCGGCGGTGGTGGAGATCGCCAAGGCGGTGGATGCAGCGCCGGGTTTGAAGTTCGCGGGCATCCAGGCCTACCAGGGTGCCATGCAGCACATGGATGTCTACGCGGATCGGAAGGCGAAGATCGACATTGCCGTGGCGCAGGTGAAGGATGCCGTGGATGCGCTGAAGGCCGAGGGGCTGGAGTGTGATATCGTCGGCGGTGGCGGGACGGGCTCGTATTACTTCGAGTCGACCTCGGGTGTGTACAACGAGCTGCAGTGCGGGTCTTATGCTTTCATGGACGCGGATTACGGCCGCATCCTGGACGAGAACGGCCAGCGCATCGACCGGGGTGAGTGGGAGAACGCGCTGTTCATCCTGACCTCGGTGATGAGCCATGCCAAGGCGGACAAGGCCATCGTGGATGCGGGTCTGAAGGCGCAGTCGGTGGACAGTGGGCTGCCGGTGGTGTTCGGACGCGATGACGTGGAATACGTCAAGTGCTCGGACGAGCATGGCGTGGTGATGGACCCGACCGGCGCGTTGAAGGTCAACGACAAGCTGAAGCTGGTGCCGGGGCACTGCGACCCGACCTGCAACGTGCATGACTGGTACGTGGGCATGCGCGGCGGCAAGGTGGAATGTGTCTGGCCGGTCTCGGCACGCGGAAAGGCGTACTGAGAGGGTGCGGACCGAACAGGGGGCGGCATTGCGGTGCCGTCCCCGCGATATTTCCGGGAGGATGCGATGAAGGACGTGGAACAGGCAGCGGGGATCCTGCTGGTGGGCGAGGAGGCCTGCGCCGAACTGGTCGGGCGCAAGGATGCCTTTGACGCGGTCGAGGCGGTGTTCGGCGCGATGGCGGCGGGGGATGCACGCAACTTCCCCGTGGTGCGCGAGGCGCTGGGGCACGAGGGCGCGCTCTATGGGTTCAAGTCCGGGTTCGACCGGGCGGGAATGGTGCTGGGTGTGAAGGCCGGGGGCTATTGGCCGGGCAACATGGAACGGGGCCTGACCAACCACCAGTCGACGGTCTGCCTGTTCGATTCCGACACGGGGCGGTTGTCGGCGCTGGTGGGTGGAAATTACCTGACGGCGGTCAGGACGGCGGCGTCTTCGGCGGTGTCGATCGCGCATCTGGCGCGCAAGGATTCACGCGTGCTGGGCATGATCGGCGCGGGGCACCAGTCGGCCTTCCAGTTGCGGGCGGCGGTGGAGCAGCGGTCGTTCGAGCGGGTCGTGGCCTGGAACCCGCATCCCGAGATGCTGCCGAAGCTGGGGGCGGTGGCGGCGGAGCTTGGGCTGCCGTTCGAGGCGGTGAGCGCGGAAGAGGTCTGTGCGCAGGCGGATGTCATCATCACGATTACCTCTGCCTTCGAGCCCTTGTTGATGAAAGACTGGGTGCGGCCCGGCACGCATATCGCCTGCATGGGGACCGACACCAAGGGCAAGATGGAGGTCGACGCGGCGCTGGTGGCGGCGGCGACGGTTTTTACCGACGAGGTGGCGCAATCGGTTTCGATTGGTGAGGCGCAGCACGCGGTGGCGGCGGGACTCTTGGGCGAGGTGGATATCGTGCCGATTGGTGCGGTCATCAACGGCGCGCATCCGGGACGGGTCACGGACGCGGAGATCACGTTGTTCGACGGCACCGGCGTGGGCTTGCAGGATCTGGCGGTGGCCTCGGTTGCGGCGCGGTTGGCGCAAGAGACCGGGAAGGCGTCGCGCGTGGTGCTGTAGGAGCCTCCGGCGGGAGGTATTTGGACCAAGAAGAAGCAGGGGGCGGCGCATGTGCGGCCCCCGTTTTGCGTGGAGGGACAGGCATGAAAAAGGTTCTGGTGACGCGGCGCTGGCCAGAGGCTGTGGAGCGGGCGCTTTCGGAGCGGTTCGAGGTGAGCTTCAACGAGGTGGATCAGCCGATGTCGGCGGAGGCCTTGCGGGCGGCCTTGCTGGAGTTTGACGCCCTGTGTCCGACGGTGACGGATGGCATGGGCGCGGAGGTGTTCGACGGGCTGGACGCGGTGCGCTGCAAGGTGCTGGCGAATTACGGTGTCGGCTATTCGCACATCGACGTGGCGGCGGCGCAGCGGCTGGGGATCGTGGTGACGAACACGCCCGACGTGCTGTCCGATTGCACGGCGGATATTGCCATGACGCTTTTGTTGATGGCAGCGCGGCGCGCCGGGGAAGGTGAGCGCGAGGTGCGGGCCGGTCAGTGGTCGGGCTGGCGGCCGACGCACCTGGTGGGGACGAAGGTCAGCGGCAAGGTGCTGGGGATCGTGGGCTTTGGCCGGATCGGGCGCGAGATGGCGCGGCGGGCGCATTTCGGGTTCGGGATGGAGATCGTCGTCTATAATCGCTCGGCGGTGGCGCCGGAGGTGCTTGAGGCGTTTGGCGCGCGGCAGATGGGGTTGGAGGAGGTCCTGGCGGCGTCGGATTTCGTGTCGCTGCATTGCCCGGGCGGCGCGGAGAACCGGCATCTGATTGGTGCGGAGGCCATGGCTGCGATGAAGCCGGGTGCGTTCCTCATCAATACGGCGCGGGGCGAGGTGGTGGACGAACTGGCGCTGGTTGCGGCGGTGCGCTCGGGGCATCTGGGGGGCGCGGGGCTGGACGTCTTTGACGGGGAGCCGGTGGTGCGTCAGGAGGTGCTGGATTGTCCGGGGCTGGTGCTGTTGCCGCATCTGGGAAGCGCCACGGCGGAGACGCGGGATGCCATGGGGTATTGCGCCCTGGACAACCTGACGGCGTTTTTTGAAGGGTACGCGCCGCCGAACCGGGTGGCGTGACCGTCAGTCGAGGCCCCAGAAGGCGGTGATGCGGCGGATGGCGCAGATGTCGACGTCGGACATGTGCTCGGCCATCAGGCCGCAGCCGGTGTCCGGGTCGATGGGGACGGCGTGGCCGAAGCCTGACAGCTCCCATGTCTCGAGGCGCGGTGTGCCGGAGGTGTCGGTGTAGGTGCGGCGGGTGGCGGCGCCGATCGTGTCGGTGCTGGCGGGCGATGCGGCGAGGCCCATGACGGTGGTCCATTGCTCGGTCAGTTCGGTCAGGTTGCGCGGGTCGACGGTGTCGTCGTCGGCGCCTTGCCAGATCGAGAGCAGGGGCCATTGGGCCGGGGAACTGCCGACCTCGGTGATGTAGCTGGCCCATGTGTCGGGGCTGCGGTCGGTGCGGCTGTAGCCGTAGATGCCGCAGGCGTAGATCGCGTCGAGGCCGTCGAGGCCGAACCAGTTTTTCCAGTACCATGCCGTGTCCCAGAGGCTTGCCGGTCGGTTGCAGCCGTAGGGTACGCCCGCAATGATCGCCCCCCCGGCGAAGCGGTCGGGGTGGTTGGCGAGCATCACGGCGCTCATGCCGCCGCCGCCGGAGAGGCCGAGGACATGGACCTTGGCCGGGTCGGCGCCCTGCGTGGCGAGGACGTGGTCGATCATGGCCATGATGGAGGCGCTTTCGCCCTGGCCCGGCTGGTTGTCGTCGGTGTCGTAGAAGCGAAAACAGCGGTTCGACATGTTGTCGGGGTCCTGTTCCGGCAGGAGCAGGAGGAAGGGCGTTTCGTCCGCCAGCCGGGTCAGGCCGGTTTCGTCGTCGAAGCGGTCCGCCTTGAGTGTGCAGCCGTGCAGGGCGACGACGAGGGGCAAGCCGGTGGCGTCGCCCGGTGGGGTGTGCAGGAACATCCTCAGCGCGCCCGGATTGGGGCCGAAGTCGGTGATTTCCTCCAGCGCGAGGGCGGTGGTCGGCAGCAGCAGGAGGGCGCAGAGGAGACGGAGGAGGGGCATGGACGTGCAATCTATTGGTGTGAATTGGCGTCATCCTCAACCCTGTGTTCAGTGGGGTCAATGTCTGGCGGAGGGGATGGGTGGATGCGGGGACGAGTGGCGCGACGTTGACGCCTGCTTTGGTGGCAAAATGCCCGTTTGCTGCCCGGTAATGAGGCCAAGTTTTGTGGCGCTGCTTTACATTGCGGCCCATGGCTGGCCAATTGATCGTTAACGCATCGACTTCGAGGGCTCCATGGCGATCACCGCAAGCATCCGTCACCTGACGCATTACAAGTATGACCGGCCGGTGACGCTGGGCCCGCAGATCATCCGGCTGCGGCCGGCGCCGCATTCGCGGACGCGGGTGATCTCGCATTCGCTGAAGGTCGGGCCGGAGCCGCATTTCGTCAATCACCAGCAGGATATCTATGGCAACTGGCTGGCGCGGTTCGTCTTTCCCGAGCCGGTGACGGAGCTGCGCATCGAGGTCGACCTGGTGGCCGACATGACGGTCTACAACCCGTTCGACTTCTTCCTCGAGGAAGGGGCGCGGGAGTGGCCGTTCGAGTATCCGGCAGAGCTGGAAGGCGATCTGGGCATGTACCGCAAGGCGGTGGAGATGACGCCGCTTGTGAAGAAGTGGGTCGACTCGGTGCCGCGCACGCCGACGGGGACCGTGGATTTCCTCGTCGATCTGAACGCGCGGCTGGAGAAGGAAATCGACTACCTGATCCGCATGGAACCCGGCGTGCAGACGCCGGAGGAGACGCTGGAAAAGGGCTCGGGCTCGTGCCGGGATACCTCGTGGTTGCTCATCAACATCCTGCGGCACCTGGGGTTTGCGACGCGATTTGTCTCGGGCTACCTGATCCAGTTGAAGCCGGATCTGGAGGCGCTGGACGGGCCGTCGGGGACGGATCACGACTTTACCGACCTGCATGCTTGGTGCGAGGTCTACCTGCCGGGGGCGGGGTGGATCGGGTTGGATCCGACGTCGGGGCTGCTGACCGGGGAAAGCCATATTCCGCTGGCCGCCACGCCGCATTATGCCAATGCTGCGCCGATCGTGGGCGGCTTTACCGGCGATCCGAACACGCAGACGGATTTCAACTTCGAGATGGAGGTGCACCGGGTCGCGGAGCATCCGCGCATCACCAAGCCGTTTTCCGAGGAAAGCTGGCAGGCGCTGGATGCGCTGGGGCGCGAGGTGGACAAGGTGATGGAGGCCGAGGACATGCGGCTGACCATGGGCGGTGAGCCGACGTTCGTGTCCATCGACGATTTCGAGAGTGCGGAGTGGAACACCGCCGCCGTGGGCCCGACGAAACGTGACCGCGCCGACCAGTTGATCCGGCGGCTGAGGACGCGGTTCGCGCCGGGGGGCTTCCTGCATTACGGGCAGGGCAAGTGGTATCCGGGCGAGACCCTGCCGCGCTGGACGTTCAGCCTGTTCTGGCGGCGCGACGGTGAACCCATCTGGAAGAACCCCGACCTGGTGGCGCCGGAGACGCAGACCGGGGCGACGGCAGAGGATTCCGAAGCCTTCATGGAGACCTTTGCAGCCACGCTGGGGATCGACGCGGAATACGTGCGACCGGCCTACGAGGACCCGGCGGAATGGGTGCTGAAAGAGGCGGGGCTGCCGATCAACGTCACACCCGACGATCCCAAGCTGAAGGACCCGGAGGCGCGGGCGCGGATCGCACGGGTGTTCAATCGCGGCCTGACGAAGCCTGCGGGACACGTGTTGCCGATCCAGAGATGGCAGGGCAAGGCGCGGAAATCGAACTGGATTTCCGAGAAGTGGAAGACGCGGCGGGGGCATATCTTCCTGATCCCGGGGGACAGCCCGGTGGGGTTCCGTCTGCCGCTGGGGACGCTGCCGTTCATTCCAGCGTCGTCCTATCCCTATACCTATACGGCTGACCCGAGCGTGCCGGTCGCGGCGCTTCCGAACTTTCACGCGGAGATCGAGGAGCGGCGGCGGCTGATCCTGGAAGAGTTGGAGCGGATCGCGAAGGAAGAGGCCGACGTGCTGCCCGAGGTCACGTCGCAGCACACCCAGCCCGTATCGGGTGTGAAACCCGAAGAGGGCGGGCGGCAGTCGCGGCAGAACCCGATGAGCATGGAGGGGGTCGATCCGGCCCTGGGCTACGTGCGCACGGCGATTGCCATCGAGCCGCGCGACGGGAGGCTGTGCCTGTTCATGCCGCCTGTGGGCCAGCTTGAGGATTATCTGGAACTGTTGGCGGCGGCAGAGACCACCGCCGAGGAATTGGGACTGCCGATCCATATCGAAGGCTACGCGCCGCCCTCGGACAGCCGTCTGAACGTGATCCGCGTGGCGCCCGATCCCGGCGTGATCGAGGTGAACATCCACCCGGCGCAGAATTGGGGCGACTGTGTCGCCATCACCGAAGGGGTCTACGAGGAAGCGCGGCAATCGCGCCTTGGGGCCGACAAGTTCATGATCGACGGCAAGCATGTGGGTACGGGCGGCGGCAACCACGTGGTGGTGGGCGGTGCCACGACCTATGACTCGCCCTTCCTGCGGCGGCCTGACCTGTTGCGGTCCTTGATCCTGTATTGGCAGCGGCATCCGGCGCTGTCCTATCTGTTCAGCGGGTTGTTCATCGGTCCGACCAGCCAGGCGCCCCGGATCGACGAGGCGCGGCATGATACGCTCTACGAGTTGGAGATCGCGCTTGCGCAGATCCCGGACCCTTGGGACGACTACCCGACGCCACAGCCCTGGTTGGTGGATCGGCTCTTGCGCAACATGCTGATCGACGTGACCGGCAACACCCACCGCGCCGAGCTGTGCATCGACAAGATGTTCTCGCCCGATGGGCCGACGGGGCGATTGGGGCTGCTGGAGTTCCGGGGCTTCGAGATGCCGCCGGACCCGCGCATGTCTTTGGCGCAGCAGTTGCTGATCCGGGCGATCCTTGCGCGGCTGTGGAAGGCGCCGATCAAGGGCAAGCCGGTGCGCTGGGGGACGCAGTTGCACGACCGATTCATGCTGCCGCATTTCGTCTGGGCCGACTTCATGGACGTGCTGCGCGACCTGCGCGAGAACGGATTCGAGATGCGGCCCGAGTGGTTCGAAGCGCAGCGCGAGTTCCGCTTCCCTTTTGCGGGCGAGGTGACTTACGACGGCGTCACGCTGGAAGTGCGGCAGGCGCTGGAGCCCTGGCATGTGCTGGGCGAGCGCGGGGCCATCGGCGGGACAGTGCGGTACACGGATTCGAGCGTGGAGCGGATGCAGGTGCAGCTGACCACGCTGAACCCGGATCGCTACATCGTCACGGCGAACAAGCGGCCCGTGCCGCTGGTCGATACGGGCACGAGCGGTGTGAAGGTGGGCGGCGTACGCTTCAAGGCGTGGCAACCCGCCGAGGCGCTGCACCCGGTGCTGGGCGTCGATGCGCCGCTGGTCTTCGACGTGTTCGACACCTGGTCTGGTCGCGCGCTGGGCGGGTGTACCTACCACGTCGCGCATCCGGGCGGGCGCAATTACGACACCTTCCCGGTGAACACCAACGAGGCGGACGCGCGGCGTCTGGCGCGGTTCGAGAAGTTCGGTCATACTCCGGGCTCTTATTGGCCCGCGACCGAAGTCCCGCATCCGGAATTCCCGATGACGCTGGATCTGAGGCGCTCTCCCGGGATCTGACCGGGGTCTGAACTTGGGACTGTGACATGGCTGACGGTGGCAGCGAGGACAAGCGCCCGAACGCGCTGGCAGGGTATCGGCCCCCGGACGGGGTGGCCGATGAACTGCTGCGTGCCGATGGGACGCTGCGGCCCGTCTGGCAGCCGCTGATCGACCACCTGTCGAAGCGCGGACCCGAGGCGCTGGCGGCGGATTTCGCGCGTGGCGACCAGTACCTGCACGACGCGGGGGTCTATTACCGGCAGTACACCGGGTCGGAGTCGGATGTGCGGGACTGGCCGCTGAGCCACCTGCCGGTGATGATCGCCGAAGACGAATGGAACGGGCTGGCCGATGGTCTGGTGCAGCGGGCCGAACTGCTGGAGCGGCTGATGGCGGATCTGTATGGCCCCGCCGAGGTGGTGGCGAAGGGGCTGCTGCCGCCCGCGCTGATCGCGCAGAACCCCGAATGGCTGCGGCCCCTTGTGGGGGTCACGCCGCGCTCGGGGCATTTCCTGCATGTGCTGGCGTTCGAGGTGGGGCGGTCTCCGGACGGGTCGTGGATCGTGCTGGGGGACAGGACACAGGCGCCTTCGGGGCCGGGGTTCGCGCTGGAAAACCGGATGGCCACGACGCGGGTCTTTCCGGAGCTGTTCCCCAAGGCCAACGTGCATCGGCTGGCGGGGTTCTTTCGCGCGCTGCGGGACGAGTTGCAGGCGTTGCGGGGGCCGGGGGGCGGTCATGCGGCGATCCTGACTCCGGGCCAGCATACCGATACCTACTTCGAGCACGCCTATATCGCGCGCTATCTGGGGATGCTGCTGCTGGAATGCGCCGACCTGACGGTCACGGACGACGGGCTGATGGTGCGCACGGTGAACGGGCTGGAGCCGGTGAGCGTGTTGTGGCGGCGGATGGATGCGCGCTTTGCCGATCCACTGGAACTGGACGAGACCTCGGCCATTGGCACGCCGGGGATGGTGTCGGCGCTGCGCGCGGGCAAGGTGTCGATGCTGAACGCGCTGGGGTCGGGCGTGCTGGAGGCGCGGGCGCTGATGGCCTTCCTGCCGCGCATCTGCCAGCAGCTGACGGGCGAGGCGCTGAAGCTGCCCAATATCGCGACGTGGTGGTGCGGGCAGACGCGCGAGCGGATGCATGTCAGCGAGAACCTCGAACGGATGATGATCGCGCCGGCGATGTCGACGGCGCTGCCCTTCGAGGTGGATGGCTCCACGGCCTTGGGCGGGCGGTTCCGCGACACGGCGCGCGGCGCGGTGCGAGACTGGCTGGAGGCAAACGGTGCCGATCTGGTGGGGCAGGAGGCGGTGACGTTGTCCACCACGCCCGCGATGATCGAAGGCAAGATGGTGCCGCGTCCCATGGTGATCCGCGCCTTTGCGGTGCGCACGGGCGCGGGTTGGGAGGTCATGCCGGGCGGCTATGCGCGCATCGGGCGGACCGATGACCCGACCGCGCTGGCGATGCAATCGGGCGGGTCGGTGGCGGACGTCTGGGTGGTGTCGGACAAGCCGGTGACTGCGGTGACGCTGAGCGGCACACCCGACGCGCCTTTCACGCGGCACACGCCGGAGAGGCTGCCCGCGCGGGCGGCGGACAACCTGTTCTGGCTGGGGCGCTATGTCGAGCGGGCGGAACATGCGGTGCGCTCGCTCAGGGCGTATCACCTGAGGGTGGCCTCGACCGGGCTGACGGCGGGGACGGGGACCGTGGCGCCGCCGCTGGTGGCGCGGATGCGCGGGATGCTGGACGGGCAGGGGCTGGGCGAGGGCGCGGTGCCTTCGGAGCTGCTGGGGCTGTTCGACGCGGCGCTGGGCTGTGTCGGTCCGGTGCGGGACCGCTTTTCCGACGATGGCTGGCACGCTTTGAAGGAGGTGCAGGGGCTGGCGCGCGACCTGGCGCGGCAACCGCTGGAAGGCGACGGCGCGGCGCGGGCCATGAGCCAGCTTCTGCGCAAGCTGGCGGGGTTTTCCGGCCTCGTGAACGAGAACATGTTCCGCGCGGCGGGCTGGCGGTTCATGAACATGGGCCGCGAGGTGGAGCGCGGCACGCAGGTGGCGCTGATGCTGGCGGATCTGGCCGACCCGGAGGCGGCGGCGGGCGCGCTGGATGCGGCGATCGAGATCGGCGACAGCGTGATGGCGCATCGGCGGCGCTATTCGTCGGTCACGCGGCGCGAGAGCGTGGTGGACCTGATGGCGCTGGACCCGGACAACCCGCGCGCGGTGGCGTTCCAGGTGTCGCGGCTGGTGAAGGATCTTTCGCGCCTGCCGCAGCCCTATGACAGCACGCAATTGGGCGGGGCGGCGCGGGCGCTCTTGACCCTGTCCACCGATCTGGCCGTGGCGGAGCCGGGCGAGATGGACAGCGACGGGCTGCGCGACGTGGCGGCGCGACTGATGGTGATTTCGGACCTGTTGACGCGGCAGTACATGAGTTGACCATGTTGTATGACCTGACGCTCGCCATCCGATACCAGTACGAGACCCCGGCCTCGGCGGCGCGGACGGTGCTGCGGATGCGGCCCTTGGACAATATGCGGCAGCGGGTGCTGTCGGGCGTGGTGACCTGCGAGCCTGTGCCAGCGTCGCGGTCGGAAGAGGTGGACTTCTTTGGCAACGCACTGACGGCGGTGATGTTCTCGCAGCCGCTGGACGAGGTGACGTTCCGGTTCGAGGGGCGGGTGGAGTGCATGGCGCGCGATGTCGTCATGGACCTGTCGCCGCCGCTGGGGCTGCTGGGGCAGGAGGTGGCATCGGAGATCGGGCTGGGGGCGTTGTCGCCGCATCATTTCATGGGCGCTTCGGCGCGGGTGGTGCCGGGGGGCGAGATCGCGGCCTTTGGGCATGAGGTGACGAACGTGGCGCAGACCGCCTTGGAGGCGGTGGACGCGGTGAGTCGCGCCCTGCACGATTGGTTCGATTTCGACGCCACGGCGACGGATGTGACGACCGACCCGGTGGAGGCTTTCGTCAAGCGGCGCGGCGTCTGTCAGGACATCAGCCATGTGATGATCGGCGCCCTGAGGGCCGTGGGGGTGCCTGCGGGCTATGTCTCGGGTTTCTTGCGGACCGAGCCGCCGAAGGGGCAGCCGCGGCTGGAGGGAGCGGATGCGATGCATGCCTGGGTGCGCGCCTGGTGCGGGGTCGACGTGGGCTGGGTGGAGATCGACCCGACCAACGACATGCGCGCGGGGCTGGATCACGTCGCGGTCGCCTATGGGCGGGACTATGCGGATGTGGCACCCGTCAAGGGATCGCTGCGCAGTGCCGGGGCCCATGTGACTGAACACGCGGTGGACATGGTGCCGGTTCTGGAGACGGCCTGAGGGTTTTTCCGGGGTGTTTCGCTTTGGCTGCGCCAAAGCGACCGGCGCGCGGCCTGCGGCTGCGCGTGGTTTGGGGAGTAAGGCCGCTAACCCGTCTTTGGTTTGTCATGCATCATATGATGGGTGTGGGCGCTGCCCCCTCACCCAACTGTTGTTTGTCATGCAAAGCATGACAGTGTGGGCGCTGCCCCCACACCCCCGAGGTATTTGCAAAACCAAAGAAGCAGGGGCGTTTCAGGTGTGACGCCGGGCCGGGGGGAAGGTCAGGGTGATGGTGGTGCCTTTGCCGGGGGCGGTGTCCACCGTGAGGGTGGCGTTCATGCTTTCGGCGGCGCGGGCGACCGAGGTGAGGCCGAGTCCCTGACCGGGGCTGTCCGGGCCTTTCTGACCGGGTTCGAGATAGCGGGCGGCGTCCCCGGGGGACATGCCGCTGCCGGTGTCGGTCAGGCCGATGGCGGTGGTGCCGTCGGGAGTGGCGCGGGCGAAGAGGTGGAGTTCGCCCGAGTCGGTGTGGCGCAGGGCGTTGACGATCAGGTTGGAGAGGCTGCGGATCAGGAGGACCGGGTCGCCCTTGATCGGCGTGTCCGAGCGGGTGTAGCGGAAGGTGAGGCCTTTGGCCGTCACCTCGTCCTCGAACATGGCGTGGACGTTGTCGAGGACGGTCGCGGCGGGTAAGACCTCGTGTCCGTCGGCGTCCGGTGCGGGCAGATGGGCGGCGTGGCGGTCGCCCGAGTCTGGGACTGGGTCGGGATCCGAGTCGGGGACGGTGTCCCTGAGGCCGGAGGCCACGGATTGCAGGTAGTCGATGGCCTGCCTGAGGTGGTCGCGGCGCGTGTCGTCGAGGGCACCGTCGCGGCTGACGGCGGTGCGCAGCGCGGCCAGAGGTTGCACGAGGTCGTGGCCGAGGGTGGCGTAATGCGTCTGCCTGCGCTTGGCGTCGCGGCGGAAGCGGTCGTAAGCGCGTTCGCGGTCGCGGAGTTCGCGGGAGAGGCGGAGCTTCTCGGTCGAGGCGGCGAGTTCGGCGCGGATGGCGCGGTCGCGGGCCTTGCGGATCTCGGCCACGCGCCCGATCAGGGCAAAGCCGAAGGCCATGGCAAAGATCGACAGGAGGGAGCGGTTGACCTCGTGGGCCTCCATGCCGGGGGGCGTGTTGTCGAAGGCGATGCGTAGAGTCAGGGAGACACTGGCGATCAGGAGCGCGCCGGTGAGGATCGGCCAGCCGCCGCCTTGTCGGCTGCGGATGGCGTGCAGGCTGGTGAGGATGAAGGTGGCAAGGCTAGCGGCGAAGGCTGTTTGGGACAGCAGGTCGATGGTGGTGAGCCTCGGCAGGAGCAGGCAGAGCAGGGCCGTGGCGGCCTGAAACGCGAGGTTGGCGCGGACCGGCGTGGTCCAGCGGTCCAGCCGGAACATCAGCAGCAGGAGCGTCAGCCCGCCCGCGTAGGTCAGGTGCAGGAAGACGTAGGCCAGCCGCAGGGCGGTGAACTGGTTGTCGACCAGCCCGAGTTGGTGGAGCGCGCCGGACTCCGCGAGCGACCAGAGCAGGCCGGAGAGCATGAGACCGGCAAAGGCGAAGCTGATGGCGCGGCCGATCAGGGGCATGGACATCAGGACAAAGACGATCACGCCGAGCATCGAGCCGTAGAAGATACCGGACCAGAGGAATTTGCTGCTTTCCGAGGCCCAGACCGGGTCGAAGGCGGCGATGCGGAGGTCGATGGGGGCGGATTGCAGCGGGTCGAGCCGCATCAGAATCGTGGTGGTCTCGCCCGGGGCGAGGGTGAGGTCTGTCATGACGTGGCGATGCGGGACGGGGCGCGCGGTGAAGGGTGAGGAAAGATCGAGGCTCAGGAGGGGTTGCGGGGCGCCTTGAGTGGTCTGCCAGATCGAGACGCCGCGGAAGCGACTGGTGCGGGTGTCGATCAGCCAGCGGCCATGACGGTCGAGCGTGTTCCGGACGCTGAAGCGGACCCAGATGGCGGCGGCGTTGCCTGCGGGGCGGAGCCTGTCCGGGTGCAGGGTTTCCGTTGCTTGGGCAGACCATTCGGTCGAAGCGGCTGCCTCGGTGGGGGAGAGGCAGCAGATGGGCTCGACCAAAGCCTGTGCGGCGGGGGTGATGTGCTGCCAGAAGGTGCCGCTGTCGTCGGTCAGGAGGATCGGTGCCGGGGCAGGCAACTGCTGCGCGGCGACCGGCAGGGCGAGCCACAGCGGGAGGAACAGTGCGAGGAGGCGGATGAGGTGTGTCATGGGACCAGTGAAGCAGCACGGGGCGCGCCGGGACATGGGGGGGATTCCCCATAGGGTCGCGGGAGAGGCGCGGGGCGGCTCAGAGCTGGCGTTCCTGATCGAGCAACCCTTCGCGCAGGGCGTAGGCCAGAAGGGCCGCGAGCGAGTTGACGTTGAGCTTTGTCATCAGGCTGGTGCGGTGCTTTTCGACGGTCTTTGGACTGATGCAGAGCCGTTCTGCGATGCGCGCGGTCTGGTGACCGGTGGCGATGAGAGAGAGGACTTCGAGTTCGCGGGCGGTCAGGGTCTGGGTGACGGAGGCGGCTTCGAGGATCTCGGCCACGGCGCGGGCCAGGTAGTTGCCACCGGAGAGGACCGCGTGCAGGGCTTCGGTGATGTCCTCGGGGGGGCAGGTCTTGAGCAGGATGGCGTCGACCCCTGCGGCCAGCCAGTCGTTGAAGATGCCCGCCGAAGTGAAGCCGGTGAACAGGATGACGCGGGTGTCCGGGCTCCAGCGGCGGGTGTCGGTCAGAACCTCGATGCCCTTGGCGTAGGGCATGGCGGCGTCGAGGAACAGCAGGTCGGGCTTGTGTTTCTTCACCTGCGCAATGGCTTCGAGACCGTTGCGGGCCTCGGCCACGACTTCGGCGTCCGGCAGGCCGGAAAGGATGGTGCGGAGACCGCCGCGCACCACGTCGTGATCGTCTGCCAGAATGATGCGTATCAAATGAATGTTTCCCAAGGGGTTACGGCGGGTTCTTGCGGCAGGTTAGTCAAAGCGGGGCCACAGGCCAAGCCCGCAAGGCTGGATGACGCGCGGGCTGGGCACGGACGGGCTTGCGCGGAAAATCAATGCTGACCACAGAATATGCGCTGTTTCCCGCCGAAATCGGCTTTTTGCCCTGTGCCGGGGGGCAAAGTGAATTACAGTACAAAGTAACGAAAAACAAAGCGGTGTGCGGGGGCCTGAGGGCATATGAAACGGGTGGGTCTGACCTGCGTGGCAGCGGTGCTTGGGGCGTGGCCGATTTTGGCGGGGGCCTTTCCGGCGCTGGATTTCCAGTTTGCCACAGGGACGAAGGACGATCTGAAAGACAGTCTCGAGGCGGTGTCGGTTCTGACAGAACTTAAGTCGCGCGAGGATGTGGTGCCTTCGGATATCCTTGCGGCGGCGCAGGGCGATTATACCCGTCTGGTGGAGGCGCTTTATGCCCAGGGCTACTATGGCCCGGTGGTGCGCATCCTGCTGGACGGGCGCGAGGCGGCGACGATCCCGCCCTTTGAGGCGCCTGCGCGTGTGCAGCGGATCGAGGTGAAGGTCGATCCGGGCCGGATCTTTGATTTCGGATTGGCGCGGGTGGCCCCGCAGGCCCCGAATACACCGGAAACCGAGGGCTTCGACACCGGCGAACCGGCGCGGGCGAATGCCGTGCGCGCGGCGGCGCAGGATGCGGTGGAGGCCTGGCGACAGGTGGGCAATGCCAAGGCGGAGATTTCCGGGCAGGAGATCACCGCGCGCCACGATGACAGGCTGCTTGACGTCGATGTGCGGATTGATCCCGGTCGGCGCTATACCTTTGGCGACGTTCGGGTGAAGTCCGAGAGCGCGGTGAAGGATGCGCGCATCCGGCAGATCGCGGGTATTCCGCGCGGCGAGGTCTTTGACCCCGACGCGGTGGAAAAGGGCGCGGAGCGGCTGCGGGCGACGGGGACCTTTCGGTCCGTTACCCTGGACGAGGTGGCGCAGGACGGCGACCAGCTGGATATCGAGATCGACGTGACGGACCGCAAGCCGCGCCGGATCGGCGCGGGCGCGGAGCTGTCGTCGAACGAGGGGCTGACGCTGTCCGCCTTCTGGATGCATCGCAACCTGCTGGGAGGGGCCGAGCGGTTCCGGATCGACGGCGAGGTCCGCCAGCTGGGCGGCGCGGGCATGAACCCGGATTATGAAATCTCGACCCGGTTCGAGAAGCCCGCGGTGTACGGCGCGGACACTCTGTTTTTTGCCACGGCATCGGTGGCCTACGAGGACGAGCCCGATTACATCAGCGAGCGTGTCGAACTGGGGATCGGGGTGAACCAGGAGTTTTCCGACACGCTGACGGGCGAGTTGGGATTCACCCTGTCGCGGTCGAACATCACCGACCTTTATCTGCCCGGAGAACCGGAGCGGCGGCTGGATGTCTTTGCCATGCCGACGGCGCTGACATGGGACACGCGGGACGTGGCTCTGGATGCCACCGAGGGTTTCTACGTCCGCGCGGATGTCGAGCCCTTCACCATCGTGTCCGGCAATGACAGCGGCGCGCGTCTGATGCTGGACGCACGCGCCTATCGCGGCTTTGGCGAGGACAACGCGGTGGTTGCCGCCGCGCGGTTCCAGCTGGGTGCGCTGAGCGGTCCCACCGCGGCCGTAGCGCCGCCGGATTACCTTTTCTACTCGGGCGGGGGCGGGACCGTGCGCGGCCAGCCTTTTGAATCGCTCGATGCGGATTACGGCGGGACGCGGCTGGGCGGGCGCAGCTTCGTCGGCCTGTCCGGCGAGTTGCGGGTCGACGTGGCGCGCAACATCGGCGTCGTGGCCTTTGCGGATGCGGGCTACATCGGCGGCGAAAGTTTTTATGACGGCAGCGGCAACTGGCATTCGGGTGCCGGGTTGGGGCTGCGCTACGATACCCCCGTCGGGCCGATCCGGCTGGACGTGGCCGGGCCGGTGGGCGGCGATACCGGCGACGGGGTGCAACTTTATATCGGGATCGGACAGGCCTTCTGATGCGGCTTCTCATGCTTTGCCTTTGCCTGTTGTGGCCACTCAGCGCGATGGCTCAACAGGATGACCGGGGATTCATCCAGGGACTGCTGGAGGATTCCCTGTCGAACGACAACATGACGGTGCGGCTGGAAGGCTTTGCCGGGGCGCTGTCGTCGCGGGCCACCGTGGAACGCATCACCATCGCCGACCCGCAGGGCGTCTGGCTGGAGGCCGAGGGCGTGGGCCTGCAATGGGACCGTTCGGGGCTGTTGCGCGGTCGCGTGGATATCCAGGAAATCTCCATGGCGCGGCTGAACATGCCGCGTTTGCCGCAGGCCCCCGCCGAGGCGCCGACGCCCGAGGCGAAGTCGTCCTTTGCCCTGCCGGACCTGCCGGTGTCGCTGGTGCTGGAGGAGTTGCGGCTGGACGAGGTGGTCCTTGGCGAAGCGGTCATGGGCGAGGCGGCTGTGCTGTCGGTCGATGGCTCGGCCGCGCTGGCGGGCGGCGAGGGACAGGCGTCCCTGCAGATCGAGCGGCAGGATGCCGGTGGGTCGATCTCGCTGGATGGCAGCTACAGCAATGCGACGCGGGTGCTTGGGCTGGACCTGTCGGTGTCCGAGCCGGAGGACGGTCTGGTCGTGAACAAGCTGACGGTGCCGGGGCGGCCCTCGGTGGTGCTGACGCTGAAGGGCGAGGCGCCGATCGACGATTTCGAGGCGCAGATGTCGCTGGCGACCGATGGCGAGCAGCGTCTGGCCGGCACGGTGATCCTGCGCGCCGATGGCGATGCGGGCACACGGCGGTTCCGCGTCGACGTGGGCGGCGACGTGGCGCGGCTGGTGGCCCCGGAGTATCGCGATTTCCTTGGCGACGAGGTGGGTCTGGCCGCCGAGGTGGTGCAGGCGGCGGATGGCTCGGTCGAGCTGTCCGAGATGACGTTGAGCGCGCAGGCGCTGACGCTGGAAGGCTATGCCAAGGTGGGCGCGGATGGCTGGCCCGAGCGGCTGGATCTGAACGGACGCATTACGCCGCCGGATGGCGAGCGGGTGATCCTGCCGCTGGGCGGGGCCGAGACGAGCGTCGAGGGCGTGATGCTGACCGGTGTCTTTGACGCGTCGAACGGCAATGGCTGGCAACTGCGGGCGCAGGTTTCCGGCGCGCAACGCGAGGGGCTGGGGCGGCTGGACCGTCTGTCCTTTACCGGCGCGGGCGAGATCGCGCGCGAGGCACAGCGTGTGAGCGGGGTTCTGGACCTTGACGCCAGCGGGCTGGCGCTGTCGGATCAACGGCTTGCCGGGGCCGTGGGCACGGCGCTGCGCGGGCAGATGGGGTTTGACTGGCAGAACGGCGCGCCGCTGGTGCTGCGCGAGATCGACCTTGCCGGGGCGGATTATGGCCTGACGGGGCGGGTGACGGTGATATCGGACGACCCGCTGAACCCGGTTGTGGAACCGGACCTGCGGTTGCGCGCCGATGACCTGACGCGTTTTGCCGAGCTGGCAGGGATTGCGCTGGACGGTGCGGCGGAACTGTCGATCAGCGGGCAGGCGCTGCCGACCACCGGCGGTTTCGATATCGTGCTGGATGGCACGACACGCGGTCTGGCAACGGGAATCGACGCAGTCGATCCCTTGCTGGAAGGTGTCGGGTCGCTGCGGCTGGAGGCGCGGCGCAACGAGACCGGCCTGTATGCCGATCTGTTGCGCGTGGCGACGCAGGCGGTGCGCATCGACGGCACGGCTCAGGTGGCGAGCGGCACGGGCAAGGCCGATCTGGACGTGGTGCTGAACGACACGACCAAGGTGTTGCCCGGGGTCGAGGGCGAGACGCAGTTGACGCTGAAGGCCGAGCAGGGCGCCGAGGGCTGGCAGATCGACC
Organism: Sagittula sp. S175; assembly: GCF_049800975.1. Classification (NCBI taxonomy): domain Bacteria; kingdom Pseudomonadati; phylum Pseudomonadota; class Alphaproteobacteria; order Rhodobacterales; family Roseobacteraceae; genus Sagittula; species Sagittula sp. S175. Next base: position 109,523 of record NZ_JBNAGB010000009.1, read on the forward strand.
TGAACGGGGTGATCCCGGACGTGGCGACGCTGTCCTACGTCGGTGTCGTCGACACCGGGCGGTCGGACGGGCCGGATGTGTCCGGGCGGCTGAACGCGCAGGTGGCGCGGCTCTCGCCGTTTTCGCAGGTGGCCGGGCGGTCGCTGACCGGCGCGGCGAACCTGACGGTGACGGGTGAGGGGCGCGTGGGCGCACAGACTTTTGACGTGGCGGTCGAGGCGCGGACGGTGAATGTCGCGGTCGGGCTGGCGACGGTGGACCCGCTGCTGGACGGCGTGTCGGAGCTGACCTTCTCGGCGCGGCGGGGCGTGGACAAGGTGTTCGTCTTGGAGAACCTGGATTACTCGGGTCAGGGGACAATCGTGCTGGATGGCACGGTGTCTGGCGCCTCGGTCGACGATCTGGCGGTGGACGGTCGGCTGGAGGTCAGCGAGATGCGGCTGGCGGCGCTTTCCGGCGTGGCGGGGCGTAATTTGGCGGGGCGGTTGAGCGCTGCGCTTGATGCACAAGGGCAGGTGCTGGACGGGCCGCTGACGCTGTCTGGCAATGTCAGCGGCGAGGGCATTGCCCTGTCGATCCCGGCGGTGGATCCGCTGGTGGGCGGGGACGTGGGGCTGGTGGTGGACCTGTCCCGCGATGCGGCTGGCCTGATCGACGTGCGGCGGCTGGAACTGACGGGTCCCGCCTCGGCCTCGTTCACCGGCACCGTGGCGGGGCTGCGCGAGGATCAACTGCGGGTCAATGGCCGCGCCGAGGGGCGTATTCCGAACCTGTCCGCCTTGTCCGGGCTGACCGGGCAGCGGCTGTCGGGGGCCGTGCGCTTTGACACGGATGTGGCGCTGGTGCAGCCGGATGGGCCGGTGAATGTGACCGGGCAACTTGTGGCGCAGGACCTGGGGATCGGGAATGCCTCGCTGGACCCGTTCCTGCGAGGGACCACGTCGGTCGATCTGAGCCTTGAGCGGACGGCGGGTGGCGCGCTGCGCATCCAGCGGTTGACGGTGGACGGATCGTCGATTGACGGGTCTGTCACCGGGTCGCTGGCGTCGAGCGCGGCGGACCTGTCGGTGAACGTGACCGTGGCCGGGATCGAGCGGCTGGTGCCGGAACTGCCGGGCGCGCTGCGCGTGTCCGGTACGGCGAGCCATTCCGGGGGCGACTGGCGGCTGAACCTTGACGGCACAGGGCCGGGAGGGATCGGCGCGCAGGTGAATGGCACCGTGGCGCAGAATTTCCGGACGATGAATGTCAGCCTGAACGGCTCGGCGCCGCTGGCGCTGGCCAACGGGCGGTTGGCGCCGCAGGTGGTGTCGGGCGTTCTGGTTTTTGATGTGGCGGTGCGTGGCGCGCCTGCGCTGTCCTCGGTCAGTGGGCGGTTGTCGACGACGGGCGCGCGGTTCGCCGCCCCGGCGCTGGACATCTCGGTCGAGGATCTCACGGGGGGCGTGTCGCTGACGGCGGGGCGTGCGCAGGTGGACATGGCCGGACGGCTGTCCACCGGCGGGCAGGTCGTCGTCACTGGCCCGATCACGCTGAGCGCGCCTTTCCCGGCGTCTCTGGTGGTCGAACTTCGGCAGGCGGGACTGCGCAAGGCGGATATGTTCGACACGACGGCGAACGGGCGGATCACCGTGGACGGCCCGCTGACCGGCGGCGCACGCATCGCGGGGCGCATCGACCTGGGGCAGGTCGAGGTGCGGGTGCCCAACATCGGCCCGAGCTATTCGGCGCTGGACGGGCTGAAGCATGAGAACATGCCCGCTGACGTGCAGCGGACGCTGATGTTCGCGGGCCTTGGTCCCAAGGCGCAGGCGGCGCAGCAGGGCGCGTCCTTGCCGCCCTATCCGCTGGACATCCTCGTCAGCGCACCGAACCGGATTTTCGTGCGGGGCCGGGGGCTTGATGCCGAGTTGGGGGGCAGCCTGCGTCTGACGGGCACGTCTGCGGATATCGTGCCGGTGGGGCAGTTCGACCTTGTGCGTGGCCGTCTGGACCTGCTGGGGCGGCGTCTGGACCTGACCACGGGTGAGGTGTCCATGCGTGGCAGTTTCACGCCTTTCGTGAACTTCGAGGCGACGACCACGATCGAGGATACCGAGATCACCATCCGTCTGTCGGGCGAGGTGTCGCAGCCGGAATTGACGGTGACCTCTTCGCCGGAACTGCCTGAGGACGAGGCGCTGGCGTTTTTCCTGTTCGGGCAGTCGGTGACAGAGCTGTCGCCCCTGCAGGCGGTGCAGCTGGCTGCTGCGGTGCGGACGTTGTCCGGGCAGGGCGGTCTGGGTATCCAGGAGAATATCCGCTCGGGGCTTGGGGTCGATGATCTGAACGTCGGGACAAACGCGGACGGCACGATCGAGGCGAGCGTGGGCAAGTATATCTCGGAAAACGTCTATACGGATGTGACCGTCAATGCCGATGGCCAGAGCGAGGTGAACCTGAACCTGACGTTGACGCCCAGCGTGACGGTGCGTGGGCGCGTGTCGTCGGATGGGACCAGTGGTCTGGGCGTGTTCTTTGAGCGGGATTATTGAGCGCCGCGCTGCGCGCGGGTGGGGGCTCTGCCCCCGCCTCTCCTGCGGAGCGACTCCCCCGAGGGTATTTGGATCAAGATGAAGGAGCGGGGGCGTGTCCTTGCCGGCGGTGAGCGGTGCAGGGACACGCGGAGTGGCGGGGGCCGGGCCCCGCCGGTGTCATTCCGCGTCGGGCTGGTTTGGCGGCGCGGCGTTGCGGAAGGCGTGCAGCACGTCGCAGGCCGCGAAGATGCGGGCGATGGTAGGCCAGTTGTCCAGCGGTATGCCGAAGCGTTTGTTGTTCCAGACCTGCGCGTACAGGCAGATGTCAGCCAGCGTAGGCGTGTCGCCGATGCAGAAGGTGCCGGTCTCGGGTGCGGCGGCGAGCATCGTTTCCATGGCCTGAAAGGTTTCGGCCACCCAATGGGTGAACCATGCCTTTTGCGCGTCGGCATCAGCGCCGTAACCTGCCGCGATGTGCTGGAGGACGCGGAGGTTGTTGAGCGGATGGACCTCGCAGGCGATCATGTAGGCGTAGGCGCGGGCCTTGGCCTTTGCCAGAGGATCGGCGGGGAGCAGGGCCGGTTCTGGGTGTACCTCGTCGAGGTATTCGATGATCGCGAGGCTTTGCAGCAGCATGGTGCCGTCGTCAAGCTCCAGCACCGGCACGAGGCCTGCGGGATTCTTGCGCAGGAAATCGTGCGATTTGTGCGCCTTTTCCCGCAGGGGATAGGCGGCGTAATCGTAGGGCAGTCCCTTGAGGTTCAGCGCCACGCGCAGCCGCGTCGAGGTCGACGAGCGGAAGTAGTTGTGCAGAATCATGCCCGGTCTCCGATGGTCGTGGTCAGGTCAGGCAGGCCCGCAATGGAGACGGTGACCGTGTCGCCGGGTCTGAGCGCGCCAACGCCCGCCGGGGTGCCGGTCATGATGAGGTCGCCCGGTTTCAGGGTCATGGTGCGCGAGAGGATGGCAATGACCTCGGGGGTGGACCAGATCATCTCGGACAGGTCGGCGTCCTGCTTGACGGTGCCGTTGACCGACAGCCTGATTGCGCCGTCGGGGAAGTGTCCGGTCGCGCTGACCGGGTGGATCGGGCCGATGACGGCGGAATTGTCGAAGGCCTTGCCCCAGTCCCACGGACGGCCCATGTCCTTGGCGGTCTGTTGCAGGTCACGGCGGGTCAGGTCGTTGCCTGCGGCGTAGCCCCAGACGTGGTCCAGTGCCTCGGATTCGGGGATGTTCACGCCACCCCGGCCGATGGCGACCACCAGCTCGGCCTCGTAATGGAAGTTCTCCGTCTCGGGCGGGTAGGGGATGGTCGCGCCGTTCTCAATCACCGCGTCGGCGGGTTTGGTGAAGAAGAAGGGCGGTTCGCGGTCGGGGTCCTTGCCCATCTCGCGGGCGTGGGCGGCGTAGTTGCGCCCGACGCAGAAGATGCGGCGGACGGGGAAGCGGTCTTCGGTCCCGGCCACGGGCACGGAGGGTTGCGGTTGCGGGTCGATGACATAGGCCATGGGAAGGGTCCTTGTGGTTCGGCGTCTTGGGTCGGGGACTTTTGGTTCAGCTTCTGGCCGACCCTAGCCAATTCCGACGGGAGGGACAGCCCTCTCGGGGCTTCAACCGGCGCGGATTTGCGGGAATAGTCGGGAGAGGGAAGACAAGGGAGGAACCATGCTGGTGTCGGGGGTGGTGGCCGTGGTGTTCATCGTCGGAACGGTGATGATCTCTTGGGCGGTGTATTTCGGGATGCGGCGTGTGATGGGCGAGGATTTCGCCGAGGACACCCAGACGCTGGCGGGGTCGGTCATCATCCGCGTCGCTGCGCTGCACGGGCTGATCCTGGCGCTGGTCTTTGCGCAGGAGCTGGTGGATTACACGCAATTGCAGGGCAACCTGACGGAGGAAGCCACCGCCATCGCGGATGTCTGGAACGATGCCGGGCGCTACGGAGAGGCGGTGGCTGCCGAGGTGCAACCGGCGCTGCGGCGCTACACCCAGTTGGTGATTCACGAGGAATGGGAGGTGCTGGCGCGCACCGGGCGGCTGGCACCAGAGGGCTGGCAACTGCGCGAGGTGATCTATCAGGCGGTGCTGGACCTCGACCCGGCCACGCCGCGCGAAAGCGACCTGCGGGCGCATATGGTGCACAAGGCGCAGGCCATCGCGGAACTCAGGCAGGCGCGCGAGAACACGGCACTGCACGCGGTCAACCCGCTGTTCTGGCTGGCGGCGCTGGCCGGGCTGGTGCTGGTGGCGGTGCCCTATTTCGTCTTCAGCCCGACGCGGCTGCACATGGTGCTGCTCAGCGTCTACGGCGCGTTCAGCGGGTTGGTGATGTTCGTGATCTACGCCTTCTCGGACCCGTTCGCTGCGCCGGGCGTGCTGGAGCCGCTGGCGTTTGAACGCTTGCTGGAGACGGAGATCGGTCAGCAAGTGGACTGACGCAGGGACGGCGGAGTGCGCCCCTGCGTCTGTGGTTAGTGCCGTGGGGGAGACGAAGCCCTGTTGCGACGGCCCCCGTCTCTGCGCGCCGTCAGTTGACGGGGGTCGAGAGGTCCTCGCCGTTCAGGAAAGCCGTCACGTTGGCCAGTTGCAGTTCCGCCATGGCGCGGCGGGTCTGCACCGTGCCCGATCCCTGATGCGGTTGCAGGTGCGCGTTGGTCAGCGCGCGGAAGCGCGGGTCGATGTTCGGCTCGTTGTTGTAGACGTCGAGCGCCGCGCCGCCGAGCTGGCCGCTTTCCAGCAGGTCGAGCAGCGCGCCTTCGTCCACGGTGGAGCCGCGCGAGATGTTGACCAGAACGCCGTCCGGGCCGAGCGCCTGAAGCGCGTCGCGGCCCACGTGGTTGACCGTCTCCGGCCCGCCGACAAGCGCGATCACCAGCCAGTCGACGGCCTTGGCCATGTCCACCACGTCGGCGTGATAGGTCCAGCCGGGGGTCTGTTTTTCCGAGCGCGAGGTGTAGTGGATATCCATCTTGAAGGCGGCGAGGCGGTCGGCGATCTCGCGCCCGATGCGGCCAAGGCCGACGATGCCCACGGAGGCACCGGACATCTTGCGGTTCAGGGGCAGGGCCTGCTCGGCCCATTTGCCCGAAGCGACCAGCAGGTGACCGCGGACCATGTCGCGGGCAAAGCCCAGCATCATGCCGACGGCGAGGTCGGCCACGTCGTCGTTCAGCACGTCGGGGGTGTTGGTGACCTTGATGCCGCGCTCGGAGGCCGCCGCGACGTCGATGGCGTCATAGCCCACGCCGAAGTTGGCGATCACCCCGAGGTTCGGCAGCGCGTCCATGGCGGCGGCGTCGAAGGGCAGGTGGCCCTTGTAGGCTATGGCGCGGACCTCGGTGCGCAGGGTCATGTCCATGGCGGCGATGTCCGCCGGGGTGCCGACGAAGGCCGAGGCATGGGCGGCGGAGAGGCGGGAGCGTTCCTCGTCCGTGAAAGGGTTGCCGACGATCAGAAGATTGGTCATGCGCGTTGCTCCAGCAGGTTACGGATGCGCCGCAGCGCTTCCTGGATGTTCTCGGTGGAATTGGCGTAGGAAAAGCGCAGGTAGCCCTCTCCGTACTTGCCAAAGGAGGTGCCGGCCACGGTGGCGACGCCGCCTTCTTCGAGGAACAGAGTCTGGGCCTCCATCGCGGAAAGTCCAGTGCCCTCGATGTTGGGGAAGGCGTAGAAAGCGCCGCCCGCGTCGGCGCAGCGCACGCCGGGCAGGGCGTTCAGGCCGTCGACGATGACGCGGCGGCGTTCGTCGAAAGCGGCGTTCATGGTGTCGACGCTGTCCTGCGGGCCTTCGAGCGCGGCGATGCCTGCGAATTGCGTGGCGGAGTTCACGCAGGAGTGGTCGTTGACGCAAAGACGCGTGACATGCGGCACCAGTTCATCGGGCCAGACGGCATAGCCCAGCCGCCAGCCGGTCATGGCGTAGCGCTTGGACCAGCCGTCCAGCACGATCAGCCGGTCGCGGATTTCCGGGTATTGCAGCAGGGACACGTGTTCGCGCCCGCCGTAGAGCATGGTCGAGTAGATCTCGTCCGAGAGGATGGCGACGTGGGGGTGCGCGGCGAGGCCTGCGACAAGCTTGTCGATCTCGGCCTTTGGGGTGACACCGCCCGTCGGGTTGGCGGGGGAGTTGATGATGATGAGACGCGTGGCGGGGGTGATCTGGGCGAGCACCTCTTCGGCGGAGAAGGCAAAGCCGTTCTCTTCCTTCAGGGCCATGGGTACGGCGGTGGCGCCGGAGTACTTGATGACCGACTCGTAGATCGGGAAGCCGGGGTTGGGGTAGATGATCTCTGTCCCCGGTTCGCCGAACATCAGCACGGCAAAGAACATCGTGGGCTTGCCGCCCGGCACGACGACGATGTTGTCGGGGTTGACCTCGACGTTGTGGCGGCGGTTGAGGTCGGCAGCGACGGCCTGACGCAAGCGGGGAATGCCGTTTGCAGGGGTGTAGCCATGCTCGCCGTCGTGCAGCGCTTTCACGGCGGCCTCGACGATGTGGTCGGGCGTCTTGAAGTCCGGCTGGCCGATGCCGAGGTTGATGATGTCACGCCCTTCGGCAGCCAGCGCGCCCGCGCGGGCCAGCACGACGAAGGCGGACTCGGTGCCGAGCCGCGACATGCCTGCCGCGAGTTTCAGGTTCGCCATGGATCCTCCCATTCGTGAAAAGCCGGCCCCGCCGGTTGTTGTGGAATTTGGTATACCAGAAATTCCGTCGATGAAAGGCCATACAGGAACGGTGGGGCGGGGCTTTCAGGCGATGATGTAAACTCTCATCCACGGCGGGAATGCCATCAGGCGTGATAGAAACTCTCATGAAACGAAATGGCGTGACTCGACGGATCGGTGACGGAGCGTTAGCGATACCGTATTCGCTGGTGACAGCTTGTCGCAGCGAGGCTAACGTGCGCTGACCGCCCGAGGAGGGGCGGACAGCACGGCCTGAACCAACGGGCCGGACCAACTGGAGGAGACGACCAATGAAAAAGACGCTTCTGGCGGCGACCGCCCTTGCAGCGCTGGCAATGCCTGCCTTTGCAGAGCGCTACGTGATGATAACGCACACCCAGGGCACCGACCCCTTCTGGCCGGTGGTCGAGAAGGGCGGCAAGGATGCCGCTGCGGCCGTGGGCGCGGAACTGGAATACAACTATGATGCTTCCGGTGACATGGCCGGCATGGCAAAGCTGATCGAAGCCGCAGCGGCCACGCAGCCCGACGGCATCATCGTGTCGCTGCCCGACGCGGACGCGCTCGGCGGCGCGATCAAGGGTGCTGTGGATGCGGGCATTCCCGTCATCACCATCAACTCGGGACTCGAAGCGTCGAAGGAAGTTGGCGCGCTGATGCACATCGGCCAGCCGGAAAAGCTGGCAGGCACCGCCGCAGGTGAGCGCGCAAAGGCTGAAGGCGTGTCCAAGGGCCTCTGCCTGAACCAGGAAGCCTACAACACCGCGCTGGCCGACCGCTGCCAGGGCTACTTTGACGGCCTGGGCCAGGAACTGAACATGATCGACGTGTCCAACGACGTCGCCCAGATCAAGACCCGGACCGCAGCCGCCCTGCAGGCGGACGAGTCGATCGACGGCCTGCTGGCCACCGGCCCGCATGTCTGCGAAGCCGCTGCCGAAGCCGTGGCCGAAGTGGGCGCGGACGTGCACCTGTCTTGCTTTGACATGTCGCCGGGTGTCATCAACCTCATCAACGACGGTGCGGTGCAGTACACCATCGACCAGCAGCAGCGCCTTCAGGGCTACCTGCCGGTGATCTTCCTGCACCTCTACAACACCAACGCAGGCATGCTGCCGGGTGCGAACGTGCCCTCCGGCCCGGGCTTCGTCGATGCGTCGAACGCGTCGAGCGTGTCCGAGCAGGCAGGCGTGAACCGCTAAGCGGCCCTCATTTCGGTGAAAATCCCGGGGGACAGACGGACACGCCTGTCCCCCTTTCCATAAGCAATTCCCGCTCCCTCCTCCGGGGGCTTCTCAAGACATGAAGGGGGATGACCCATGTCTGATCGCAGCGAGGCGGACCGCCTGACGCGCGAAACCGGCCTGACACGGCTGGCGCGCCGACCCGAGATCGGCGCGTTTTCGGTGATGGTGGTGATCGTGATCGCCCTGGCCATCGCCTCGGATTTCAAGGCCTTCAACCCGCTGGGCCTGAAGAACAACATCGCCATCATCGCGCAATACGGCATCATCGCCACCGGTGCCGCCGCGCTGATGATCGCGGGCGAGTTCGACCTGTCGATCGGGTCGATGATCGGCTTCACTGGCATGATCATGGCCATGGTGCTGAAATACGGCTTCACGCCGCTGGGCATCCCGCCCGGCCTGCCGATTGCGGCCTTCCTGATCGCCATGACGGCGGCGCTGTTCCTGGGCTGGCTGATCGGCACCATCGTGGTGCGGTCGGGGCTGTCGTCCTTCATCGTGTCGCTGGCCTTCCTGTTCTTCCTGCGCGGCGCGACCGAGGCATCGTTCCGCATCATCAACCAGTCGACGCAGATTTCCGGCCTCGAGGATTTCAAGCAGACCTCGTGGTTTGCCGACATCCTCGGCGGCGAGGTCTTTGGCTGGTTCTATGACCTGTGGTTCGCGCTGGGCGGCAACCTCAACCGCAAGGGCGAGCAGTGGGTGACGGGGTTTGACGCGCGGTTCATGTGGTGGCTGGTGATCGCCGGTGTCGCGTGGTTCGTGCTGTCGCGCACGCAGCTGGGCAACTGGATCTACGCCACGGGCGACGACAAGGCCGCGGCCAATGCCAACGGCGTGCCCGTGAACAAGGTCAAGATCGGCCTGTTCATGTTCACCGCCTTCTGCGCCTGCATCTTCGCGGCCTGTCAGGTGTTCGACACCAACACCGCCGACGCGGCCAAGGGCAACCTGCTGGAGCTTTTCGCCATCGCCATCGCGGTCGTGGGGGGTACGCTGATGACGGGCGGTTTTGGCTCGATCCTTGGCGTGGCCTTTGGCGCGATCACCGTGGGCCTGGTGGCGAACGCGGTGTTCTTCATCCCGTGGATCGACGGGTCGTGGTTCCGCGTCTTCGTCGGCACCATCCTGCTGGCCGCCGTCTTCGCCAACGAACGCATCCGCAAGCGCATCACGGGGGGGATTTGACGATGCTCCGCGTCAGCAACAAAAATGTGTCGGCCTTCGCGTTGGAGGCGAAGCCGACAGGCAGCGAAGGTCGACGCTTCATTCGAGGAGGATCGTGATGACGACACCGTATCTGAAGGTCGAGAATGTCGTGAAGAAGTTCGGCCCGTTTACGGCGCTGAACGGGGTGAACCTGGAGGTCTACCCGGGCGAGGTGCACGCGCTGTTGGGTGACAACGGCGCGGGCAAGTCGACGCTGATCAAGACGCTGGCGGGCGTACACCAGCCCACGTCGGGGCAGCTGTACATCGAGGGCAAGCCTGTCAATTTCCGCAGCCCCCGAGATGCCACGGCGGCAGGGATCGGCACGGTCTACCAGGACCTCGCGCTGAACCAGCTGATGAGCGTCACGCGCAACTTCTTCATGGGGCGCGAGCTGAAGGGGCCGCTCGGCACCCTGCGCATGGCGGAGATGGACAAGATCGCGCATGACGAGATGCTTAAGATCGGCATCAACTTCAGCGACCCGACGCAGGCGGTGGGCACCATGTCCGGCGGTCAGCGTCAGACTCTGGCCATTGCGCGGGCGATCTACTTTGGCGCCAAGGTGCTGATCCTCGATGAGCCGACCTCGGCGCTGGGGCAGAAGCAGCAGATGGAAGTGCTCAAGACCATCATGCGGGTGAAGAAGCGCGGCGACATCGCCATCATCTTCATCACCCACAACGAGATCCACTCGCAGCTGGTAGGGGATCGGTTCACCTTCCTCGCGCTGGGCGAGGTGATCGGCGCGGGCAAGGCCGGGGAGCTGAGCCACGACGAGATCCGCCGCCTGATGGCGGGCGGGACCGAGATGAAGGATCTGGCGGGCGAACTGGCCGCGATCTGACGGTTTGGTGGTTTCTCACAGGGAGGGCGGGGTATAACCCCGCCCTACGCATGTCCAGAGGGTGTGTTTGCGGATCAGATGGACCCGGCCTCGACCATGTAGGCATTCGCCGTACACATGGCGGCATCGTCCGAGGCGAGGAACAGCACCATCCGGGCAAGGTACACGGGATCGATCAGGTCGGGCAGGCATTGGCCTTGGCGGTGCTTTTCCAGCGCCTCGGGCGTGGCCCAGAGGGTTTTCTGCCGCTCGGTCATGACCCAGCCGGGGACCACGGTGTTGACGCGGATGCGGTGCGGACCGAGGTCGCGGGCCATGGTGCGGGTCAGGCCCTCGACGGCGGCCTTGGCGGTGACATAGGCGGGCATGCCGCCCACGGCCTCGCGCCAGCTGTTCGACGACATGTTTATGATCGAGCCGCCGCCGGCCGCGATCATGCCGGGGGCCACGGCCTGGATGGCAAAGAACATGTGCCGCAGGTTGGTGTTCTGGCGTTCGTCCCAGTAGTCGGGGGTCACGTCCTGCCAGCCGTGGCGGTCGTCACGGGCGGCGTTGTTGACGAGGATCGTGGCGGGGCCGAGTCTCTCGGCGAGTTTGGCGAAGGCCGCGCGCAGGGCGTCGATGTCGCGCAAGTCGCAGAATTCGAAGGCGATGTCCCCTGCGGTGTCATTGGCCAGCGCTTCAGCGGTGGTGCGGTCGAAATCGACGAAGCCCATGCGCGCGCCCTGGGCGGCGAAGGCCTTGGTGATCTCGGCACCGATGCCGGAGGCGCCGCCGGTGATAAAAACGGTCTTGCCCTTGAGGCTGGGGTAGTGGGCGAATTGGGTCATGTCGGGCCTTTCATTGGGGGTGGGGGGGGGGGGGGGGGCGCTGCCCCCTCGGCCCGTGCCGGGCCTCCCCCCGGAGGTATTTGGACCAGGAAGAAACAGGCGCGCGCGCTCAGGATTGCGCCGGTGCAATGTCTTCTTCGAGGAAGTAGCGGATGTTGTCCTCGAAGCTGTCGTCGGCTTTGAGGCCGAGGCGGGCGGCCTTTTCCGGGCGGATGTCGAGGCGCCAGCCCTTGAGGATCTCGGCGATCTCGGGCTGTTCTTCCCAGCGGATGAGTTTTGCCGGTTCCGGGCCTGCCACGGCGGTCATGGCGTCGATCATCTGGCGGATGGTCCAGACGCGGCCCGGCATGGTCATTGTCGGGTTCTTGCCCATGTCCTCGGCGGGGATTTCCGCGCCTTTGACGAGGTTCAGCGCGCATTGCTTCGGCGAGAGGTAGAAATGCGGGAAGTCGGGGTCGACGGGGCAGATCGCCTCCTGGCCTTGCAGCGGTTCGCGGAAGATCGAGGACATGAAGGAGGAGGCGGCGCGGTTGGCCTTGCCCGGGCGGACGGAGATGGTCGGCAGGCGGAAGCCGCGCCCGTCGATGAAGCCGCGCCGCGTGTAGTCGTTCACGAGGATCTCGCCGATGGCCTTTTGTGCGCCGTAGCTGATCTGCGGGTTGAGCGCCGAGTGGTCGGTGTAGGGCTGGGGCACCTCGCCGCCGAAGACAGCGATGGAGGAGGTGAAGACCAGAACGGGCTTCGTGCCGAGGGCGCGGCAGCGGTCGAGCACGTTGAGGGTGCCGAACATGTTGACCTTGTAGCCGAAGTCGAAGTCCTGCTCGGCGTGGGCCGAGACCACGGCGGCGAGCAGGTAGATGACATCCGTGTCTTCGGTGATGTTTGCCGCGACCGAGGCCGGGTCGGTGATGTTGCAGGTCGTCGCCTCGACCGGGAAGGGGGCGTCGATCAGGGGCGCGTCCGAGAGGTCTGCGAGGGTGAGCTTCGTGATGGGTTTGCCGCGCAGGGTGCCCTTGGCTGCGAGGGCGCGGGCGAGTTTCTGGCCGACAACTCCGGCGCCGCCGATGATGAGGATGTTCATTTGGATTCTCCTTCGAAGAGGGCGGGGGCGAGCGCTCCGCGATGTTGGATGACGTTCGAGGCGAGGGTAGCGGCCTGTTCGGTGGCCTGTTGCAGCGATTGGCCGAGGGCGCGGGCGGCGAGGAAGCCTGCGGCGAAGCTGTCGCCTGCGGCGGTGCTGTCGGTGACTTGCGCGACGGATGGCGGGGTGACTTGGACCGTGCCCTCGGTGGTGTGCCAGGCCGTGGCGGGGGCGCTGCCGTTCTTGACCACGACGGTTGTCGCGCCGCCCCTGGCGTAGCGGGTGACGGTGTCCCGCGGAGTCTGATCGGGGAAGATGCTTTGCTCTTCGTCGAAGGAGGGCAGGACGGTGTCCGCCACCGAGGCACCGAGGGTGAGGCCGTCGCGCATGGCGTCGATGGAGCCCCAGAGTTTCGGGCGCAGGTTGGTGTCGAAGCTGACATGTGCGCCTTGCGCGCGGGCGCTAGCGAGGGCAGCGCAGAAGGTGGAGCGCGCCTTGGGCGGCAGGATGGCGAGGGTGATGCCGGAGAAGTGGATGTTACGCCGACCCTTCAGCATGGCGGCGAGGCGGTTGGGATCGTCGGCAAGGGTCTTTGCCGCCGACTGGCCGCGCCAGTAGGAGAAGCTGCGCTCGCCGTCCTTCAGCGAGATCATGTAGAGGCCGACGGTGCGCTCGGGGTGGCGGGCCAGCGCGTCGGTGTCGAGGCCCTGGGCGCGGATGAAGTCGGCCATGTCGTCCGAGATGGCGTCCTGCCCGATGACGGTGCCGTAGGAGACGGACCACTCAGGCGGGAGCAGGCGGCGAGCGTACCACGCGGTGTTGAAGGTGTCGCCGGCAAAGCCTTGTTTCAGCAGGCCGTCCTGTGCCGGAGCCAGTTCGACCATGATTTCGCCAAGCGAGAGGAAGCTGCTCATAGCAGGCCTCGGGCGGCGAGGTTCTTCATCAGGGCGGAGACGCCGAAGTCCCACGGCGCGCAGTCGGTAGAGAGGCGCACGGTGTTGGTGAGCGCACCCAGTTTCGGTTCCGCGATGGTCACAATGTCGCCGATTTTATGAGTGAAGCCCTGGCCGGGGGCGTCGCGGTCCTCGGTGGGGGCGAAGAGCGTGCCGAGGTAGAGGAAAAAGCCGTCCGGGTACTGGTGATGCGCGCCGATGGTCTGGGCGACGATCGACCCCGGTTTGCGGCTGATCTTCGACATCGACGAGCGGCCATTGAGGGTGAAGTCATCCTCGCCCGTGACGGTGAGGGTCAGTTCGGCGTTTTCCATGTCCTCCATCGTGTAGCTCTCGTCGAAGAGGCGCAGGAAGGGGCCGATGGCGGCGGAGGCGTTGTTGTCCTTGGCCTTGCCCAGCAGGAGCGCGGAGCGGCCCTCGACGTCGCGCAGGTTGACGTCGTTGCCGAGCGTGGCGCCCACGATCTTGCCCTGCGAGGTCACGGCGAGGACGATTTCCGGCTCGGGGTTGTTCCATTTCGACATGGGGTGCAAGCCCACGTCCGCGCCGTGGCCCATGGCGGCCAGCGTCGGGCATTTGGTGAAGACCTCGGCGTCCGGGCCGATGCCGACTTCGAGGTATTGTGACCAGAGGCCCTCGGTTTGCAGGACGCGCTTGACCTCCATGGCCTTGTCCGAGCCGGGCACGATGCCTGCGAGGCTGTCACCGATCACGGCTGTGACCTTCTTGCGGATGGCGTCGGCGCGGTCGGGGTTGCCGGCGGCCTGTTCCTCGATCACCCGTTCGACCATGGACTGGGCGAAGGTGACGCCCGATGCCTTCACCACTTGCAGGTCGCAGGGGGCAAGGAGGCGCATGTCGGGGGGCATCTGGTCGACGCGGCCTATGTCCTCGCCCCGTTGCGCGTGGACGTAGGTCAGCAGGTCGTCGCGTTCGAGCAGGTCGCGCATGGTGGGGGTGTCGCGCGAGGTTATGTCGAAAAGACGGTCGTCGCGCAGAACGCAGATGGCGGGACCCGTGTTCGGGCGCCAGACGCGGGCGAGGAAGGTGCCTTTGGGATCGGGGTTTTGCAGGGTCATCGGGTCATTCCGTTTTGGACAGGTGCGGACGAATTTTCTGCGAAAATTCAGACGTGGGTGTGCGAGGTCAGGCGGGGGGCAGCATCTTGCCCGGGTTGAGGATGTTGGTGGGGTCGAGCGCGGCCTTGATGGCGCGCATGGTGGCGACGGCGACACCGTGTTCGGCCTCCATGAAATATTGCTTGCCGACGCCGATCCCGTGTTCGCCGGAGACCGTGCCGTTCATCGTGAGGGCCATGGCGCCAAGTTGGTGCACGTAATCCTCGGCGCGTTGCATGACCTCGGGGTTGGCGGGATCGACCGAGAGGCCCACGTGGAAGTTGCCGTCGCCCACGTGGCCGACGATGGTGGCGGTCAGGCCCATCTCGGCGGCCTTGTCCTGCGCCCAAGTGACAGCTTCGGCCAGTCGCGAGATCGGCACGCATGTGTCGGTGGGCCAGATGTTTCCGGCCTGTCCGTCCTTGGCCCCCAGCGCGGCGGAGGCGTAATGCGCGTTGTGGCGCATGGCCCAGAGGGCGTTGCGGTCCTCGGTCGTGGTGGCGGTTTGCCAGCCGGAGACGCCGAAGTCCTCGGCAATCGCGCTGAAGGCGTCCGTCTGTTCCTGCACGCCCGCTTGGGAGCCGTGGAATTCGAGGAAGAGGTGGGGGACTTCGGGGAGGCTGCTTTTGGCGTATTTGTTGAAGCCCTTGACCATGAACTGATCGAGCAGTTCGATCCGGGCCATGGGGATGCCGGACTGGATGGTCAGGATCACGCAGTTCACCGCTTCCTCGACGGTGGCAAAGCGGCAGGTGGCGGCGGCGGTGGCCTCGGGCTGGCCGTGCAGGCGGACGGTCATTTCCGTGATGATGCCGAGCGTCCCTTCGGAGCCGATCATGAGGTGGGTCAGGTCGTAGCCGGTGGCGGACTTGCGCGCCTGCGTGCCGGTGCGGATCACGGTGCCGTCGGCGAGGACGACCTCGAGGGCGAGGATGTTCTCGCGGATGGTGCCGTAGCGGACGGCGGTCGTGCCAGACGCACGGGTCGCCGCCATGCCGCCGAGCGAGGCATCGGCGCCCGGGTCGACGGAGAAGAACAGGCCTGTCGCCCTCAGCTCCTCGTTCAGGCGCTTGCGGGTGATGCCGGGTTGCGCGACGCAGAGCAGGTCCTCGGGGGCGACATGCAGCACCTTGTTCATGCGGTTCATGTCGAGGCACAGCCCGCCGTTCAGCGCCAGGTGCTGGCCTTCGAGGCTGGAGGCCGCGCCATAGGCGGTGACGGGCAGCCCGTGGCGATGGCAGATCTGCATGATCTGCGAGACCTCGGCGGTGGTCTCGGGGTAGGCGACGGCGCAGGGCAGGGTTTCCGGGTAATAGGTCTCGTTCTGGCCGTGCAGGCGGCGGTCGGCCTCGGAGGTGGCGAGGCGGTCGCCCAGCAGGGCGGACAGGTCGGCGAGGGCGGTGGACGTGTCAGGCATTCTTGAGACCGGAGATGAGGGCGAGAGCGACCACCATGAGCATGGAGGCGGCCATCGCGTAGTTGATGCGGCGCTGGGTGCGGTCGGAGAGGTTCATGCGGTGCAGCGAGGCTCCGGCGAACAACCAGCCGAGGTGGATCGGGATCCAGATGGCGTTGACGATGACCAGCTTGGCGAGGGTTTCGAAGACGAGGTTGTCGGGGGCAAA
Source organism: Sagittula sp. S175 (assembly GCF_049800975.1). Taxonomy (NCBI): domain Bacteria; kingdom Pseudomonadati; phylum Pseudomonadota; class Alphaproteobacteria; order Rhodobacterales; family Roseobacteraceae; genus Sagittula; species Sagittula sp. S175. The sequence continues at coordinate 125,638 of NZ_JBNAGB010000009.1, forward strand.
GGGGAAGCCCGCGTAGAGGGTTGTGTTGACGGCGTAGGCCTTTGGGTTGATCGCCTGAAGCGCGATTCCGGCGAGGATGGCGGGGGGGGCCTTGGCCTCGATGAAGGCAATGCGCGCGCCGGCAAAGGCGATGCGGGAGGCGAGGTAGAGCAGGTAGGCCAGCGAGGCGGCCATGAGCAGCCAGCGCACCACGGGAACGGACAGGATGATCGCGGCGATGCCGGTGATGACGGCGAGGGTCACGAGGTTGGTGCCGATGAACAGACCCGTCACGTAGCGCAGCCCGGCGCGGAACCCGTAGGCCGCACCAAGCCCCGCCGTGGACAGAACCCCCGGTCCCGGCGTGACGATCAGGAAAAACACGGCTGCGGCAAAGGTCAGCATGGCGCGACCCCGGCGCGGACCATCTGGTCCTGTTTCAAGATGAATCCTCCCTCGCACCGTCCCGGTGCTTGCATCGGCCCCCGGATGGTATACCATTTTGAAGAAAGCGGCTGACGCGGCGGATGTCAACACGGGGGACGGCTGCGCGATGCCCCGCGAAGGAGGAATATGGAACTTTTCAGTCTGACGGGCCGTCGCGCCCTGATCACCGGCTCGTCGATGGGCATCGGGTTTGCACTGGCGCGCGGGTTGGCGCAGGCCGGGGCGACGGTGGTGTTGAACGCGCGCAATGCGGAGCGGCTGGCCGACGCGGCAGAGGTGTTGCGCGGCGAGGGGCTGGCGGTGGAGACGCTGGTCTTTGACGTGACGGACGTGGCGGCTGTGCGCGCAGCGGTGGATGGGTTCGAGGCCGAGCATGGCGCCATCGACATCCTGGTGAACAACGCCGGGATGCAGCATCGCACGCCGTTGGAGGATTTCCCGCCGGAGATGTTCGACCGGCTGATGGTGACCAATGTCAATTCGGCGTTTTACGTCGGGCAGGCCTGTGCGCGGCACATGATCGCGCGGGGCGCGGGGCGGATCGTCAATATCGCCTCGGTGCAGACCTTGCAGGCGCGGCCCGGGATCGCGCCCTACACGGCGTCCAAGGGCGCGATTGCCAACCTGACCAAGGGCATGGCGACGGATTGGGCCCCCAAGGGCCTGAACGTGAATGCCATCGCGCCGGGATATTTCGACACGCCGCTGAATGCGGCGCTGGTGGCCGATCCGAAGTTCTCGGCCTGGCTGGAGGAGCGCACGCCGCAGGGGCGCTGGGGCCGGGTAGAGGAACTGGTGGGCGCTTGCGTCTTCCTGTGTGCGGAGGCGTCGAGTTTCGTGAACGGGCACGTGTTGTTCGTCGACGGCGGGATCACGTCGCGGCTGTAAGGGTCGGGGGCGGCTCTGTCTGGCCCTTGGCCAGAAGCGCCCGCCCGCCGACCCTTGGGCCGTTTGGGACAATTGGGAGGAGAGACTATGACTGACAAACCGATCATCGGCTTCATCGGGCTGGGCTACATGGGCCATGGCATGGCGAAGAACCTCGTGGAGAAGGGCTACACCGTCTTCGTGAAGGGCAACCGCAACCGGACCCCGGTGGACAGCCTCGTGGCGAAGGGGGCGACCGAGGTGGCGACGGCGCGCGAGATGGCGGAGCGCTGCGACGTGATCCACACCTGCCTGTCGAACTCGCCGCAGGTGGAGGCGGTGTTTCGCGGTGCGGATGGTATCCTGGCCGGGGCGCGCGCGGGGCTGGTGGTGATCGAGACCTCGACCGCCGATCCGGTGTCGACCGAGGCGCTGGCGGCGGAGCTGGCTGAGAAGGAGGGGCACATGGTGGATGCGCCGCTGGGCCGGACGCCGAAGGAGGCGGAGGCCGGGACGCTGGATTGCATGGTGGGGGCCGATGAGGACGTGTTCGAGCGTGTCTTGCCGGTGATCCAGTGCTGGGCGGGCAACATCAACCGCGTGGGTGGTGTCGGCGCCGGGCACAAGATGAAGCTGCTGATGAACACCATCAGCATGGGGTATGCGGCGCTGTATGCCGAGGTGACCGTGCTGGGGGCGAAGTCCGGGATTTCACCGCAGACCGTGCAGAAGGTCATCGGGTCGTCGCGGCTGGGCAACGGGTTCTTTGACACGTTCATGCGTTGCGTCGTGGATGGGGAGCGGGACGTGCATAAGTTCTCGATCGCCAATGCGTCGAAGGATCTGCGCTATGCGTCGAACATGGCGGCAGCGGCGGATGTCATGACGCTGTGCCTGTCGGCGGCACGGCAGTATTTCGTGCATGCCGAGGCGACGGGTCATGCGCAGGATTACGTGCCCTGGCTGGCCGACCACGTCGGCGCGCTGAACGGGATCGACATGGTGAAAGAAGCAGAGAAGGGGCGCTGAGGCGTCCCTTTTTCTTTGGGAGGATTGGAGATGCTGACGGAATACCAGAGGGAGTTTTATGCGCGTGAGGGCTATCTGAGGGTCGAGAACGTGCTGACGCCGGAGGAGCTGGCGCGGGCGCAGGAGATCGTGGCGGAATGGATCGAAGGGTCGCGGAGGGTCAGCGAGAGCGATGAGTTGTTTGATCTTGACCGAGGGCATTCGGCGGAGACTCCACGCCTCACGCGGGTGAAGCTGCCGCATCGCAACCATCCATTCTTTTGGGAACTGCTGCGCGGGTCGCGGATCACGCAGGTGCTGAACGACCTGTTGGGGCCAGACACGGTCATCAATACGTCGAAGCTTAACTGCAAGGCTCCAAGCGGCGGGGCTGCGGTGGAGTGGCATCAGGACTGGGCGTTCTACCCGGCGACGAATGACTCGCTTTTGGCCTTTGGTGTGTTGCTGGAAGACATGGACGCGGAGAACGGTCCGTTGATGGTGATCCCGGGCTCGCATCGCGGGCCGGTGTTGTCGCATCACCATGACGGGGTGTTCTGCGGCGCGATTGATCCCGCGGACCCGGATTTCGACCTGTTGAAAGCGGTGACGCTGACCGGCAAGGCGGGGGACATGACGGTGCATCATGTGCGCATCCTGCATGGATCGGCGCCCAATACCTCGACGCGGGCGCGCAAGATCCTGTTCTACGAATGCACGGCGGCGGATGCCTGGCCGTTGTTGGGGGGATCGAGCTACATTCACGGGTTGGGACAGCGCGGGTTTCACGCGGATTTGCTGGACCGGGTGGTTACCGGCGCGCCGTGTTATGCGCCGCGGGTCGAGGCGGTGCCGGTGCGGATGCCTTTGCCGCCTGCGAAGGACAATACGTCGATCTTCAAGACGCAGATGATGGGCGGGATGAAGAGCGCCTTCGTATAGGGGGCGGTTCGGGGCGGGCCCTGCGGGCGGGGGGCTCTGCCCCCGTCTGCCTGAGGCAGACTCCCCCGAGGGTATTTGGATCAAGATGAAGGTCAAGCCTGCGTGCGTGGTGAGGTCAGTAGATCACCACGGCGCGGCCTTCGGCGAGCATCTTGCGGGTGTCGAGGGGTTCTCGGAAGCCGTCGCGGACCTTGGCGGCGAGCTCTTCTTCCATGCGTTTGACCTCGGCAACCTTTGCGATGACGTCGTCGATACGGGCGAAGGGGACGACCACGACTCCGTTCAGATCGCAGACGACCATGTCGCCGGTGGAGACGTGGCGGCCGCCGACGACGGCACTGGTGGCGGTGACGCCGGGGCCGTTGGCGGAGGGCGAATTGGGGTTCAGGCCGGTGCACCAGCAGGGCAGGCCGGTCTTTACGATGCCCTCGTAGTCGCGCATCGGGCCGTCGGTGACGAAGGCCGCAGCGCCGGCGTTCTTCAGCATGCCGGACACCTGGTCGCCGATGGTGGCGCATTTCTGGTTGCCGTGGGCGGCGTGCACGAGGATGTCCCCGGGAAACATGTGTTCGATGGCGCCGAGCGTGGCGATGATGTCGGACGGGCCGCTGTCGCAGACCAGCGCCGGACCGGCGGCGAAGGTCGGCAGGTCGCGCCCGAAGCCCAGCGGCGAGATCGTGGTGTCCATGGCGGCGGTGCCGCCCATGGCGTCGGCGATATGCGCGGTTTCGACCCCCTGAAAGGCGGCGATCTGGGCCTCGGTCGGGCGGGGGGCAGAGGCGATGAGCGTGAGGGCGGGCGGGGATTCGATCATGGGGTCCTCTCAGTCCTTGGTGACGCGCCACAGAAGGCGGATGTAGGCGAGGCCGGTCGCGGTGGCTTCGCAGCGGGTCTTTTCCAGCAGGAGCCGGTCGTCTTCGATTTCGGTCAGGTGGCCGAGTTCTTCGAGCCGGTCGCATTGCAGGAGCCCGGCGAGCAGGTCGTATTTCGTGTCGATGCGGGTGCGTGCGCCAATCTGTTCGGGCGCGTCGTGGGTGATCTCGTCAAGGCGCGCGGCGGTGGCGCGGGTCCAGGCCTCGCGGGCCGTGTCGAAGCATAGGGTGACGAGGGCCGGGGTTTCGGCGCTGATCGACTGGCAAGGGGCGTGGACCTGCGCGAGGCAGAGTTTCGGGTCGGCGCCATCAGAGCGGGCGCGTTCGACGCAGGCAGGTGTGGCCGCCGTGGAAATGTCCTGTGCCAGTGCGGGCAGCGTCCAGCCGGTCAGCAGGAATGTGGCGGCCAGGGCCACGGGTCTTGAAAACATGTATCCTCCGGCACCCTTCGAAGGGGTGTCTTTGCGATGGTATACCAGATGGCCACGGGCAGGTTGTCAAGGGGTGGCTGCGCAGGGTGCTTGCATTTGGTATACCAAATGGCAAGGATACCGCAGCGGCGCCCGCCGGGATTCGGGCTGTTTGGGCTTTGGTCCTTGCAGTGATCCGAGGCAAGGATGCGCCCGACCAGACAAGCCCGAACCGGGCAGGGAGGAACAATGTCAGACACCCGCGCGAACAAGCGGTTTCGTAGCCAGGAATGGTTCGACAACCCGAACAACCCGGGGATGACGGCGCTGTATGTCGAGCGTTACCAGAACAGCACGTACACGCAAGAAGAGCTGATGTCCGAGCGTCCGGTGATCGGCATCGCAAACAGCGGCAGTGACATCGCGCCCTGCAACAAGATCCACGTCTTCCTGATGGACCGGATCAAGGCGGGCATCCGTGAGGCGGGTGGCATCCCGATGGAATTCCCGGTGCATCCGATCCAGGAGACGGGCAAACGGCCGACGGCGGCTTTGGACCGGAACCTGACGTATCTTGGGCTGGTGGAGGTGCTGCATGGCTACCCCATCGACGGGGTGGTGCTGACCACGGGCTGTGACAAGACCACGCCTGCCATGCTCATGGGTGCGGCCACGGTGGATATTCCGGCCATCGCGCTGAACGGCGGGCCGATGCTGGACGGGTGGTGGAAGGGCAAACGCGCGGGCTCGGGTGCGATCATCTGGGAGAGCCGTCGTCTGCTGGCCGAGGGCAAGATCGACTACGAGGAGTTCATGAGCCGGGTGTGTTCGTCGGCGCCCAGCCTTGGGCACTGCAACACGATGGGCACGGCCTCGACGATGAATGCCATGGCCGAGGCGCTGGGCATGTCGCTGACCGGGAACAGCGCGATCCCGGCGCCGTTCCGCGAGCGGATGGCCATGGCTTACGAGACCGGCAAGCGAATCGTGCAGATGGTGCTGGATGATCTGAAACCCTCCGACATCCTGACGCGGGAAGCATTCGAGAATGCCATCGTAGTGAATGCGGCGATTGGCGGGTCGACCAACGCGCCGCCGCATTTGCAGGCCGTCGCCCGCCACGCCGGTGTCGAACTGAACGTGAAGGACTGGGAGACGGTCGGCTTTGACGTGCCGCTTTTGGTGAACATGCAGCCTGCGGGGGAGTACCTTGGCGAAAGCTTCTTTCGCGCGGGCGGGGTGCCGGCAGTCATGGGCGAGTTGCGCAAGGCGGGCCGCATCCATGACGGCGCGATGACCGCGACGGGCAGGCCCATGGGTGAGAACCTCGATGGGTGGGAGAGTCAGGACACCGAGGTCATCAAGACCTACGATGCCCCGATGCGCAAGAATGCAGGGTTCAAGGTGCTGACGGGCAACCTGTTCGACTCGGCGCTGATGAAGACCTCTGTGATCTCGGCGGACTTCCAGAAACGCTTCCTGTCGCATCCCGGGGCCGAGGGGGTCCACGAGGCGCGGGCCATCGTGTTCGAGGGCCCGGAGGATTACCACGACCGGATCAACGAGCCGGCCTTGGCCATCGACGAGAACTGTATCCTGTTCATTCGCGGTGTCGGCTGCGTGGGGTATCCCGGTTCCGCCGAGGTGGTGAACATGCAGCCGCCGGACGCGCTGATCCGGGCAGGCATCAATCATCTGCCGACGGTCGGGGATGGCCGTCAGTCCGGGACATCGGAAAGCCCGTCGATCCTGAACGCCTCGCCCGAGGCGGTGGTCGGCGGTGGTCTGGCTTATTTGCAGACCGGCGACATGGTGCGCCTGGACCTGAACGCGTCGCGCATGGACGCGCTGGTGGACGAGGCAGAGTGGCAGGCGCGGATCGATGCCTGGGAGGCACCGGAGATCGTGAACCAGACGCCATGGCAGGAGATCTATCGCACCCATGTGGGCCAGCTGGCCGATGGCGGCTGTCTGGAACTGGCCACGGCCTATCAGAAGGTGGCCAGGGCGCTGCCGCGTGACAATCACTGAGCCATTTGCCCGGCGGTGAGACCGGGGAGGCGCTGCCTCCCCGGACCCCTCCGAGGTATTTTTGAAACCAAAGAAGCAGGGAGGGGGCGCGCATGTCTGACGCGAAATCCATCATCATCACCGGGGCTGGGGCCGGGATCGGCAAGGCCTGTGCGCTGAAGTTCCTTGAAGCGGGCTGGAAGGTCGGCCTCGTCGGGCGGCAGCCGGGGCCGTTGGAAGCAGTGGCCGATGGTCACAAGGGCGCGCTTGTGCTGCCGGGCGACGTGGCGCAGGAAATGCAGGTCGAGCAGATTTTCAATCGTGCCGCCGCCGAGTGGGGGCATATCGATACGCTGTTCAACAACGCGGGCGTGTCGGTCATGGGCGCGACCATCGACGAGATCAGCGTGGCCGACTGGCGGCGCTGCATGGATATCAACGTCACCGGGTCGTTCATCTGCGCCCGCGCGGCGTTCAAGCGTATGCGCGCGCAGGACCCGCAGGGCGGACGGATCATCAACAATGGCTCTGTCTCGGCGGATGTGCCGCGCTGGGGATCGGCACCCTACACGGCGTCGAAGCACGCGGTCACGGGGTTGACGCGGTCGATCTCACTCGACGGGCGGCCGTTCAACATCGCCTGTGGGCAGATCAACATCGGCAATGCCCTGACGGACATGGCGGAGGCGATGACCAAGGGCGTGCCGCAGGCGGATGGGTCGATTGCGGTGGAACCGGTGATGGATGTGCGCCACGTGGCCGACGCGGTCCTGCACATGGCGGAGCTTCCGCTGGAGGCCAACGTGCAGTTCATGACGGTGATGGCGACCAACATGCCCTATATCGGGCGCGGCTGAGGTCTTTTGGTTTCGTAGCAAAGGGGGCTTCGGCCCCCTTTTATCGTTGTACTGGCAGGGGACGCCGAACCTTGCCGCGGACCATGCGTTCGCGTTGCCAGATGTAGAGGCCAGAGGCGATGATGATGGACCCGCCGCCCAGAGTGTAGATCGTCGGCAGCGTGTCGAACAGCAGCCAGCCTGCAAAGGCGGCCATGAAGAGCTGGACGTAAATCACCGGCGCAAGGATCGACGCGTCCGCCATGCGGTGCGCAACGGTGGCGCAGATATGCCCTGCTGCACCGAAGCAGCCGATCAGAAGGAACGGGAGCCACGCGGTGCCTTCGGGCCATGTCCAATTCTGGAAGACGAACGGCATGAGTGCGAGGGCTGCAAAGCCTGAGGACCAGAGTTGTTGCGTGGCATTGGCTTCGATATCGGCCAGCATCCGAGTCATGACAAAGTAGAGCGAGGCGCAGACCAGCCCGCCCAAGGTCAGGAACATGGCCGGGTGAAACTCCGCCCCCCAGGGCTGCATGACGACAAGCACGCCGATGAAGCCGGTGCAGACGGCGACGATGCGGCGCAGGCCGACCTTTTCGCCCAGAAGCGGGATCGCCAGCAGGGTGATGACGATGGGACCGGCGAACATGATCGTGGTGGTCACGGTGATCGGCAGGAACTTCAGCGCCATGAAGTTGAGAATGGTCGACCCCAGCAGGAAGGTTGAGCGCAGCAGTTGCCGCCATGGTGCATGGCTGCGGAAGGCAGAGGGATCACGCAGGCCGAAGGCAAGGACGGCGACAATGAAATGCCCGGTGTAGCGGGCAAAGACCACTTGCAGCGCGGGCAGTCCGGCGAGGATCAGGAGCTTCGCCGAACTGTCGATGCAGGTGAAGAAGGCCACGGCCAGGACCATCAGCAGGACGCCGGTGCGGGTGCGCTCCTCGCGCGGTTTTGCTTCGGTCATGGCCTTGTTCCCCGTGCATGAGCCTGTCGGTCGCGCCTTTAGGTCGCGCTTGTGGGTTACGCTGCCGCCCAACCGCCGTCGATCACATGCGCCTGACCGGTGGTGAAGGCGCTCTCGTCCGAGCCGAGGTAGATGGCCAGGTGCGCGATCTCTTCGGCGGTGCCGATGCGGCCCATGGGCTGGCGGGCCTCGAAGGCGCGGCGTGCCTCGTAGTAGTCGCCCATGGCGCGCAGGCGGTCATGCAGCGAGGGGCTGTCGACGGTGCCGGGGCAGATGCAGTTCACGCGGATGCCCTGCTTGACGTAATCGACGGCGACGGATTTCGTCAGGCCGATGACGGCGGCCTTGGACAGGCCGTAGATGCAGCGGTTGGGCGCGGCAACAATGCTGGACGCCACGGAGGCGATGTTGACGATCGAGCCGCCGCCGCGTTCGATCATGCCGGGCAGCGCCGCCTGCATGGCATGGAATTGCGATTTCACGTTGAGCGCGATGGCGAAGTCGAACTCGTCATCGGTGCCGTCCAGCAGCGGGCCGGCGTGCACGAAGCCTGCGCAATTCACGAGGATATCCGGCGCGGCATTTTCGATCGCCGAGGTCAGCGCGGCCTTGTCGGTGACGTCCAGCGCCTGCGTGGTGGCGTCCAACCCGTCCAGAAGGTCGGCCTTCAGGTCGGTGGCCGTGACGGTCGCGCCCTCGCGGGCAAAGCTTTCGGCAATGGCGCGGCCGATGCCCTGTCCGGCGGCGGTGATGAAGGCGCGTTTTCCTGCAAGTCTCATGTCTCGTCCTTTCGCGGCGGGGTCAGACCCCGGTGTAATCTCCCGGCACATCCGCCGGCGTGACAGGGCGCGCTGTTTTGCCTGACAGGGCGCATGCCAATGTCATCTCCATGGCGGCGATGCCGTCCGCAGCGGTGCAAAGCACGTCGTCGCGACCACCGGCGACCACCGCGGCAAAGCGGTCGATCTGGGCCAGCAGCGGATCGAGCTTTTCGAAGCGGCGCGCGTCGTGCAGCGCGAGGGGTTTCGACCACTCGATCTCTCCGGGCGCGGAACGGCCCCATCGCGTGACAGACGGAAAGGCCAGCGCACCCTCGGTGCCTATGATGCGCAGGTAGTCCTCGCCGGATCCGGCAATGGCGGGGTTCTCATGGCTTGCCGCTTCGAAGGACCACGGTGACGCGCCAGCGTCCGAGATCAGGAACGACCCCAGGGCACCATTGGCAAAGCGAAAGGCCAGGGCGGCGGTGTCCTCGATCACAAGACCACGGCGGGCGGAGGACAAAAGGGCTGTCGCTTCGATCATCTCGCCCACGAGAAAGCGCAAAAGGTCGATTTCATGGGTCAGGTTGGTCAGCAAGGGGCCAGCCCCGGGCGCGCGCCGCCAATCTGCCTCGTAATAGCTGTCATGCTTGCGAAGCGACCAGAGACCCTGAATACCGACGAGGTCTCCGATCTCGCGCAGGGCGTCGCGTGCAGCGATGGAGAACGGGTGGCAGCGACGATGGTGCCCGGTAAAAAGGGGCAGGCCCTTGGCTTCGGCCTGATCGCGCATGAGGCGCGCCTCGTCCAGCGTGGCGCCAAGCGGCTTCTCTCCGATGACGGCCCATCCGCGCGTCAGACAGCCCGTCACAGAGGTAAAATGGTCCTGCGTCGGAGTGGCGACAATGGCGGCCTGTACGTGCCCGGGCACATCATCCAATGCGGCAACCATCGGCAACCCGGCCTGCTCCAGCCTGTCGCGCAATGCCGCGTGAGGCTCCACGACGGCCACAAGCTTGATGTGGGCAGATTGGCGCGCCACGTCGATATGGCGCTGTCCGATGGACCCTGCGCCCACGATACACAGCGGAAGTCCGGCCATTGCTAACCCTTTCGCACTTGATTTGGGGTGATGGTCGACGCACCGCCCCTGCCTTCATCTTGATCGAAATACCTCGGGGTTCGGGGCAGAGCCCCGCCGCGCCCGAAGGGCGCGCAGGTCGCCCCGGCCAAAGAACGGGGCGACGTTCCCTACATCACGGCGCCAATCTGCCAAGGCACGAATTCATAGTCGCCCAGGCCCTGTTCCTCGGACTTCGATACCTCTCCCGAGGCCATGCGCAACCACATCTCGTAGATCTCGCGGCCTACCTCCTCGACGGTCTTGCCCTCGGTCAGGATGCTGCCGGCGTTGACGTCCATGTCCTCGGTCATTCGGTTGTACATCTCGGTGTTGGTGGCGACCTTCATCGAGGGACTGGGTTTCGCGCCGAAGGCAGAGCCGCGCCCGGTGGTAAAGCACACCAGATTGCAGCCGCTGGCGATCTGACCGGTCACCGAGGCGGGGTCGTAGCCGGGGCTGTCCATGAAGGTGAAACCTTTGGCGGTCACCGGTTCAGCGTATTTGTAGACCCCGGTCAAAGGCGTGGTGCCGCCCTTTGCCGCGGCCCCCAGCGATTTTTCCAGGATGGTGGTCAGGCCACCTTTTTTGTTGCCGGGTGAGGGGTTGTTGTCCATCGAGCCCTTGTTGCGGGCGGTGTAGTCCTCCCACCAATGGATCAGGTCGACAAGTTTCTCGCCCACTTCCCGGTTGCTGGCGCGGGCGGTCAGCAGGTGCTCGGCACCGTAGATCTCGGGCGTCTCGGCCAGAACGCCGGTGCCGCCCTGGGCCACGAGAAGGTCACAGGCATAGCCGACGGCGGGGTTGGCGGTGATGCCGGACCACGCGTCCGAGCCGCCGCATTGCAGCGCGACCATCAGCTCGGAGGCCGGGCATTCCTCGCGTGTGGCCTGGTTGACGATGGGCAGCATGGCTTCGATCTTCTTGATGCCCAGATCGACGGTCTTGCGCAGGCCGCCCACGTCCTGGATGTTCATGGACTGGAACAGGGGGCCGGGCTGCAGACCGTAGGCCTCGACCAGCCAGTCGATCTGGTTCATCTCGCAGCCGAGGCCCGCCATCAGCACACCCCCGACATTGGGATTGCGGGCGTAACCCCACATGACGCGCTGGAGGGCTTCGAAGCCTTCGGAGCCCTGACCCGCCATGCCGCAACCGGTGCCATGCACGAAGGCGACGACGCCGTCAACGTTCGGGTAGGCGGCCAATTTTTCATCCGAAAAATGCGCCGCGATCCTGCGGGCGGCGGTGGCGGAACAGTTCACCGAGGTGAGGACGGCAATGTAATTCCGGGTGCCGACGCGGCCCGTAGGGCGTTTGTAGCCCATGAAGGTGTCGCGCGACGTGACCGCGGGGGCGGGGCGAATATTCGTCGAATATTCGTACTCCGTGTCGACGTTGCGGAACTCGAGATTGTGGGTGTGGACATGGCTGCCGGTGGCGATGTCTTCGGCAGCGTAGCCGATGACCTGTGCGTATTTGATGACCGCTTCGCCCTTTGCGATGTCCTGCGTGGCCAGCTTGTGACCGCGTGGGATCAGTTGGGTTGCGCCGTGCTGGCCGACTTCGAGGGCGGTGACGGCGGTGACGACGTTGTCGGCATCTGAGAGGCGGACGGTGCTCATGTTGACCTCGGGTCTGTGGCGGAGGTGGAGGATCGGGGGCCAGCCCCCGACCCCCTGCGGTATTTGGAAAACCAAAGAAGCAGGGGGCGGTGATCTACTAATATGCCAGTCATGTCTGCGCCTTCCAGCCGCAGGTTGCAAGGGGGACTCAGGCGCAGACGGGGGCGTCGGATGACCAGCGGTGGATCGGGATGTGGGGACGGGTCGCCAGTTCGGCGCGCGCGGCTTCCCACAGGCCTTTCCACGCCTCCCAGTCGCGCAGTTCGGCGGCCGGATGGGCTTCGGACCGGGCGATAAAGGAGGGAAAGTGGCTGCGTCCTGTGGGGTGGCCTGTCACGTTGAAACGGATGTCGAAGGACCAGCGGAAGTCCTGCGACTGGTTGGCCAGAGACGCGTGCGGCGTCAGGGGATGGAAAAGCACCGCGCCGCCAGCCTTGACCGGGAGGGTCAGCGCCTTTGTCTCGTCGAGACATCCGGGCGCGATGGCGGTCTGCTTCTGCGGACAGTGTGGATACATTTGCGGTTTGCCGGGGACGACCTGCAGGCAACCGTTCTCGACCGTGGCGTCCGAGATCGCCAGCCAGACAGTGACCATCCGGGTGCTGTCGGCCTCGGCATGGGCGACGGCCTTGTCCTGATGCCAATCCGTGGCCGTGATGTGGGCGCGGGGTTCGTCCTTTACCAGGGTTGGAGCCGGGGGCTTCAGCCGGACGTGCTGGATGGGGTTGGAGGTCAGTTCCGGGCCGATCAGGTCCTGCACCATGTCCAGCAGCCGCTTGTGTGTGATCATGTCAAAGACGGCCGGGCCAAAGTGAAAGGGAGTATCGGCAGTGATCTCGCCGCCCGGCAGGGAGATGTCCATCGGTTGGAACCAGTCGCAGCCTGCGGCGTAGGAGGTCAGCAGCTTTTGCCAGAAATCCTGATCCCCGGCGGAGGGAACGCGGCCTTCGGTTTCCCATCCGGCATAGAGGCGGTCGAGCAGGGCCGCATATTCAGAGCGGACGGCGTCGAGGGTCGCGGTGTCGAGCACGTTGTCGACGACGAGGTAGCCCTCGGTCTCGAACTGGCGGATCTGATCGTCGGAGAGCATCAGGGACATGGGTGTGCCTTTCCGTGAAACGCGCGGCGCGCGCGGGCGGGTCGGGAGCAGGTCCGGCGCAAAGCGCGAGTGGCAGTCAGTGGTTCAGGGGCGCCGTGTGGGGCGCCCCTGCGAGGATCAAAGGAAGATCGTCACGATTGGCGGCCATGCCAGCAACACCAGCAGCGCCAGAAGCTGCAGGGCGATGAAGGGCAGGAAGCCTTTGAAGATGTCGGTGAGCGAGATATGCGCAGGGGCCACGGACTTCAGGTAGAAGGCAGCCGGACCGAAGGGCGGCGACAGGAAGCTCACCTGCATGTTCATGCAGAACACCACGCCGAACCAGATCGGGATCATGCGCGCGTCGATGTGGCCGAACCAGCCGATTTCTTCGGCGGGCAGGCGGGTGACGATGGGCAGGAACACCGGCATGATGAGCAGCACGATCCCCACCCAGTCCATGAACATCCCCATGATGAGGAAGATGAACATCATGATGAGGATCACGCCCATGGTCGGCATGTCTGCGCCCACGATCAGGTTGGCCACGTAGGTCGGGCCGCCGGCCAGCGTGTAGGCCGCTGCCAGAGCCGCCGCGCCGATGGTGACCCAGATGATCGTGCCGGTGGATTTCACCGTGCGCATCAGCGCGTCCCAGACGATTTCGAAGGTCATCTCGCGGCGCAACAGGCCGATGACGAAGACAGCGACGACGCCCATGCCCGCAGCTTCGGTGATGCCGGTGATGCCGCCGTAGATCGAGCCGAGGACAACGCCGATCACGACAGTCGGAGCAATCAGGCCGCGGCCCATTTCCCAGCCTTGCGCGGTACGTTCCTTGCCCACCAGGACAAAGGCGACCAGTCCGAAAATCACGAAGGCACCGGCCAGCCAGGGCAGGTCAGACGTCATGCCCAGCAGGATCGGATCGACGCCTTCGGTCGGCACGTTGGCCCCGGTGACGGTGAAGAACAGAGCGCGCAGGAAAAGGGCAGCCGTGATGTACATGCCGAACTTCGACAGGAAGCCGAGGAACATCATGCTCTTCTCGCGGCCTTTGGGGGCGGTCGGGTCCTCGGGCGGCAGCGGTGCCATGTCCGGATTCATCTGGGTGCGGACGATGATGTACACGATGAAGAACGAGGCCAGCATGAAGCCGGGCAGGAAGGAGGCTGTGAACAATGCCTTGATCGAGGTTTCCGTCACCAGCCCGTAGAAGATGAGGACGATGGACGGTGGAATCATGGTGCCCAGAGAGCCGGAGGCGCAGATCGTGCCGATGGCGAGGTTCTGGTTGTACCCAAGCCGCAGCATCTGGGGCAGGGCGATCAGGCCAAGCAGCACGACTTCGCCGCCGATGATGCCTGACATGGCGGCCATGATGACGGCCATGACCGAGGTCACGATGGCGATGCCGCCGCGCACCCGGCTGAGCCAGACGTTCAGCGAGGAATACATGTCCCGCGCGATGCCGGATCGCTCCAGCAGTGCCGCCATGAAGATGAAGAGTGGCACCGAAATGAGGACGTAGTTCACCATCTGCCGGTAAACCGCCTGCCCGAGGACGGAGAACGGGCCTTTGCCGAAGGAGCGGAAGAGGATGTCCGCGTCGAATTTCATCAAGAGCGTGACGACTGCCAGGAATGCCGAGGCAAAGCCCAGCGGCATCCCGATCGCCAGCAGGGCGAACATGCCCAGCAACAGGACCAGGGAGATCGTTCCAACGTCCATCAGTGTTTCTCCTCGAGGGTCTTGCGGATGTTCTCGATCTCGTGCTCGTCGATGTCATCGGCGGAGTGATGTTCAGGCGCCTTGTTCCAGTCCGCGATCAGGTTCGAGATGGCTTGCAGCCCGACGAGGATCGCGATGATCAGAACGGTCGCCTTGACGGTGCCGGGAATGGGCGGATCCCAGGCGGAGCCATAGCCTTCGAGGGTCAGCAGGCGCTTTTCGGCATCGGCGTATCCCCCCCAGACGAGGCAGAAGATGAAGACCCAGATCAGGAAGACCGAGACCACATCGGAGGCCTTCTGCATCCAGCGCGGCATCAGGTCGTAGATGACGTAGATCCGGATGTGGCTGCGCTGCTGCATGGCATAGAGGCCGGAGAACAGAAAGACGAAAGCCGCGATCCACAGCGACAGTTCATTCGCCCAGAGCGTGCCCCCGTTGAAGACATAGCGGGCAACGACTTCGAAGCTCATGGTGATGACGATAAATACCGTGGCCAGCATCGAGAGGCGCCCGAGGATGAGGCTCACGATGTCGAAGGGGCCGGAACGGTCTACCTCGATCACGCCCTTGATGTCGGACATCCAGATGGCGCCGAAGAGCAAGGCCAGAGACAGGCAGATCAGCATGGCCCAGACGATCGGACGCCCGGCGGGGCGGATCATCTCGTGCATGCCGATAGGCTCGGCGGTGACGAATTGTGCAATGACGAGCCAGACATAGATGGCTGCCGTCAGGGCCATGAAAAGAAACATGGCCGACTTGATTGGTCCCCGGAGGGATCCGAGCCAGACGCTCTCCCCGTTCATGTGTTGCCTCCCCGCAATTCACGAACTCTTTGTTTGTATTGTGAAAACGGCGGGCCCTTTGCCCGGGCCCGCCGTCCGTTTCAAACCGTCAGTCGCGCATCACTGGGACAGCAGGCCCAGGTCGCTGAGGTACTTGCGGTGGCTTTCCACCAGTGCGGCAGCTTCGGGCGAGCGGGTTGCCCAGTCGTCCCATGCCACCTGCGCGCCCTTGCGGAACGCGGCGCGGTCTTCAGCGGACCAGTTATGCAGGGTCACGCCCTTTGCGGTCAGCATGGCTGCCGCTTCGGCGTTCTTCTTTTCGTTCGACAGGGCGGTGTGCAGGGACAGTTTCTGCATCGCGGTGTCGATGATGCGGCGATGTGCGTCGCTCAGGCCGTCCCACACGTCCTTGTTGCAGGCGAGGTGGTCGGAGGGCATCGAGTGGAAGCCGGGGTAGGTGGCATGGTTCACAAGGTCATAAAGACCGAGGCCCACGTTGTTCGACAGGCCCGACGCGTCGGCGCCGTCGATGATTCCGGTTTCCAGAGCGGTGAAGATCTCGGTGAAGTCCATCACGATCGGCTGCGCGCCCAGACCTTCGAAGATCTCGGTTTCCAGACCCGGAGGCGAACGGAACTTCCAGCCCTTCAGGTCTTCGAAGCCGGCCAGCGGCTTGGACGAGGACAGCGATTCCTGACCGTAGATCCACCAGCCGATCAGCTGCATGCCCTGCGCGTTGTACAGCTCCTGCGCGGCATCGTAGCCACCGCCGTAGTAGAGCCAGGACAGCTGCTGCCACGGGGTGTCGTAGCCACCCATGATGTCACCGACGAACTGGAACGCGGGGTTCTTGCCGGTCTGGTAGGCGCCGCCGGTCATGTCGCAGTCGAGGATGCCGTTGATCGCGGCGTCGAAGGTCTCGGTCGTGGCGACGACGGACGAGGAATAGAACATCTCGATGTCGATGGCGCCGCCGGACATGGTTTCGATGTCATCGGCGAACTGCGCGGCCAGGATGCCCGAGGGATGCTCGGAGGCGTAGTGCGTCTGGATACGCAGGGTCACGTCCTGTGCGGAAGCGGCAGTTGCAGCAATGGCAACGGCCGCGGCCGTCGTCAGAAGTTTCTTCATGTTGTCCTCCCGTGTGACGGCTCAGAGCGGCCGCCTTCATGAATTAGGAAAGGCTCCTCCGCCTCCCGTTTCAGGATGGTATACCAACCCGGTGTTCGCACGCTAACGAAACCCCCGTCGACAGGCAAGGATTTTTGGTATACCAAATTTCGACTATGGGAGGCCTTGCCCATTGGGTAAGGAAAACGGCGAAAAGTCAGAAAAAACCAGAAAGGTGGGCTGCGCCATGCCGGAGGAGACACTGCCGGAACAGATCGCGAATCGCCTGCGACGGGACATCTTGCGCGGGGATCTTGCGCCCGGGACACCGGTGAAGGAACGCGATCACGCCGGGGAACTGGGGGTCAGCCGGACCCCGATGCGCGAGGCGATTCGCATCCTGGCGAAGGAAGGGCTGGTTCTGCTGCGCCCGGCGCGTTCGCCCATCGTGGCGGAGCCATCCTTTGAAGAGATCGCGCATAACATCGAGGTCATGACCTCGCTGGAGCTTTTGTCGGCGCGGCTGGCCTGCGACCGGGCTTCGGACGAGGAGATCGAGGCCATCGCCGAAATCGCCGAACGCATGGCGCGGGAATACGACGAAATGGACATGCTGGACCTGTTCGAGCTGGACATGGGGTTCCACCGCGCCATTGCGGAGGCCGCGCACAATCCTGTGCTGGCCGAAATGCACGCGGCGCTTCTGGCGCGGCTGTGGCGGGCGCGCTATCTGTCGGCGACGCGCAAACGCTCGCGCGATCGGGTGCTGCATCAGCACGCCGAGATCGTGAAAGGCCTGCGCGCCCGTGATCCGGAACTGGTGACGGAGAATGTGCGCGCGCATCTGTTCCGGCTCCTGATCAACGTAAAGGACTTCTTCCTGAGCGAAGGCGAATTGCCCCCGGAAGAAACCCAGACACCCGCCGCCGCGGGCGAATGACGCGCGTGGCAAAAGACATTGAACAAAACCCTATGAAGGAGCGGTTATGAAATTGTTGCGCTACGGCCCGGTGGGTCAGGAGAAACCGGGGATGTTGGATGCGGAGGGGCAGGTGCGTGACCTGTCGGCGCATGTCAGCGATTTCGCGGGAGAGACCGTTTCGCGGGCGGCGCTCGACAAACTGCGCGCCATCGACGTAAACAGCCTGCCCGTGGTGGCAGAGCCGGGCCGCATCGGGGCCTGCGTGGCATCGGTGCCGAACTTCTTTTGCGTCGGCCTGAACTATGCCAAGCACGCGGCCGAAAGCGGCATGGCCGTTCCTGCGGAACCGATCCTTTTCAACAAGGCGACGTCTGCCCTGTCCGGACCTTTCGACGACGTGGTGATCCCGCGTGGATCGGAGAAGTCCGACTGGGAGGTCGAGCTGGGCGTGGTGATCGGCAAGGAGGCGTCTTACGTGTCCGAGGCCGACGCGCTGGATTACGTGGCGGGCTATTGCACCATCAACGACATGTCCGAGCGCAGCTTTCAGATCGAGCGCGGCGGTCAGTGGGTAAAGGGCAAGTCGGCCCCGACCTTCGGTCCGACCGGCCCGTATCTGGTGACGGCAGACGAGGTGGGCGATCCGCAGACGCTGCGCGTGACGCTGAAGCTGAACGGCGAGACCGTTCAGGATTCGGAAACTTCGGACATGATTTTCACCGTGGCACAGATCGTGTCGCACATGAGCCAGTTCATGAAGCTGGTGCCGGGCGACATCATCGCAACCGGAACGCCTTCGGGCGTGGGCATGGGCATGAAGCCGCCGCGCTACCTGAAGCCGGGCGACGTGATGGAGATCGAGGTTCACGGGCTGGGCGCACAGCGCCAGACGGCAGTGGCGGCGTCCTAAGCGCCTGCCACGCAGTACGAATTTCGGAAGGAGGCGCTGTGCGCCTCCTTTTTTGTCTGGGCGGCTTTATTCGGGCGGCTTTAATCTGGGCGGCGAAATCGACCGGAGATGTCGCGGACGGAACAGGTCGGAGGTGTTTCTCGTTTGAATGCCCGGACGAATCCCTCTCTCATGAGGCCAACAGGAGGCGCTCATGCATTTCGGACTGACCGATGAACAGGAGATGATCGTCTCCACCGTGCGGACCTTTGTCGAGAAGGAGATCTATCCCCATGAGGCGGAGGTCGAGCGCACGGGCGAAGTGCCGCCGGGACTCGGAGAGGCGCTGAAACAGAAGGTCATCGACCTTGGGTTCTACGCCTGCAACTTCCCCGAGGAGGTCGGCGGCGCGGGGCTGTCGCATCTGGATTTCACGCTGGTGGAGCGCGAGTTGGGTCGAGGGTCCATGGCGCTGACGCATTTCTTTGGCCGCCCGCAGAACATCCTGATGGCCTGCGTGGGCGAGCAGCGTGAGAAGTACCTTCTGCCCGCGGTGCGCGGCGAGCGCATGGATGCGCTGGCCATGACAGAACCGGACGCGGGGTCGGACGTGCGCGGGATGAAATGCGCCGCGCGACGCGACGGCGGCGACTGGGTGGTGAACGGCACGAAGCACTTCATCTCTGGCGCGGATCACGCTGATTTCTTTATCGTTTTCGTGGCCACGGGGGTGGATGAGACGCCCAAGGGGCCGAAGAAGCGGATCACCTGTTTCCTCGTGGACCGGGGGCATCCGGGGTTCACGGTGCGCGAGGGCTATCGGTCTGTCTCGCACCGGGGCTACAAGAACTGCATCCTTGAATTCAACGACTGCCGTCTGCCGGAGGCTCAGGTCCTGGGCGAGGTGGATGGCGGTTTCGCCGTGATGAACGAATGGCTGTATGCCACGCGTCTGACCGTGGCGGCTTTCTGTGTCGGGCGGGCGCGGCGCTGCTTTGACATGGCGGTGGACTACGCGGCGCAGCGCAAGCAGTTCGGGCAGGAAATCGCCAAGTTCCAAGGCGTTGGGTTCCAGGTCGCCGATATGGTGACCGAGATCGACGCGGCGGATTGGCTGACGCTGGCGGGGGCGTGGCGGCTGGATCAAGGCCTGCCTGCCAACCGCGAGATTGCCTCGGCCAAGGTTTATGCGTCGGAGATGCTGGCGCGGGTGACAGATACGAGTTTGCAGATCTTTGGCGGCATGGGGTTGATGGACGACTTCCCGATCGAGAGGTTCTGGCGCGATGCGCGGGTGGAGCGGATCTGGGACGGCACGTCGGAGATCCAGCGGCACATCATCAGCCGGGAGATTTTCCGGCCTATG
Organism: Sagittula sp. S175; assembly: GCF_049800975.1. NCBI lineage: Bacteria > Pseudomonadati > Pseudomonadota > Alphaproteobacteria > Rhodobacterales > Roseobacteraceae > Sagittula > Sagittula sp. S175. The sequence goes on from NZ_JBNAGB010000009.1 coordinate 145,369, forward strand.
GGCGCGTGATGCGGGGGGAGTCGGGGCACAGCCCCGACCTACGCCTGCAACGGCTGTTGCGCCCGAAGAACATCGCCGTGGTGGGCGGTGGCGCGTGGTGCGCCAACGTGGTGCGCGAGTGTCGCAAGATCGGGTTTGCCGGTTACGTCTGGCCGGTGCATCCGACGCGGGGGGAGGTTGGCGGCGTCGCGGCCTTTGCGTCTGTTAACGATTTGCCGGGGGCGCCGGATGCGGTGTTTATCGGCGTGAACCGGGGGGCCACGGTTGAGGTTCTGCGGGCCCTGTCGGCGCTGGGGGCGGGAGGTGCGGTGTGCTTTGCCGCCGGGTTTTCCGAGGCGCAGCAAGAGCTTGCCGATGGCGGGGACTTGCAGGCGGCGCTGGTCGAGGCCGCCGGGGAGATGCCGTTCCTGGGGCCGAATTGTTACGGCTTCGTCAATGCGCTGGAGGGAGCGGCACTGTGGCCCGACCAGCATGGGCTGGTCAGGGCCGAGCGTGGCGTGGCGATCCTGACGCAGAGTTCCAACGTCGCGCTGAACCTGTCGATGCAGGCGCGAGGGCTGCCGATTGCGCTGATCGGGACGGTGGGGAACCAGGCTGCGGTTGACCTAGCGCGCCTCGGTGAGGCGGTGCTGGAGGACCCGCGCATCACGGCGCTGGGGCTCTATATCGAGGGCATTCGCGATGTACGGGGCTTTGAACGGCTGGCGGCGCGGGCGCGGGAACTGGGCAAGCGCATCGTGGCGATGAAGCTGGGCGCGTCCGAGCAATCGGCGCGGGCGGCGGTGTCGCATACGGCGTCCTTGACCGGGTCGGATGCCGGGGCGCGGGCGCTTTTGCGCAGATGCGGCGTGGCGCAGGTGTCGTCCCTGTCGGCACTGCTGGAGACGTTGAAGATCTTGCACGGGGTGGGACCGCTGGCGTCGAACCGGGTGGGGTCGATGTCCTGTTCCGGGGGCGAGGCGAGCCTGATGGCGGATACCGGGCTGGCCTATCCGGTGGCGTTCCCGGAGCTGGATGAGGTGCAGCGCGACGGGCTGCGGGCCGTGCTGGGGCCGAAGGTGGCATTGGCCAACCCGTTGGATTACAACACTTATATCTGGGGTGATCTGCCCGCGATGACGGGCTGTTTCGCGGCCATGATGGCGGGGGACGTCGGGCTGGGCACCGTGGTGCTGGATTTCCCGCGTGGGGATCGTTGTTCGGACGCGGACTGGCTGCCGGTGCTGGATGCGGTGGAGGGGGCCGCACGGGCATCGGGCAAGCCGATGGCTGTTCTGGCCACATTGGTGGATACCTTGCCGGAGGCTGTGGCGGAAAGCTGTTTCGCGCGCGGAATCGTGCCGCTGTGCGATTTGCCGGCAGCGTTGGAGGCGATCGGGGCGGCGGCGTTCCTGGGGGAGCCGGTGTGCGCGGAGCCGGTGTTGCAGGTAGAGGGGGCGCCGCCCCCCGTCGCCTTTGGCGACTCCCCCCGGAGGTATTTGGACCAAGAAGAAGCTGGGCTGTTGTCCGAAGATCGGGCGAAGGCGCTGCTGGCGTCCGTTGGGGTTCGGGTGCCGGGGCGGGTGGTTGTTGCCGGTGTCGAAGCGGCTGCGGAGGCGGCGCGGGGGATCGGCTTTCCGGTGGTGCTGAAGGGCACGGGGTTTGCGCACAAGTCCGAGGCGGGGGCGGTGAAACTAGGGCTTTTGTCGGCGGAGGCGGTTGCTGCGGCTGCGAAGGACATGGGCTGTGACGGCTTTCTCGTCGAAGAGATGGTGACGGGCGGTGTGGTCGAACTGCTGGTCGGTGTCTTGCGCGATCCGGCGCATGGATTTGTCCTGACGCTGGGCGCGGGCGGGGTGATGACAGAAGTCTTGCGCGATACGGTTACGATGCTCTTGCCGGTGCGGCCGGAGGAGGTTCGTTCGGCGCTGGCGCAGCTGCGGATTGCGCCGGTGCTTGCGGGGTGGCGCGGGTCGCTGGGCGTCGACATGGAAGGACTGGTGGAGGCCGTGATGGCCGTGCAGCGGCTGGTGGTGGCCGAGGTGGAGCGGATCGAGGAGGTGGAGATCAACCCCTTGATCTGCAAGGCGGATGGCGTTGTGGCCGTGGATGCCTTGATACGTTTGAAGGAAGGGAACTGATATGCCGTTGACGATGAATCGCGAGGTTTTCATCACCTGTGCCGTGACCGGGTCGGGGGGGACGCAGGACCGCTCGCCGCATGTGCCGCGCTCGCCTGCGCAGATTGCCGAGAGCGCCATCGCGGCGGCTGAGGCCGGGGCGGCGGTGGTGCATTGCCATGTGCGCGACCCCGAAACGGGGGCGCCGTCGCGACGGTTGGAGTATTACCGCGAGGTGACGGATCTGATCCGTGCGGCGGATGTGGACGTGGTGCTGAACCTGACGGCGGGGATGGGGGGCGACATGGTCTTTGGCCCGACATCATCGCCGTTGCCGCTGAAAGAGGCCGGGACGGATATGGTGCGCGCGGCGGAAAGGGTCGCCCATGTGATTGAATGCAAACCGGAAATCTGCACGCTCGATTGCGGGACGATGAATTTCGCCGAGGCCGATTACGTCATGACCAACACGCCCGGGATGTTGCGGGACATGGGGCGGATGATGACCGAGGCCGGGGTGAAGCCGGAGATCGAGGCATTCGACACCGGGCACCTGTGGTTTGCGCAGGAGCTGGTGAAGGAAGGCGTGTTGGAGGGACCGGCGCTGGTGCAGTTGTGCATGGGTGTGCCTTGGGGCGCGCCGGACGATCTGAACACCTTCATGGCCATGGTGAACAACGTGCCAAGGGATTGGACCTTCAGTGCTTTTTCGCTGGGGCGCAACCAGATGGCCTATGTTGCCGCCGCCGTGCTGGCAGGGGGCAATGTGCGCGTCGGGTTGGAGGATAACCTGTGGCTGGACAAGGGTGTTCTGGCGACGAACGCGCAGCTGGTCGCGCGGGCGAAGGGCATCATCGAGGCCATGGGCGCGCGGGTGATCGGGCCTGCGGAGGTGCGCGAGAAGCTGGGATTGGTGAAGCGTTTGCCGGGGTGAAACCGGGCTGTGCAGGTGCAGAAAATCCGGCGGTTCCGGCGGATTTTGGCGATGCAGAATCCATGCAGAAACCATGCGGAAACCATGTGTATCGCATGTGCAGCATTCTGGTCTGGGGAGGGGATGAATGCGGAAGATCAATTGGGGGTTGATCGGCGGCGGTGAAGGCAGCCAGATCGGTCCGGCACACCGTCTGGCGGCGGGGCTGGACGGGGCCTTTGACCTCGTTGCCGGCGCTTTGGATCATCGGGCGGAGGCGGGGCGGGCCTATGCGGTGCGGCTGGGCATCGCGCGCGGCTATGGCGACTGGCGCGAGATGCTGGAGGGCGAGCGCGGGCGCCAGGGCGGCGTGCAACTGGTGACGGTGGCGACGCCCAATGCGACGCATTTCGAGATCACCAAGGCCTTCCTTCAGGCGGGTATCCATGTGCTTTGTGAGAAGCCCATGACCATGAGCGTTGCCGAGGCCGAGGAGATCGTGGCGTTGTCGCGCGAGACAGGGGCGATCTGCGCGGTGAACTATGGCTACACCGGTTATGCGCTGGTGCGGCACATGCGGGCCATGGTGGCGCGGGGCGATCTGGGCCGGGTGCGGCTGGTGGTGGCGGAGTTCGCGCATGGCCATCACGCGGGCGGTGATGATGCCGAGAACCCGCGCGTGCGCTGGCGGTATGATCCGGCACAGGCGGGGGTCTCGGCGCAGTTTGCCGATTGCGGCATTCATGCGCTGCATATGGCGAGTTTTGTCATCGGGCAGGAGGTGAAGCGGCTGGCGGCGGATTGTGTGTCCTGTGTCGAGGGGCGGGTGCTAGAGGATGACGCACAGGTCAACCTGCGGTTCGACGGGGGCGCGGTGGGGCGGTTGTGGACATCCTCGGTGGCGCTGGGGCGGCAGCATGGGCTGACCTTGCAGGTGTTCGGCGAGAAGGGCGGGCTGGCCTGGGCGCAGGAGCAGCCGAACCAGTTGATGTGGATGCCTTTGGGCGGGCGCAAGACGGTGATCGAGCGCGGCGAGGGCGGGCTGTCGCCCGAGGCGGACCGGGCCAGCCGCGTGACGGTGGGTCATGCGGAGGGGATGCCGCTGGCTTTTGGCAACATCTATGCCGACCTTGCGGAAGCGATCCGGGCGCGGGCGGAAGGGCGGGTGATGGACCCGGCGGCGGACCTGTATCCGAAGGCCGTAGATGGCTTGCGGTCGATGGCGGCGATTGCCGCCGTGGCCGAGAGCGGCGGGGTCTGGGTGGACGCGCGACCCCCGTCCTTGCGGTAAAGGGCTGGGCGCCGCCATGTGCCGCGGGATGAAAGGTCGGTAGAGGGCTCTGCCCCCGTCCCCTTCGGAGACTCCCCCGGAGGTATTTGCGCCAAGAAGAAGCAGGGGCGTGGTTTCGCGCACAGGCTGTGTTCGGCCATGGGCAGGCGACATTTTTGTCGGACGGGTTATCTCTGGGTCAAGCGCCCTTGGTGGGCGGGACAAGGAGATGACAATGAGTTACGAAGTTGCCGTTCTGGTGGGGTCGCTGCGCGACGGATCCTACAATCGCGCTTTGATCGAGGCGATGATTGCGCTGGCACCGGAGGGAATGAATTTCCGGTTTGTCGAGATTGGCGACCTGCCGTTTTACAACCCCGATCTGGAGGGCGAGGGCGTGCCCGCGGCCTGGACGCGGTTTCGCGGCGAGATGGCGGATGTGGACGCGGTGCTGTTCGCGACGCCGGAATATAACCGTTCCGTCCCTGCGGTGGTGAAGAACGCGCTGGACGTTGGCTCGCGCCCCTATGGCGAGAGCGTCTGGGGCGGCAAACCGGCGGCGATCGTGACGGCCTCGATGGGGGCGACGGGCGGCTTTGGTGCCAACCACCATTTGCGGCAGTCGCTGGTGTTCCTCGACATGCCAACCATGCAGCAGCCGGAAGCCTATGTCGGCAAGGTGCAGGATATCCTGACCGACGGCGGTGTCGTGGAAGGCAGCCGCGAGTTCCTGGCGGGGTTCATGGCACGCTTCGCAGCCTGGGTGCAGACCCACAAGGGGTGAGCGGCGCGGCCTTCGCCGCGTGATGGTAGAATGCAAAACGCCCCGGCCATCAGGCGCGGGGCGTTTCCTTTGTCTGGGTCGCCTTGGCTCAGGCGACGTTTTCCAGCTTCAGCTCCGGCGTGACGCCGAGGGCAAAGCAGACGTCGCGGGTCAGTTCCGGGCGGTTGAGCGTGTAGAAATGCAGCTTGTCCACGCCGCCCTGGATCAGCTCGTCGCAGAGTTCGGTGCAGATCGCGGTGGCCAGCAGGTCGGACCGACCGTCACGCTCGGCGGTCTCGAAGGCGTCGACGACCCACTGGGGGATCTTGGTGCCGCAGCCCTCGGCAAAGCGGCGCGCGCCTTTCCAGTTCTCGATCGGCAGGATGCCGGGGGTGATATACTGGTCGATCCCGGCCTTTGCGCAGGCGTCGCGGAAGCGGAAGAAGGTCTCTGCCTCGAAGAAGAATTGTGTCAGCGCCTCGGAGGCACCGGCGTCGAGCTTGCGCTTCAGCCAGTCGATGTCGGCCTTGGCGGTCGCGGCTTCGGGGTGGACGTCCGGGTAGGCGCCGACGCGGATGGTGAAGTCGCCGGTCTCGGCCAGCGCTTCGATCAGCTCGACCGAGTTGGCGAAGCCCTCGGGGTGGGGCACGAAGCCGTTGGAGCCCTTGGGCGGGTCGCCGCGCAGGGCGACGATGTCGGTGACGCCGACCTTGGCGAAGTCGCGGGCGACTTGCAGGGTCTCTTCCTTCGTGGCGTCGACGCAGGTCAGGTGGGCGGCGGTGCGCAGGCCGGAATGCTTGTGGATGGTGGCCACCACGTCACGGGTCAGATCGCGCGTGGTGCCGCCGGCGCCGTAGGTCACGGAGACGAAGCGCGGCGCCAGCGGGGCAAGCACCTGCACCGAGTCCCAGAGGCGGAAGGTGCCTTCGATGTTTTTCGGCGGGAAGAATTCGAGGCTGATCTCGGGGCGGGTCATGGTCTGTCTCTCTATCTTTCGGGGCCGGGTCGCGATTGCGACGCATCGGCTGCTGTTTGCGTCTTGTCCTCTATATGGCACTTGCAGCATGGTGAGGCAAACTCATAAAACTCATCTTCAACATGAGGTGAATATGCATATCGAATTCCGTCACCTGCGGACAATCAAGGCGATCCACGACCATGGCGGGCTGGCAAAGGCGGCGGATGTGCTGAACATCACGCAGTCCGCTTTGTCCCATCAGATCAAGGGGCTGGAGGATCAGGCCGGGGTGGAATTGTTCGTGCGGCGGTCCAAACCGATGAAACTGTCGGCGGCGGGGATGCGGCTGTTGAGGCTGGCAGAGCAAGTCTTGCCGCAGGTGGAAGCCGCGCAGGAAGAGTTCATGGGTCTGCGTGCGGGGCGGTCCGGGCGGCTGCATATCGCCATCGAGTGCCACGCCTGTTTCGAATGGCTGTTCCCGGTGCTGGAGGGTTTTCGCAAGAAATTCGGCGATGTGGACGTGGATATTCGCCCCGGCCTGGCCTTTGACGCGCTGCCCGCGCTGATGAAGGAAGAGGTGGACGTGGTGATTTCCTCCGATCCGGAGGAATTGCCGGGGGTCGAATTCGTGCCCCTGTTCGATTATGCGCCGGTCTTCGTCGCCTCGGCGCAGCATCCGTTGGCGGAGAAGGATTATATCGACGCAGAAGATTTCCGTGGGCAGACGCTGATTACCTACCCGGTAGACCGCGCTCGGTTGGATATCTTCAAGCTGTTGCTGACGCCTGCCAAGGTGGAACCGGCGGCAATCCGGCAGGTGGAACTGACGGCGGTGATCCTGCTGCTGGTGGCGTCGAATCGCGGGGTGTCGGTGCTGCCGGACTGGGTGGTGCGCGAGGTGAAGTATTCCTCGGACTACATCACGCGGCCCTTGACGAAGGACGGGGTTACGCGCCGGTTGTATGCGGCGGTGCGGACGGAGGATCTGGAGAAGCCCTACATGAAGGAGCTGATCCGTCTGGCGGGGCAGGAGGCCAAGCGGTTGCAGGCGGCGTGATCGCTAGCGGCAGGCGCTTTCGGCCTGAGATCGGGCGAGGTCCCAGTCGTTGGCGTAGCGCCAGCCTGCGGCCCGAGGGTTGCGGTCTGCCAGAACCTGCGCTGCGGTCTGGCGGAAGCAGGCGCAGTTCACGCCGGGCAATTCCTCGCGGCAGTAGGCCGCAGGGTCGAAGACCTGCGTGCGGCCGCTGGCATCCTTTGCCTCAAGCAGTCCGCGCTGGCCGTCGAGCGGCCGATAGTGCTGGAATTCGGGGAATGTGCCGGCATCGGGCTGCGTCAGGGGGGGCAGGAATTGTACCCCGACGACAAGCGCGCCGGTGGTCAATAGCCCGGCGGCGATGAGGATGGCATTGGTCCCGACAAGTGGCATGCAAGCTTTCCCAGGCCGGGTCGCATTTGTCGTCGCCCGGCGCGGGTACAGTCTGGCGGGATCGGGTTAACGAGACCCTTGCCGGATGAGGTCAGCCGCACACCAAGTGTCGACAATCTGATCTTTTCGGCAGGTGCCGGGCAGAGTTAACTGCAGACGTCGGCGGCCTGTGTCCTGACCAGGTCCCAATCGTCGGCATATTTCCAACCGCTTGCGCGCGGATTGCGGCTGTTCAGCAGTTGGCGGGCCGTGGCGTTGAAGCAGCCGCAATTGACGCCGGAGAGCTGCGCCTTGCAATAGGCCATTGGGTCCGTTGCGACCTTGCGAATGCCACTGCGCAACCGGAAAGGATGAAATTCCGGAAAGGTCTCGGCATCGGCTTGGGTCAGGGGCGGCAGGCGTTGAACCCCGAAAAAGACCGAACCGGTTGTGGCCAGAAGCGCAGCGGTGATGAGCGCGGTTGTGTTGCCGAGGATGGGCATGACGTCCTCCTTTTCCGGGACGCATGTACCAAATCCCGAGTCGCTCTCATTTTAAGCAAATCGGGTTAACGCTTGGCTTGACGGGACGCGAAACTGGCCGCGGCCCGTAAACTCGTTCCGGTAACCGTCACATGAGCTGAAGGTCCGAGGCCATGGTGCGACCGTCGCGGCCTTCACGCAGCTCGAAGCTGACTTTCTGGTTGTCCGCGAGGCCGGTCAGACCGGACCGCTCGACTGCTGAAATATGTACAAAAACGTCTTTTCCGCCTTCGTCAGGCGCAATGAAGCCGTAGCCTTTGGTGGTGTTGAACCATTTCACGGTGCCGCTCGGCATGGTTTCCGCGCTCCTTTCCAAGTCCATCGTCAGGCCCCATGATAGGGTGGGGCCACCCTGTCACGTTCGCCTTTCAGAACCGGAAGCGCAGTAATCCCTGCGTGTCGGTCGCAGATCGTCGAAGGTCACTCTACTTTTGGATAGGTCGCTTTCGGAAAAATCAAGAAAAACTGAATCGTGTTTCAGTGGAGGGCCGTTTATGTGAACTTGGTTAACGAGGTTTGGGCACAAAGCGGGCGAGGACGGCGCATGGTTCTGTATGGTTTGAAAACCTGTGACACCTGTCGGAAAGCGTTGAAGGCGCTGGAGGGCGCGACGTTTGTCGATGTGCGCGCGGAGGGCGTTCCGGACGAGGTGCTGATGTCCGCGCTTGAACGCTTTGGTGACAGGGTGCTGAACACGCGGTCGACGACGTGGCGCGAGATGGATGCGGCGGCCCGGCAGGGCGCACCGTTGGATCTGATCCGCGCGAACCCGACGCTGATGAAACGGCCGCTTATCGTGGATGGCGCAGCGATGTATCTGGGCTGGGACAAGGCCACGCAGGCCGCGCTGGGCGTCTGACAGGCGCAGGCAGGGAGTCTCCGCCCTACGCAGTGACGGGACGGGTGCCGGGCAGACGCCGGGTCACCAGTCGGTCAAGGGACAGTGCGCCCGCGCCGGTGATGACCAGCGCCAGCAGAAGCGTGATCCAGAGCAGCCGTTCGTCGATCAGTTGATAGCGGGCATCGAAGAGGCGACCCAGCGTGCCGCCGTGACCTAACACGTCGGTGGCGGTCTGCACGGCGATGAAGCCAATCATCCCCAATGCGGCGAGGCGGGTGGCGAGGCCAAGCACGATCAGCAGGGGCAGGGCGAATTCGGCGAATGTGCCCATGGCGGCGACAAGGTCGTGGAACAGGCTCAGTTTCGATGGGTCATAGCCCGCAGCCTCGAACTGGCGGGGGAAGATCTGCGCGTAGACGCCTGATTCCAATGTGAAGATGTCGAAGGGGCCGCCGCCTTGGCGGGCAAAGACCTTTGTCCCCGCGCTTTGCCAGTAGTAGCCGAACAGGCTGGCGGCAAAGGCCGCGCGTAGCAGGAGCGGTAGCAAGGGAGTGAGGCGGTCGAGCCGGCGATGGATGGCCGGGAGCAGGGTCGTGGCGAGGCGGATCATATGGCATCTCCGTCGATGTGCAGGGTGGCAATGGCCGCGTCCCTGAGGAGTAGCGTCAGCGTCGCGGTCGGGTCGAAGTCGGGGCCTGCGGTGGCTGCGGCTTCTGCCAGTGGCAGGCTGCGCCTCAGGGCTTGCAGAAAATCCGCGCCGCCCTTGGGCAAAACACGCGGCAGCGGGTCGAGTGTCGGGCGGGTAATGAGAATGTCCTCGGCCACGGGCTTGGGTGCGGGGCTGCCGGGGTCAAGCGCGCGGCGGTGGATCTGGAGGATCGGCCAGGGGGAGCGGACAAGGCGCGTGGCGGGCGCAAGGGTCAGGCGGGCGTGGGCGAGTTGCGCCTCTGTCAGCGACGCGATGCGGTCGGGCGCAAAGGGCGGGACATCGGCAGCGTGGTAGGATTGACGCAGCGCCAGCTCCAGCCGCGCCAGATCGGGCAGGTAGCCCATGTGGGAGAGATCCGGGAGGGTTTCGAGGAAGGCCGGGAAGGTCTCTCCGTAGAGCATGAGGATTGGCGAGGCGGGCGGGGTGAGACGCAGGTAGCGCGTTGCGACGCTGGCAAAGTTGCGTTCGCCCAAGAGGCTGGCGGTGGCCGGGAAACCGGTCTCCAGCGCCTCGCGCACGGAGGCGGTGACGTTGTTGCGGTAGACATCGTAGCGGCGTCCGGCGGGGCGGCCAAGCGCGTCGCGCAGACCGGGCGGCGCGGGCTGTGACGGGTCGAGCAGCCCGGCGCGGAATTGTTCCTGAGGGATGAGGGACGTCATGCGGGCACGCCGTGGTTTGCCGGTGTGGCGAGGCGGGTCAGGGCGTCTGCGGCGCGGGTGGCCTCGGTCGCAAGCGTCGGCCAGTCCGGTACGTCGGTGTCCCACTCGATGAGCAGCGGCAGCGGGCCGGAGCGCGCAAGCGTCAGGTCGAGCAGCCGCCAGACGGGATCGGCGACCTCGCGTCCATGGCTGTCGATCAGCAGGGGCGCGCCGTGCTCGTCCTCCTGCGTGTCGTGGCCCGCGAGGTGGATTTCGCCCACGGCATGCAGCGGGTAGTGCGCGATGTAGTCCTGCGGCGAGAAGTCGAGATTGGTGGCGGACACGAAGACGTTGTTGATGTCCAGCAGCAGCCCGCAGCCGGTGCGGCGGGTGATTTCGTGCAGGAAGTCGGGCTCGGCCCAGGTGCTTTCGGCGAAGGCGAGATAGCTGGAGGGGTTTTCCAGCAGCATCGGGCGATCAAGGGCCTCTTGCACCTGGTCGATATGGGTGCAGACCCGGGCGAGGGTCGCGTTGGTGTAGGGCAGGGGGAGGAGGTCGTTGAGGAAGGCCCCGTCATGGGTGGACCATGCAAGGTGTTCCGAGAAAGAGGCGGGGTGCAGCCAGTCATTCAGGTGGCGCAGGCGGGCGAGGTGGTCGCGATCGAGGGGCGCTTCGCCGCCGATCGACAGGCCGACGCCGTGCACCGAGATTGGGAAGCGTTCGGAGAGGGCGCGGAGAAGCGCGTGGGGGCGGCCACCGTCGCCCATGTAGTTCTCGGCGTGGATTTCCAGCCATGCGACGGGGGCGGGATCGTTCAGTATCGCGGTGTGGTGCTGCGGCTTGTAGCCGACGCCGGGGGCGGGCGGGAGTATGTTGGAACGGTCGAACATGGGCGGCCTCGCTTGGGGAAGGCAGGTCGGGGAATAACCCCGACCTACGCGTGGTTCAGGCGTTCGGCAGGTCGCGGTCGAGCGCCTCGAGGCTGCCCATGCGGGCGTGGCCGTCCGCCATGGCGGGCAGTTCGATGGTCGTGCAGGTGCCTGCGTCCACCAGCGTCCAGGCGTTGCCCTGGTAATCGACGGTAGAGGTGCCGGCACAGGTCGTGCCCGGACCGGCGGCGCAGCCGTTCTCACCAGCCAGCGCGACGCCGTAGCACTTTTCCTGCTCCATGGCCGATGCGCCCGATGCTGCGGACATGGCGGCGGCGAAGGCGCCCATGAGGGCGACGGTCTTGATGCGTGCGGTCATTGTGTAATCTCCGTGTGGTTGTTTGCGTAACCGTTTCCGCCGGTCGTCCCCATGACGAGGCGGTGCCCTGACGATGCCGCGCAGTCTGCGGATCGGCCATTCACGGGCCTGTGGGTCACGCCGCTGTCAGCGCGCGTCATGGCGATGTGAGAGGGGAGGCGGTGCGAAAGCCTGCAATTAAAGGGCGAATCGCGGAGTTGACGTAACAATTGACGCTTGGTCAGGCGCTTTGCCCGACGAATTGTTACAGGCGCGCGGGGTGGAGGGCTGTCGGCGAAAGCTTGCTCACGCAGTTCGTCAGCGATGTTACAGCCCGGGGCGCGGTGAGGTGGTCGCGCCGCAAGCAAAAGGGCGGCCAGTCAGGCCGCCCTTCAGCGTCATTTCAGCACTGTCAGCGCAGGTCCGGCGGCGTGGCCTCGAGACCCAGTTCCGACGTGATCGCGTCGAGCGTTGCCGTCGACGTCTGTTTCTCACCCAGGCGACGTACAGAGACGGTGCGCTCTTCGACCTCGCGGTGGCCGACGGCGAGGATCACCGGGACCTTGCCCAGCGAGTGTTCGCGGACCTTGTAATTGATCTTCTCGTTGCGGATGTCGGCCTCGGCGCGGACGCCTGCAGCCTGCAACTGCGCGACGACCTCGTGCACGTAGTCATCGGCGTCCGAGGTGATCGAGGCGACAACCACCTGACGGGGTGCGAGCCAGAAGGGCAGCTTGCCGGAGTGTTCCTCGATCAGAATGCCGATGAACCGCTCGAAGGAGCCGAGGCAGGCGCGGTGCAGCATGACGGGGCGGTGCTTTTCACCATCCGCGCCGATGTAGTTCGCGTCGAGCCGTTCGGGCAGGACGAAGTCCACCTGGAAGGTGCCGCACTGCCAGACTCGGCCGATGGCGTCGGTCAGCGAGAATTCAAGCTTGGGCCCGTAGAAGGCGCCTTCGCCCGGGTTCATTTCCGGTTCGACACCTGCGGCGCGGGTCGCGGCCAGCAGGGCGGATTCGGCCTTGTCCCAGACCTCGTCGGATCCCGCGCGTTTCTCCGGGCGGTCCGAGAACAGCACGCGGAATTCGGCGAAGCCGAGGTCCTTGTAAATCGCCGAGAGGAAGTCGATGAACTTCTGGCATTCGGAGCCGATCTGTTCCTCGGTGGCGAAGATATGCGCGTCGTCCTGCGTGAAGCCGCGCACCCGCATGATGCCGTGCAGCGCGCCCGAGGGTTCGTAGCGCGCGCACGACCCGAATTCGGCCATGCGCAGCGGCAGGTCGCGGTAGGATTTCAGGCCGACCTTGAAGATTTCCACGTGGCAGGGGCAGTTCATCGGCTTCAGCGCGTTGATCGCCTTTTCGCGGGCATGGTCCTCGTCCACTTCGACGATGAACATGTTTTCCTGGTACTTTTCCCAGTGGCCGGATTTTTCCCACAGCTTGCGGTCGACCACCTGTGGGGTGTTGACCTCGACATAGCCGCCCTTCTTCTGCTGGCGGCGCATGTAGTCCTGAAGCGTGGTGTAGATTGTCCAGCCGTTCGGGTGCCAGAAGATCTGGCCCGGGGCCTCGGGCTGGAGGTGGAACAGGTCCATTTCGCGGCCAAGGCGGCGGTGGTCGCGCTTGGCGGCTTCTTCAAGGAAGTTGAGGTGCGCTTTCAGCTCCTCACGGTTGCGGAAGCCCACGCCGGTGATGCGTTGCAGGTTGCGCGAGGTGTCGCCGAACCAATGCGCGCCGGAGACGCCCATCAGCTTGAAGGCGTCGCCCGGCAGCTGGCCGGTGTGTTGCAGGTGCGGGCCGCGGCAGAGGTCCTGCCACTCGCCGTGCCAGTACATGCGGATCGGCGCACCCTCGGGGATGCGGTCGACGAGTTCCACTTTGTACTGTTCGCCCGCGTCCTCGTAGTACTTGCGGGCGCGGTCGCGGTCCCAGACCTCGGTGCGGACTTCGTCGCGGGCGTTGATGATCTCCTTCATCTTCGCCTCGATGGCGCCGAGGTCCTCGGGGGTGAAGGGCTCTTCGCGGTCGAAGTCGTAGAACCAGCCGTGTTCGGTCACGGGGCCGATGGTGACCTTCACGTCCGGCCAGATCGCCTGAACGGCGCGGGCCATGACGTGGGCAAAGTCGTGGCGGACGAGCTCCAGCGCCGGGGCCTCGTCCTGCAGGGTGTTGATGGCGATGCTGGCATCGGCCTCGATCGGCCAGGCGAGATCCCAGTGCTGGTCGTCGACCTGCGCGGAAATCGCCTTCTTGCCGAGGGATTTGGAGATGCTGGCAGCCACTTCGCCGGGCGTCACGCCCTTGTCGAAGTCACGTTTCGAGCCATCTGGGAAAGTCAGGGAAATCTGGGCCATCGGCCTCGTCTCCTCGTCGGTTTGGCGCCCACGGAACGCCCGGTTGCGGGTTATGGTTTACGGTGCCCTCATTGGCGGTGCAGGGCGGGGCTGTCAAGCGCCGCGAGGGATGCGAGATGAGCGATACGACGAGTGAGGTTTACGACCGGTTGACCGGGGCCGAGGATGCGCCGGAGGTCGAGGCCCGCAACGGCTTGCGGCACATGCTGTCGCTGTCGATGAACAAGGTGGCGGACGGACTGATCGACCCGAAGCTGGTGCTGAGCTGGCTGGCGAATGCCTTGGGTGTTCCGGCGGCGGTGGTGTCGAGTTTCGTGCCGATCCGCGAGGCGGGGGCGCTGTTGCCGCAGATCCTGCTGGCGGGGCGGGTCGAGGCGTTGCGGCATCGCAAGTGGGCCTGGGTGACAAGCGTCGTGGGGCAGGGGATCGGCGCTGCGCTGATCGCGCTCGCGGCACTGACGCTGGATGGCATGGCGGCGGGACTGGCCATCGCGGCAGCGCTGGCGCTGCTGGCGATCAGCCGGTCGCTCGGGTCGGTGAGTTACAAGGACATCCTCGGCAAGACGGTGGCCAAGACGCGGCGCGGCGCGGTGACGGGCGTGGCGGGATCGGTGGCATCCTTCGCCGTGCTGGTTTTTGCGCTGGTGCTGATCTTTGGCACGGGGCAGGCGCAGGGACCGGTGGTGATCGCCATCGGGCTGGCGGCGGTATTGTGGCTCGGCGCCGGGGCGGTGTTTTCGACGCTGGAAGAGAAAGCCTCGGACCCGGACCCGGAGGCCCCTGGCATCGACCTGACGCCGCTGAAGACCGATCCGCAGTTCCGGCAGTTCATCTATGCGCGCGGGGCGCTGACCGTGACGGCGCTCGCGCCGCCGTATTTCGTGCTGCTGGGTGGCGGGCAGGACGCGCTGTCAGGGCTGGGCGCGCTGCTGCTGGCGTCTTCGGCGGCGGCCTTCGTGTCCAGCTATGTCTGGGGGCGGTTGTCGGACCGCTCCTCGCGCTTGGTGCTGGCGCTGTCGGGCTTCGTCGCGGCGGGGTTCATGGCGCTGGCGGTGGTGCTGGAGGTCATGGGGCTGGCCAGCGGATACGTGATCCCGGTGGTGCTCTTCGGCTTGATGGTGGCCTATCACGGTGTGCGGCAGGGGCGGTCGATCTACCTCGTGGACATGTCGCCGGAGGACGCACGGTCGTCCTACGCGGCGCTGGCGAATACGCTGATCGGGGTGTTGCTGCTGGCGGTGGGCGCACTGGGGGGCGTGCTGTCGGCCTTTGGGCCGGTGGTGGCGCTGTCAGGGTTTGCGGCTCTGTCAGTTTGTGGCGGCTTGCTGGCGCTGGGGCTTGACGAGGTCGAGGAGGGGTGACCTTTTTTCCACGGAAAAAAGGAGTACCGAGTGATGCGGTCATTTGAAGAAATCCTCGACATCGCGGCGGACCGAAAAGGTGGGCGGTCGGTGGTGCTGGCGGATATGCCGAAGGTGAAGACGGGCGACGAGATTGCCGCCACTCCCGACCGGGACTGGTTGGCGCAGATGGCGCGGGCGCTGTTGCCCGCGGGCATCTCGTGGACCGTGGTCGAAAAGAAGTGGCCGGGCATCAACGAGGCCTTTCACGGCTTTGACGTGGCGCGGGTGGCGCATATGTCCGAGGATTGGTTCGATGAACTCATCACGGACACGCGGATCATCCGTTCGCCGCCCAAGGTGCGGGCGATTCAGCAAAACGCGGTGCTGATACAGGAGGTCTCGGCGGAGCACGGGTCCTTTGGCCGTTATATAGCGGATTGGCCGTCGGAGGATTTCGCGGGGCTTGCGCTGTGGCTGAAGGACCGGGGCGCGCGGCTGGGCGGAACGACGGGCGCCTACGTGATGCGTCAGATGGGGGTGGAGAGTTACATCCTCAGTTCTTCGGTCGTGGCCCGGTTGCGGGCAGAAGGCGTGGTGGACAAACTGCCGACCTCCAAAAAGGGCTGGGCAGCGGTTCAGGCGGCGTTCAACCAGTGGAAAGCTGAAAGCGGCGAAAGCCTGACCACGATCAGTCGCGTGCTGGCGCAAAGCGTGGACGGGTGATTCCGGCGCGGGCGTTAACTTTTAGTGGCCAGAATTTGCATTTTTTCGCGCAACTTGTGCCGTATTAAACTGGGCGGTCTGACAGTGCGATAAACTCTCCCTGAGCTTGCCGAGCTTGACCGCGTATCGACGCTGGGTCGATGCGCCGCGAAAGGGAACAAGACGATGCTTACCTGATCTGGAAAGATGAAACTTCTTGGTACGGTCGCCCTCATCATGGCGGCTATGCCGGCAACACTCGTGATGTTCGACGCCCCTCCGGCCTTTGCTGCCGGAAATGGTGGCGGCGGCGGTGATGGTGGCAATGGCGGCGGCGGTGATGGTGGCGGCTCGGGCGGGTCTGACTCGGGTTCTGGCTCTGGCTCTGGCGCGGGTGGCAAGTCCGCCACCTCGCAGCAGGGCAGTTCCGGCCATACCGTCGATCCGGATGCGCCCATCGTGGAGCCGGAAGGGGCGGGCGGTTCTGCCGGGGCAAAGTCGTCTGGGGCAAGCAAACCGGCTACCAGCAAGGCATCGACCAGCCGGTCCGGCAGTGCCAAGGCTCCGGTGGTTCAGGCGGCCCCTGCGGCTCCGGTCGTGAAAGGGGATGACGGCGTAAACCAGCAGGCGGCGCGGACCGGTGGGGCGGAGGCCGGTGGCCAGATGGCTGCTCAGGCCGAGGCCACCACGGGCAAGCCCATGACGGACCTGTTCCTGGACCTGACAGGCGAAGATGACGATTCTGACCGCCCGCTTTGGGCCGGTGTTCCCGGCGGCAAGGACGGCGTCGGAGGCGGTCAGCCGGACAATTCCGGCACCACCAAGGGTGACCTGTTTGGCGACCTTTACGTGATCCTGCGCGATGACAACGGGGTTCCGATCCTGTCCGCCGAGGGCTTTCCGCAGCCGCTGGACGCCGACGGCAACCTGATCCCGCTGGACGAGGACGGCCATCCGCTGGACGAAAGCCTCGCCCAGGAGGTCGAAATCGGGCGACTGAACGTCGGGCGTGCGCCGACCTCGGTTCTGGATCGTCGCGCCGACGAGGTGATCGACCTGTTCAACGCCGCGACCCAGATCACGACAGATGCCGCCGGGCGTCTGGTCCTGACGGTGGACGGCGTGGAGCAGACCATCGATTCGCCGCTGGAGAACCTCGCGATCTACGTCTCGCTAATGACCACGGGCACGATCCCGGGCGTCGATGACCTGCCGGGCACGGACTTCGACTACATGGTCGATGGCACCTATACCGCCGAAGACCTCGCCGGATCGGTGGCGTTCCTTGCCGCGGCCACGGACAAGTCGGGGGAGTTCACCTCGGACGAGATCGCCTACATCAACGCCTTCATCGGCGTGAACACGGAGACGATCGGGTCGGTGACCTATTCCGACATCGACTACAGCAGCTTTACCTATGACCGGGTGTCGACCTACGCCGACGTGACCGCCGAGGTGCTGGTGCAGCAGCCGGACGGATCGTGGGTGGCTGAGACGGTGAACGTCTACGAGGTGGTCTTTGGCAACGCCAATGTCTCTGCCGAGGGGACGCTGGATGCCTACACGCAGGCCGCTGACGATGCGCTGGCCATCGTGGACTACATCCACGAATACGCGATCCCCGAGACCTTCGTGGCCGCCAACAACTGATCCTTTGGGTCCTGACGGAAAGATGTGTCCCGGCCGACAAGGCCGGGACATTTTTATTTGGATGTCCGATGGCTGCTTCTGTTGGCCGCGCGGGCGTGTTGCTTGGCGTTACGGGACGCGCGGGATGACGGTCCCCTGTGTCCAGCCATGTGTTCCTCGCGCAGAGCCATGCGGTGGGCGCGTGGGTCGGGGTCTTGGCCTTTGCAACAGTTGCGCTAAGGTCAGGACAACACGGGAGGATTTTCATGGCAGAGATTGCCTTCATCGACGGACCACGCGGCGACCGTCTGGCCTATGCGTATACCGGAGGGGATGGCCCCTGCGTGGTGTTCCTGTCCGGCTACCGCTCGGACATGGAAGGCACCAAGGCGGTGCATCTGGAGGCCTGGGCAGAGGCGCGCGGGCGGGCATTCCTGCGGTTGGACTACGCCGGGCATGGGCAATCGGGGGGCATCTTTGAACTGGGCTGTATCGGCGATTGGGCGGCAGATGCCGAGGCGGTGATCCGTCACGTCTGCACCGGGCCGGTCGTGCTGGTGGGGTCCTCGATGGGGGGCTGGATCGCGTCGATCCTCGCGCGGCGGCTGAAGTCGGTCGCGGGGTTCGTCGGCATCGCCGCCGCGCCAGACTTCACCGAGGACGGGTTCTGGGCGAGCTTCTCTTACGAGCAGCGCCGACAGGTGATGGAGGACGGGCAGGTGCTGTTGCCCTCTGCCTATGAAGACCCCTACGTCGTGACTCGGAAGCTGATCGAGGACGGGCGGCGCAACCTGGTGTTGCGCGCGTCCCTGAGGATGAACTGGCCGGTGCGCCTGTTGCAGGGCACCGAGGACGAGGCGGTCACGCGGGCAACGGCCTTGACTTTGCTGGACCATATCGAGGGGCCGGACGTGTCGCTGACGCTGGTGAAGGGGGCGGACCATCGGTTTTCGACGCCGGACTGCCTTGCGCTGGTCGAGAAGGCCATCATCGAGGTCGGCGGGTGACCTCGGCGCGGTTCGACGAACGTCAGCTGGATGGTGGCGTCGACCTGTTCCTTTCGGTGCAGGAGGCGCGCGTGCCGGACCTGCGCGAAGGAGTCGCGAAGCGTGTCGTCTGGCATGGCGCGCCCGAGACCGGCACGGATTGGGCGGTGGTCTACGTGCATGGGTTCTCGGCTACGTCCGAGGAACTGCGACCCCTGCCGGACCGGGTGGCCGAGGCATTGGGGGCGAACCTGCATTTCACGCGGCTGAAGGGGCACGGGCGGTCCGGGCCGGCTATGGCCGAGGCCACGCTGGATGGCTGGATGGAGGATATGGCCGAAGCGCTGGCAATCGGGCGGCGGATCGGCAGGCGGGTGCTGGTCATGGGATGCTCCACCGGCTGCACGCTGCTGACGCTGGCGTTGCAGCAGGATATGGCGCGGGGCGTTGCGGGGGCGGTGATGCTGGCACCGAATTACCGGGTGCGCGATCCCAAGGCCGTGTTGACCACATGGCCCGGCGCACGTTGGTGGCTGCCGCTTCTGGCGGGGCGGGAGCGCGGGTTTACGCCGTCCTCCGAGGCGCATGGGCATTTCTGGACATCGCGTTACCCCTCGGTGGCCCTGCTGCCCATGGGGCAGGCGGTGAAGGCGGTGAACGCCATGGACCATGGGGCGACGCGGGTGCCGGGGCTGTTTGTCTTCGACGACCGCGACGCATTGGTGGACCACGCGCGCACACGACAGATCGCGGCGGACTGGGGCGCTGCGGCAGAGATATTTGCCGTGGAGACCGGGGCCGGGGACGATCCCGGGCATCACGTCATCGCAGGGGACATCATGTCGCCCGGAATGACCGCGCCGATTGCCGCGCGCGTGCTGGACTGGGTGCGCAGCCTGCCGCCGGAAACTGGCAGTGGTTCCGGGTAGGTCTGACGGCGGTACGAACAGGAGATTTTCGATGGATCAAAGGGTAAGCCTCATCACGCTGGGCTGTCGGGACATCGCCGCAGAGGCCGCGTTTTACGAGGCGCTGGGCTGGGCGCGGGTGCCAAGCCAGGACGGCATCGTGGTGTTCGATCTGATCGGACAGTCGCTTGGGCTGTACGGACTGGAGGATCTGGCGCGCGATATGGGCGTGCCGGTGGAGCGTCTGGGCCACGGCGCTGCGACCTATGCCTACAATGTGCGCGAAAAGGACGAGGTGGCCGCTGTTCTTGATGCGGTGCGCGTTGCCGGTGGCGAGGTGCTTCGGGAGGCGCATGACGTGTTCTGGGGCGGGCATATCGGCTATTTTGCCGATCCCGAGGGGCATATCTGGGAAGTGGCCTGGAATCCCTTCTCGGCGCTGGGACCGGAGGGGCAGTTCCGCTGGGCCGGATATTCAGAGAGTTGATGATCCGCCAACGGGAAGAGGGGGCTCTGCCCCCGTCTCCTTTGGAGACTCCCCCGAGGGTATTTTTGAAACCAAAGAAGCACGAGCGTGGGAGCCTGTCAGGGGCATGCCGCAGCTTGGTAAACGGATTTTCATCAATTTGAGCGATCCCCTAGGGCGAGACAGGCCGGAGGGGCGACATGAAGGAATTCGATGCACGGTTTAGGGATATTCAGGACTATTTTCTGACCGGGGCCCGTGAAATCTGGGAGGAGCGCGGGTTGGCGGCGGCGCTGCCGTCTTATTATCACCCGGCCATCATTCACCGCGATGCGCGGGGCGTGGCACAGGGGCCGGGAGCGGTTCTGGCCGCGGGACTGCCGGACATGGCGGCCGTTCCGGATCGCAGGCTGCTTGGCGAGGAAGTCATCTGGACCGGGTCCGACCGGCGGGGTTTCCTCGGATCACATCGCATGGTGGTGGTCGGGCGACATTCCGGCGAGAGCGCGTGGGGCAGTCCCACGGGCAAGGCGCTGCGCTACCGTGTGATGGCGGACCGCTTTGCCAAGGCCAACCAGATCAGTGACGAATGGCAAGTGGTTGATACCGCTGCAATACTCTCTCAGATCGGCCAAGATGTCCAAGGCTTTGCCCGGGCGCGGTTGGAGGACCCGGGGAGCGAAGAGCCCGTCTTTTGCCCCGAAGTCGACGTGCCCGGTCCTTACACCGGGAAAGGCAACGACAGCACGTGGGGGCTGGCCTTCGAGTTGCTGTTGGAGCGGCTCATGGCCGGGCAGTTGTCGGTCGTGCCGGAGCAATATGACCGCGCTTGTCATCTGAATTATCCGGGCGGCGCGGAATGCCACGGTTGGGCTGCTGCAGAGCGGTTCTGGCTGGGGCTGCGGCAGGCGCTGCCGGGCGCGCAATTCGTGGTGCATCACCGCATTGGA
The DNA here is from genome assembly GCF_049800975.1 of Sagittula sp. S175. Classification (NCBI taxonomy): domain Bacteria; kingdom Pseudomonadati; phylum Pseudomonadota; class Alphaproteobacteria; order Rhodobacterales; family Roseobacteraceae; genus Sagittula; species Sagittula sp. S175. The sequence continues at coordinate 166,074 of NZ_JBNAGB010000009.1, forward strand.
CTCGAGGAACCGATGCTTCCGCCGCGCGCGGCGCTGCGCTGGTCGCTGACCGGACGGCACGAGGGTTGGGGACTGTTCGGCCGCCCGACCGGTGCGCATGTCCACATCATGGGAATCAGCCATGCCGAATTCGGGCCGGAGGGGCTGCGTCGCGAATGGACCCTGTTCGACGCCGTTGCGGTCTGGATGCAGATCCTTGCATCCGAGGCTTGAACGGGGGCCTGACCCAAAGGAGTGTTCCATCTATTCCAAAGGCTAGTTTTTGTGGTGATGTCGCGGATGTGTTAACCTAACGTTAACCGGTCAACCGTTTCGGCGGTTCGAGATTTGATTCTGTGGATAAGGTCGTCCGATACACGGGACTGGCGATTCGGACGTATGGTGATCGTCGCACTATCGTGTGCGAAGTCATTGATACATATGGACAAGACCACATTCCCTAGATGTAGCGTTGACCAGTCCCACCATATCCGGGCATTTTTCGCGGCATAACTTTGGGGGAAATCGACATGGTCACGCGCGCCAGCGTATGGGCGGCGGCATTCGTGCTTGCCGGAACAATGGGGGCATCCGCACAGGAAACCTGTGGCGGCCTGTACAAGGTCCAGCCGGGAGACTCGCTGACGCTGATCGCTGACCATCTTTATAAAGACGTGGGTGCCTGGACCGCCATCTTCCGCACTAACATCGACAAGATCCCGGCTCCGGATGCCATCCAGGTGGGCCAGACCTACCGGATGCCGTGCATCAACGGTCTTCCCAAAGGCTTGAAGGGCGGCACGCCGATCGAACAGGTGGCTGCGGTCGAAACGACCGCCGTCGCTCCGCCGCCGCAGGAAACTCAGGCGCAGCGCACCCGTGCCGAGGCAGAGCGCAAGCGGGGCGTCGACGTGAAGCTGCTGGCGGGAGACGACTTCCGTCCCTTTACCAACCGTTTGCAGATGTCATCGGGGATGATTACCGACATCGTGAACCGCGCCTTCGTGAACAACGAGGACACCGGGCAACACAAGATCTACTGGATCAATGACCGGTCGGCGCACCTCGATCCGATGCTTTCGGAAGGAATGGTCGACATCGCCTTTCCCTGGCGCAAGCCCGAGTGTGCCGAGGGCACGACGAACCGGATGTGCACCGATTTCGTCTACTCGGAGCCGATGTTCGAGATGCTGGTCGTGCTGTTCACGGCCAAGGGTTCGGGCGTGACCTATCGTGCCGAGTCAGACCTTGCCGGGCTGCGCGTCTGTGCGCCGCTGGGTCATGCCGCCGCAACGCGGGAAGGCCAGAGCGCGGGTTACCTGGCGAAGGTTGGTGCGCGCCTGCAGCAGGCGCAAACGGCCGAGGAATGCTTTATGCGGCTGGTGTCCGGGCAGGCCGACGGGGTCGCGATCAACGAGTTCACCGGCCGGGTGGTGCTGCGCGACATGCGCCTGAACGATGCGGTTGAGCTGCAACTGAGCCGCCCCTTGGCCATCGAGACCTTGCACGCGGTGGCGCATACCTCGAACCCGCGCGCCGATACGCTGATCGCCGCTTTCAATGATGGGTTGGAGAAGATGCGCGCCTCGGGCGAATACCTGAAGATCGTCGACAAGCACATGTCGAGCATCTGGGCGGGGCTCTGATCCATGGCATTCAGGAGGAACGCGGCGGCCGTAGTGGTCGCCACACTGGCCCTGACGCTGGGCATCGGCGAAGCATCCGCACAGAGCTGCACGCCTGAAGACTACGTGGTGAAGCCCGGCGACACGGTCTTTACCATCGCGCAGACCAAGTACGGCGATCCGGAGAAATGGACGCTTATCTACTATGCCAACGAGGCGGCCTTGCAGTCTTCTGTGTTTCAGGTCGCGCCGGGCGACAGCCTGAGGCTGCCCTGCGAGCCGGGCACCGAGAAGGTGGTCGAGGACGCCACGCCCTTGCGGGTGGACAACGCCGAGCTGAAGCTGCTGACAGGCGGCAACTTTGCCCCCTTTACCGATCAGGACTGGCCGGGGCAGGGGATGATCACCGAGATCGTCAACGCCGCGATGGAGTCGACGCCCGCGCCGGTGACCTATTCGATCACCTGGGAAGACGACTGGTCCAAGCACCTCTTTCCTGCTCTGGCCGAAAAGACGTTCGACATGGGCTTCCCCTGGTACAAGCCCGACTGCGACGCGACGCCGGACAACGAGCGCTGCGCCAACTTCCATTTCAGCGATCCGCTGGTGGAGATCCTCGTGCTGCTGTTCGTGAAGTCCGACAGCGGCTTTGATTACCGTGACGATGCCGACGTGGTGGGCAAGACGCTGTGCCGTCCGGCGGGGTATTTCACGCATGATCTGGACCGCCCGGGCCGAGAGTGGATCACGAAAGGTCTGATAAGGCTGGTGCAGGCCGAGAGCCCGCAGGCTTGTTTTCAGAAGCTGCTGGACGGCGAAGTGGATGCCGTGACGGTGAACGTCTTCCTTGGGGCGCAGACGATCGAGGAAATGGGCCTGCGCGGGCGCGTGGTGCCGCTGGACAAACCGCTGGCGGTGGAAGGGTTGCACGTGGTGATTTCCAAGACCCACTGGCGGGGAACGACCTTCCTTTACCGCTTCAACGCGGGGCTGGCGGCGCTGAAGGAAAGCGAGCGCTACGGGCAGATCGTGTCCAAGCACCTCGGCGTGTTCTGGGATGAAATCAAGACGCAGTAGACATCACCGTATGACAGGTGTCTCAAGGGCCGCGTTCAAGGGAGCGCGGCCCTTTCACGTTTCGCGGAGGTTTGGGCAAATTTCATCCTGTTCTCGCCCGCCCCCTTTCGCTTGGTCCTGCTTCTGTTACCTTGCGTTTACGATTGAGACGTCTTCACGAGGGGTTGGGGTGACGAGGGCAGCGGCAGAACGCGGGCAAAGGGCGCGTCGGGATGCGTGAGCCCATCGTCTTCCTGCCCGAGATGATGTGCGACGCCCGGCTCTTCGGCCCTCAACTTGCTGAGCTGTCGCGCAAGCATGCGGTCATGGCCGCCCCCATCACCAGCGGGGAGCGCACCGAGGAGATTGCCTCGAACCTTCTGGACATATTGCCGAAGCGCTTCGCACTGGCGGGGTGTGGCATGGGCGGCGTCGTGGCGATGGAGGTCGCACGGCGCGCGCCGGACCGGCTGACGCGGCTTTGCCTGATCGACACCTCTCCGCTGCCCGAGACGCCGCAGCAGGCGGCCTTGCGCGACCCGCAGATCATTCGCGCAAAGACAGGCAAATTCGAGAGCGTGATTGACGAGGTGTTGCATTTGTCCGAACTGACCCCAAGTCCGTGGCGTTCCGAGATCGTCGCGCTGGTCAAGGACATGGCGCAAGGTCTGGGGTCAGAGGTGTTCATCCGCCAGACCCGTGCGCAGCAACGTCGGCGCGACCAGCAAAGCACACTGCGCAAGCTGGCGATGCCAACTATGGTGATGTGCGGTGCCGAGAACAGGCAACTGCCGGTGAAACGCCATCAGTTCATGGCAGAGCTCATCCCGGGAGCGGCCTTGCGGGTAATCGACGGAGCGGCACATCTGGCCATGCTGGAACAGCCCAACGCGGTTGCGGACGCCATAGCGGACTGGCTGGCGATGCCGCTGCTTTTGCGGTGAACGCAGCGTATTGATCGGAGTGTTGTCGAGCGGTTTCGCTTGCCTTCGGCAAGCGACCCGGGGGGGGGGGGGGGGGGCCCCCCCCCCCCCCCCCCCGCCGGGGAGGCGCTGCCTCCCCGGACCCCTCCGAGGTATTTGCATCAAGATGAAGGCAGGGGCGGGTTTTGCGCCCTACGGGTGATATTCGTCGCTGCAGTCCGTTCACTGGGCACCATCGGCTGAACGAGGGCTTGCTTTGTGGCACGCGGCTTTCTATGTGGGGCGCGCGCGGAGGGCCGGACGGCCGCTTGGGGTAACCCGAGAGGAAAGTCCGGACTCACCGAAGCACCGGTGCCGGGTAACGCCCGGGCAGGGCAACCTGACGGAAAGCGCCACAGAAATGATACCGCCCCCGGGTTCGCCCGAGGGTAAGGGTGAAACGGTGGGGTAAGAGCCCACCGGGGGGATGGCAACATCGCCCGCATGGCAAGCCCCACCGGGAGCAATGCCTAATAGGGACCCCGCGTCCGCCTGATGCCTCCCCGGGTTCGCCCGGCTGGTCATATCGGGACAGGGCGGCTTTGGCCCGAGGGGTTCGGGTTGGCAGCTAGAGCCACGTGGCAACGCGTGGCCCAGAGGAATGGTCGTCGAACCGGGGGAGACCCCGGGGAACAGAATCCGGCTTACAGGCCCTCCGCGCATCAAAAACCTGCTTTATACGCAGGGCAGCCTGTTGACTCGGGCGCAGGCCCGAGTAAAAGGCAGGCTCCATACGATTTTCACGCGCGGGGCGCTCCCCCGGCGTTGCAAGGGACAACCCCGGGAGACCTACCATGGCGAAGCCGACCACCATCAAGATCCGCCTGAACTCGAGCGCAGGCACCGGCCACTTCTACGTGACCAAGAAGAACGCACGCACCATGACCGAGAAGATGACCGTGCGTAAGTACGACCCGGTTGCGCGCAAGCACGTCGAGTACAAGGAAGGCAAGATCAAGTGATCTTGCGTCCCTGACGGGACCTCACAGGATTTGAACAAGGCCGCGCGGGAAACTGCGCGGCCTTGTCGCGTTTGGCGGTGGTACAGCGATTTTGTGCAGGTGCAGAAACCGCTTGCCGGGTTTTGTCTACGATGGTATGCTGATAAGTGATTGATTTCACGTCATAACGGCTATGCGCTGTTGTGCGTGGTCCCGGTCTTACGTTTCTGTCATGCTGCGATGCAGAAGATTCACTGGCGGTCGGAAAGACTGCTGCGATCAGATCCGTGGAGATCCCCATGACCATCCGTACCCTTGCCGTGCTGGCCACTCTTGCCTTGCCGATGGCCGCTCAGGCCGAGACCGTGACCCTGAAGCAGATGGAAGGTGCAACCGTGCACCACGCCACCGTCGACATGTCCGTCTACTGGACCAAGGGCGCGGGCGAAGCCGTCGAACTGGTGGCCTACTACGCCGCAAAGGATGACGCGGCGGGCGGCAAGCTGCAGATGGCGCTGGTGGACGGCGACTCGGTGACCTTTGGTCTGCCGGGGCACGTGGGCCAGATGTTTACCTTTGCCCGCGAAGGCGACGTGGTGAGCGTGGCGACCACCGGCACCTCGCCGGAAACGCTGGCGATGAACTGACTTCTTTATGTGTGCCGAGTGACGGGCCGCGCGGGCAACTGCGCGGCTTTTTCATTTGGGAATGGGGTCTGCGGGGCGACCGTCTCCATGGGTCCAGCGGCGCTCGGCGGACGTTCGGTCCACATGCAGCACACGGTCGTTGTTCCGGGGATAGTGCACGCGGTCGCGCGGCTTGCGCGTTCCGATGACAAGGTAGCGGGCAGGCGCGTCGCTGCGGTTCTCGAGCCGATGCTCCCGCGCAGCTCCGGCGGCGAATGTCGCGGCCATACCGGGCAGAAGCGGGCTTTCGTCGCTGCCCTCGATCAGTACCACCTCACCGTCGAGCATGTAGACCATTTCGTCCTCCTCTTCGTGCCAGTGGGCATGTGAACTGCTGGCGCCCGGAGCGAGGATTTCGACGAAGGCGCCGAATTGCGTTAGCCCGCCGCTGTCCGAGAACAAAAGCGTCTCCCATTGACCCAGGGCCTCCGAGGTGCCGTTTTCGCGCGTAACCTTGTCTTCGGTGATACGTGGCATGGTTGTCCTCCCTCTCGTGCAGAGGGTAGCGCAAATCCCTGGCGGCGGGGCAAAAGAAAAGGGCCGGTCACTTGGACCGGCCCTTTGTCTGTCAGATGTGGGAACAATCAGTCGTCGTTGCCCATGAACAGGTACATGATCGAGCGGAACATCGCGATGAACGAGATGTACAGCTGCAGCGCGCCAATGATGGCGGCCTTGTCGAGGAACTGCTGCGCCTCTGCGCCGCCGTGCATGCGGGCTTCGAGGTAGGTGTTCTTGATCTCCTGCGTCGAGGTGGCGGTCAGGATCGCGAACACGGCCAGGATGGCGATGTTGTAGATCTGGAAGCCGCCCGACCCCATGCCGAAGAACATGCCGAAGATACCCCAGGCCACCAGGCCCCAGGTCATCATGCCCGCAACCTGGCCGATCGGGCCAAGGTTACGCTTCGTCAGGTAGCCGGTCATGGTCAGGCCGAGGAAGCCGACCGAGGTCAGCAACAGGCCGGTGATGACGTCCATCATGTTGAACATGATGAAGATGGTCGACAGCGACACGCCGGTCAGCGCGGCATAGGCCCAGAACAGGCCGTTCAGCGCGCCCACGGACAGCTTGTGCAGGGCAAAGTTCGCCACCAGCACAAAGGCCAGCGGGCCAAAGATCACGATCCAGACGACCGGCGACACAAGGAGAACCTGCTGAAGCGCCGGGGATTGCGAGACCAGGTAGGCCAGCGCAAAGGTCATCAGCAGTGCGCCGGACATCAGCCCGTACACCTTGTTCATGTGGGACCGCAGCCCCTCGTCAATCTGCGCAGCGCGGGAGCCGGAAATGCCCCGGGCCCCGACTGTTTCATATTCAGCCATTGAATGCCTCCGAATGGAACCCTGTTGAACTCCGCGCTTCATAGCACGGACCCCGCGCGCGAACGCGGACCCTAGCGGAAATATCGGCAAGCTGGCCCGCGTTTTCAAGGCTTTCGACCCGGTTTCCGGCGAAAGATGCAGATTACTCGTACCAATGGCCGGGGGCATCCCAGAAGGGGCGGTCGGCCTCGGCTTGTGCGGCGGTGCGGCTGAGGCCGATGTCTGCGAGGGCGGCGTCATCCAAATGGCGCAGGGTGCGGCGCTGCCGGGCGATGGCCTGCCATGCACGCAGGCGGGCGAAGGGGCGCAGGGCGGGCAGGCGGGGCGCGCGGGGGAGGGAGAGGGTGCGTTGCATGGGTTGTATCCTTTTGCGTCCGAGGGCGGGCAAGCAGGTGCCGTTAATGCTCCGGCGTCTGACCGGGCATGTGCGCAGAACCTGCCGCCTTACCCATCACAGTTTGTGGTGAGGTGGCGATTTCGATTTGAGTGATTGATATATGCCCGCTGTGGATGTATTTTGAAAACGAATGTTGTTGAAACCTTCCATCACAAGGCTTGATGAATGCGAAATCTGGACATCACGGTATTGCGGTCATTCGTTGCGGTGGCAGAGGCCGGCGGGGTCACGCGCGCCGCCGGATTTCTCAACCTGACGCAATCCGCTGTCTCCATGCAGTTGAAACGGTTGGAAGAAATGCTTGGGCTACAGTTGCTCGACCGGTCCGGGCGCGGCGTGGCGCTGACGCCCGCCGGGGCACAGCTGCTGGGCTACGCGCAGAAGATGGTGGAGCTGAACGACGAGATCTATTCGCGGCTGACGGCGAACGAATGGGAGGGCGAGATCGTCCTCGGCGTGCCGCATGACATCGTTTACCCGGTGATTCCGCAGGTCTTGCAACGCATGGGCCGCACGCATCCCCGCGTGAAAGTGCAACTGCTGAGTTCCTTCACGCGCGCCTTGAAGGCGCAGTTCGCCAAGGGCGAGGTGGATGTGATCCTGACGACGGAACCGGGGATCGACACCGGCGGCGAGATGCTGCTGGAGGTGCCGATGCGCTGGATCGGCGCGCCGGGCGGGCACGCACGCAAGGGGCGGCCGCTGCGGGTGGCCTTTGCGCGCGCCTGCGGGTTCCGGGAGCACGCCCTGGGCGCGCTGGACCGGGCGAACCTGAACTGGGAACTGGCGGTGGATTCCGACAACGACATGACCGTGGACGCGACGATCAGCGCGGACCTTGCCGTGACGGCGCGGCTTCAGGGGCACGCCCCGGCCTTTGTCGAATACATTGAGGACGACGCGCTGCCCGAACTGGGCACGCAGTTCATCAATTTGTACGCAGGCAACGGCAAGACCGCGATCACCGGCGTGTTGTGCGACTACATCCGCGAGGGCATGACGGCGCTGCGCAAGGATGGCGTCACGCGGCCCGCGCTGGAACTGGCCAAGGGCTGACGCGCGTCAGACCCCCACGTCCGGCCCGTAACACATCATCGGCTCGTCGTTCTGGCGCGCTTCGTAGAGGACCGTGGCGGTCGGATCGTTTTCGAACACCGCGCGCAGCTTCGACCCCTCATTGAAGAAGCTCCAGCATTGCGGGTCTTCCGGCGCGTCCTCGTAGACGAAACAGATCTGGCCCGCGTCGGCCTCGTACCAGTAACCTTCCTTGCACTTCCCATCGAGGAAGGACCAGCGGACGCGGCGGTCGGGGAGGTATTCTTCGACCCCGTAGGACTGTCCGGCCATGCCGAAATACAGCGTCTTGCCGTCGACATAGGATTCGAAGGCCTGCGCCGAAAGCGGCTCTGCCGCCAACGCGGGCAGAGAGGAAGCGGCGAGGAGGGCGGATGCAAGCAGGTGTCTCATGCCACAATTCTGCCAGAATCCGGCAAGATCGCAAAGAGACGGTTTAACGAATGGTTAAGCGGCGGACGGCGAGTCGGCGGTGCTTTGCCAATCCCTGACCCGGTGATCCATCACGCGCCGCCAAAGCGGCGGGACAAGGGCGATCACGGCCATCACCGGCAGGGAATGCGGCAGGATCGGCATTTGCGCGCGATCGAGGTCCAGCCCCGGGTAAGGCCGCGTCGGGTGGGCGTGGTGGTCGGAATGACGCGGCGCGTTGAGCATCAGCGCCGAGGAAAACCCATGCGGGGCGTTCCAGCTGTGCCGGGGACCGACAGGTTCGTATTTGCCCGGCGCGATTTCGCGGCGGCGCAGCCCGTAATGCTGGACGTAGTCCGACAGCAGCAGTTGCGCCTGCGCGTAGAGGGACAGACCGATCAGGGCCAGCACGCCCTTTGGTCCGCCAATCGCAAAGGACAGTGCGAGCGAGGCCAGCGCACCCAGCCCATAGGCGGTGTAGGGCGTCGGCCCCGTGGGACGCAGACGCCGCTCTGCCCGGTGGCCTTCGCGCAGCGCCCCGCGCCAGGCACGCAGGGCGAAACGATAGTAACCCTCTCCAAAGGCTGCGGAATTCGGGTCCTGTGGCGTCGCGGCATGGACGTGGTGAACCCGCGTATGTGCCGAGGCGTGGAACCCGAACAGCACGGAGGAATAGACCGCAATGCCGAGGCGGCGCAGCGCGCGCGGCGCGCGGTGGATCAGCTCGTGGGCGTTGGAATTGCTGACCTGCCCGAGGTACAGTGACAGGGCGAAGAACACGAACACCTTGTCAAGCAGCGGCTGCGAGGTTTCTGCCAGCATCCAGACGCCGCCATAGAGCAGCGGGAAATGCAGCAGACCCAGAGCCGCGGACAGCGTATTCCCGGCGGGAAACTCCGCCCCCGGATGATCTGGCGCGGCCAGCGCGGTGATCTTGTCCATGAAAAAGGTGAAGACGGTGATGTAGAGCAGCGCCAAGGACGGAAAGGGCGCACCCACACCGATGGCCAGCGCCAGAAGCGCCACCATGCCAAGCGTTGCCAGCGTGAATCGTGCCATGTCCCACCACCCCGATACCATTGGATGTCTTACGCTTATCGGAACTTTCCGTCACCCATCGGGCAAAAGCCGGGGCATTTGTAGGCGGTTCACCGCTTCAAGGCGTCGTTTTTCATCTGCGCAGGTCGCGTGGGCGCGGATATGTTGCGCGGGAACGGATCAGGGAGGTACGACCATGGCACTCGACGAGCGCAAGGGCGTCTGGAAGAACGCACGCGGCAAGGGGCGTAACACGCCGAAGGGCCGGCAGGTCGACGATCAGGCGCTGGCCGAGGTGCGCACGCTTCTGGGCGACACCGAGCGGCGGCGGGACCTGCTGATCGAGTTCCTGCATCTGATCCAGGATGAATACGGCCATCTGTCGGCGGCGCATCTGCGCGCCTTGGCCGACGAGATGCGCCTGTCCATGGCCGAAGTCTACGAAGTCGCGACCTTCTACGCGCATTTCGACGTGGTGAAGGAAGGCGAGGCCCCGCCGCCCGCCCTGACGATCCGTGTTTGTGACTCGCTGTCCTGCGAGATGGCCGGGGCCGAGCAGTTGCGCGCGGCGCTGGAGTCCGGCATGAACCCGGAAGAGGTCCGCGTCCTGCGCGCGCCCTGCATGGGACGCTGTGACAGCGCGCCGGTGCTGGAACTGGGCCACAACCACATTGGTCACGCCACGGTCGAAAAGGTCGAGGCCGCCATCGCAGCGGGCGAAACCCACGCCCATGTCGAGCCCTACGAGGCTCTCGAGGCCTACCTCGAAGAGGGCGGCTATGCGGAACTGAAATCGCTGCGCGAGAACGGCAACTGGGAAGAGGTGCAGGAGCGCATCCTAGCCTCCGGTCTTCGTGGTCTTGGTGGTGCGGGCTTCCCTTCGGGGCGCAAGTGGGGCTTTGTCCGGGCCAACCCCGGGCCGCGTTACCTGGCAGTGAACGGGGACGAAGGCGAACCCGGAACCTTCAAGGATCGCGTGTACATTGAGGGCGAACCGCATGTTTTCCTTGAGGGAATGCTGATCGCCGCTTGGGCGGTCGAGGCCGAGCGCGCCTTTATCTACATGCGCGACGAATACCCCGCGATCCACGAAATCCTGAAGCGCGAGATCAAGGCGCTGGAAGATGCGGGGATCGTCGAACCGGGGTACATCGATCTGCGCCGTGGCGCGGGTGCCTACATCTGCGGCGAAGAATCCGCGATGATCGAATCTATCGAAGGCAAGCGCGGCATCCCGCGCCACCGCCCGCCCTATGTCGCCCAGGTCGGCATCTTCAATCGCCCGACCTTGGTGCACAACGTCGAGACGCTGTACTGGGTGTCGAAGGTCTGCCGCGAAGGTCCGCAGATCCTGTCCAAGGTCGAAAAGAACGGCCGCAAGGGACTGCGCTCCTACTCGGTTTCCGGTCGGGTCAAGCAGCCCGGCGTTCACCTGCTGGCCGCCGGATCCACCATTCTGGACGTCATCGCGGCGGCTGGGGGCATGGCCGACGGTCACACCTTCAAGGCCTACCAGCCGGGCGGCCCGTCGTCTGGCCTGCTGCCTGCGTCGATGGACGATATTCCGTTGGATTTCGATACCTTGCAGCCGCATGGCACCTTCATCGGGTCCGCTGCCGTGGTGGTCCTGTCGGATCAGGACAGCGCCCGGGACGCGGCGCTGAACATGTTGCGGTTCTTCGAGGATGAATCCTGCGGTCAGTGCACGCCCTGCCGTGTCGGCTGTGAAAAGGCGGTCAAGCTGATGAGCGCGCCGAAGTGGGACACGGGGCTGCTGGAAGAGCTGTGTCAGGCCATGGGCGACGCGTCGATCTGTGGTCTGGGACAGGCGGCACCGAACCCGATCCGTCTGACGATGAGGCATTTCCCGGATGAGGTCTGACGCCTTGAGGTAAAGGCTGTGGGCATGTCGGGAAAGTGAAATCTCCGACATGCTCCTTCGGTGCGTAATGCGGTTATACAACGTCAAACATCAATCGTTGCGGTAGACGGCGCAGATGCAACCGCGCTGTTTGAGGCGAGAACAGAGGCTCCACGCGGCATTGCGGCTGTCGCGGCCAAGACGCGCCATGTAGTATCCGCCCTTGGGACTTGCACGGCTTTTCGACCAGATGAGGAAAGGTTCCTCCTTTCCGATCAGGCCTTTGCAGCTGCGTGTTGCAGCACTGTACTTGCTTAGCGCAGCCTGTTTCGAGATGCCAAAGGCGACCTGAACACCCCATTTCGGCATCACCGGTTTTGGCGGCTCGGGGTCCGGGTAAGGGGTCAGCCGCCGGTTCCGCGCCAGTTCGTAACAGGCTTGCTGGAACGGCAGGTCCTTGGACAATCGGTAGTCGTGGCTCTCTGGCGGCGTATCTCGCCAAGTTTCGGCATTCAGGCCCGTGATGATGCGCACGTAGTCGACGGTCTCGCGCGCAAGGCCCCCTGTTCCGGCAATCAGCCCTTCGGCGCGACGTTCGCCGCCGTTATAGCCCACGGCGGCCAAGCCATGATTGCCATAACGTCGGGTCATTTCCCCGAGGTATTCGGCGGAAAATTCCAATGCTTCTGCGGGGTTGTAGGGGTCTTTCAACCCGCGCAGCTTTGCCGTCGAGGCGATGAACTGCGCGATCCCCATGGCCTTTGCATGGCTGAGCGCGTGCGGGTCGAACCGGCTTTCCTGCCAGATCAACCGCGCAAAGAACCCCGGATCGAGGTCGTTCCTGACCGCAAAGGCCTCGATCGCCTGGCAGGTGTCGTAGACGAAAAAGGAGGGCCGGATGCATTGCACATGGCCGTGGGTGCCGGTCGAACACAGTGTACCCGGCTCGGCGGACAGCCGGACGGGCAGACACAGGATCAACAGGAACAGCCACCGCACCCACATGGGGTCAATAAGAGGGCTGGGCTGCGCGGGGTCAACTCACACTTTCATTAAGTGGCGCGGCGTATTAGGTGAAAGGGACCCAAGGCAGAAGGCGCGGTGCATGTCCTTTTTCGGAAAGCTGAAGAACAAGCTGTTCAAGTCCTCCTCGAAACTGGACGAGGGGCTGGAGGCCATCGTCGAAGATGGTGTCGACGCGCCGGAAGCGGACGAGGTTCCCGCACCGCAGGCCCCCATTGCCGCCATGAACCCCATGCCTCTGCCGGAGGAGACCGAGCCGCAGGGCACCACGCGCCCCGGCCTACTGGGGCGTCTGATCGGTGGCGGCAAGGCGGACGAGCCGCGCCGGGTGCTGGACGACGAGATGCTCGAAAGCCTTGAAGAGCTGTTGATCGCCTCTGATATGGGCGTCGACACGGCGCTGCGCGTGACCTCGAACATCGCAGAGGGACGCATGGGGCGGCGCGTGTCCGCCCGCGAGATCAAGGAGTTGCTGGCCGAGGAAATCGCCCGCGTAATGGAGCCGGTGGCGCGCCCCTTGCCGATCTATCCGCAAAAGCCGCAGGTGGTGCTGGTGGTCGGCGTGAACGGGTCGGGCAAGACCACGACCATCGGCAAGCTGGCGAGCCAGTTCAAGGCAGCGGGCAAGTCGGTGGTGATCGCGGCGGGCGATACCTTTCGCGCCGCAGCGGTGGAGCAGTTGCAGGTCTGGGGCCAGCGCGCGGGCGTGCCGGTGCTGACCGCGCCCGAGGGCAGCGACCCGGCCTCGCTGGCGTTCGACGCCATGACCCGCGCGCAGGCCGAGGGCGCGGACCTGCTGATGATCGACACGGCAGGCCGTTTGCAGAACCGCCAGGACCTGATGGAAGAATTGGCCAAGATCGTGCGCGTGATCCGCAAGAAAGATCCCGACGCGCCGCACAATACGCTGCTGGTGCTGGACGCCACCACGGGTCAGAACGCCCTGACGCAGGTCGAGGCCTTCCGCGCGCTGGCCGATGTGTCCGGTCTGGTGATGACGAAGCTCGACGGCACGGCCAAGGGCGGCGTGCTGGTTGCCTTGGCGGACAAGTTCGGCCTGCCGATCCACGCCATAGGCGTGGGCGAGCAGATCGACGATCTGGCCCCCTTCGACCCCGAGGAATTCGCCGCGGCGCTGACGGGCCTCGAGACCTGAACGCGTTTGCGTAACATCGGTGTTGCCTTGCGTGCCTCGGCGTCCCGGTGCATGGGGCGGGGAATGCGGCATGGAAACGTGACATGAGCGACTGGCTGATTTCCCTCGAAGGCACGGAGGCCGGGCACCAGCTTGCGCTGTGGTTGGCGGTGTCGGCGGCGATCCTGCACGCGGTCTTCGGTGCGCTGCAAAAGGGGCGGCATGACCCTTGGCTGTCGCGCGGGGCAATTGATGGCAGCTATGGTCTGATGGCCGCGCCCTTTGCATTGTTCGTGGTGCCATGGCCAGAGCCGCACATGTGGGCCATCTTTGCCGGGGCCTTTGTCATCCACTGCGTTTACAAAATCTTGCAGGCCTATGCATACACGCGCGGAGCCTACACGGTGGTCTACCCGGTGGTGCGCGGGACGGGGCCCTTGTTCGCGGTGATTGGCGCGGCGCTGGTGTTCGGAGAGCATTTCAACGCCGTGCAATGGCTGGGTGTGGCGGTGCTGCTGGCTGGGATCTTTGGCCTCGCGGTTTACAACTACCTGTTCCTGGAGGTGGCGCGCGACACGTTGCCTGCCGCCTTGGGCTTTGCGGTGGCGACGGGCCTCTTCGTGGCGCTTTATACGACATACGACGCCTATGGCATCCGGGCGACGGCAAACCCCTTCACCTTCCTCGCGTGGTTTTTCATGATCGACGGGCTGTTGATGCCAGTGATCGCGGCAGTGCGTTGGCGCAATATGGCGGAGGCGCCTGCGCTGGGGCCATTGATGGCGCGCGGCGTCACCGGGGCAGTTGTGGCTTTTCTCAGCTTTGGCTCGATCATGATGGCGACGCGGCTGGACAAGGTGGGCGAGGCGGCGGTGCTGCGCGAGACCTCGACGGTCTTTGCTGCGCTGATCGGCTGGCTGGTGTTGAAGGAAACCGTGGGGCCACGGCGCATCGCCTTGATGGCGCTGATCGCCGCCGGTGCGGTCATCGTTGAGTTGGGCGGCTGAAGCGCCTATCTGGGAGGCAGGCCAAGAAGGAGAGCGGCGTGGAGACGACAGAAGACAAGCGGGCAGTGAACCCGATGCTGAAAAGCGCGCTGGAGTTCGGCCCGATCTTGGGGTTCTTTGCCGCCTACCTGATGCTGAAGGACCGGGTCTTTGACATCGGCGGGACCGAGTACAAGGGCTTCATCCTGGTCACGGCGGGCTTTGTGCCGGTGCTGCTGGCGTCGATGGCGGCCTTGTGGAAGCTTACGGGCCACCTGAGCCGGATGCAGGTGGTGACGGCGGTGCTGGTGGTGGTGTTCGGCGGTCTGACGGTCTGGCTGAATGACGACCGGTTCTTCAAGATGAAGCCGACGTTGATCTACCTGCTGTTCGGTGGTGCGCTGGCCATCGGCCTGATGCGCGGCGAAAGCTGGTTGCAGTCGGTGATGGAGGGGCTGATGCCCCTGAAACAGGAAGGCTGGATGATCCTGACGCGCCGGATCATGTGGTTCTTCTTTGGACTGGCCGTGCTGAACGAGGTGATCTGGCGGACCATGTCCACGGACACCTGGGTGTATTTCAAGACCTTCGGGCTGACGGCGGGGATCTTTGTCTTCTTCATGACGCAGGCGGGTTTGTTCAAGACCTATGCCATCGAGGATGACGCCGCCGAGTGAGGCGGATGCAGTGGGGTTTCGCCTTGGCTGCGCCAAGGCGACCGGCGCG